>NZ_JBSWXP010000005.1:0-423802 GCF_056160665.1 Alteromonas sp. ABH4_453
CTGCGTTAATACCATTGCGAAAATCATGCAGCAACTAAAGTTACGTGCTCGTAACGGTAGAGCGTTTCGATACTCGCAATATAGTCATAGTCATGTGCGCGTGAGTGAAAACGTTTTGCGCCGACAATTTGTAGCAACAAAGCCCAATACAAAGTGGGTCACTGACATCACTTACATTCGATTTAAAGGCCAATGGCATTATTTGGCTACCGTAATGGACTTGTACTCAAGAGCTATTGTTGGGTGGGCGTTTGATGGCCATATGACCGAAGAGCTTATTATACGCGCACTTAATATGGCAATTAGCAGACGAGACATAGAACCAGGGTTAATCATTCACTCCGACAGAGGTGTTCAATATCGCTCTGTGCGATACCAAGACCTAATAATGAGCATTGGCGCAGTGTCCAGCATGAGCAGAAGAAGCAACTGCTGGGACAATGCAGTAATGGAGTCATTTTTCAGTCGAATGAAAGTCGAACTCATATACGGGGAGAAATTCAACTCGCTTCAGGAAATCAAATCTTGTATCTTCGAGTACATTGAAATTTTTTATAATCGCGTGCGTCAGCATTCAACATTGGGCTATGTCAGCCCTTACGAATACGAAGCGACATACGCTTAACATGGATGTCCACTTTTAGTGGGTAAGACCACCGCTACTTGTAAATCCAGCCTTTCACTTCTCTTTTTTAGTGGTAATATCAAATCATACCCAATGGGAGTTATTTTATGTCTGAGGCATTCAAAGTGATGCTAGAAAATATCGAGCAACTCAGTACTAAAGAGAAAGCACTTGCTGCCCACTGTCTTTTAACGGCTATGGATACCAAGATTGATAGCGATGTGGAATCCAAGTGGGTAAAACTTGCAGAATCTCGCAGCGCAGAGCTAGAGTCTGGTGCGGTAAAAAGCATTAGTTGGGTAGAGATAGAAAAGGGTCTTAATTAAAAGATACTGCCTGTTTCCTTTCACCTATAAGTTAAAAGGGAAATAAAAGAGTCGTTTGATTGGTATCAAGAACAGTCATTGGGTTTGGGTCACGAGTTTACCCAAGAACTCAAGGAAGCCATCGATTCAGTGCCATGCTCTGTAACCAACTAAAGTTAACTGCTTGACCATCTTGAATTTGTACACGCGAAGAAAGGCTAGGTCGCCTTTTTTTGGTCAGCGAGAAGGTTCATGGACCTGGGGGGCCCACTTTCATCCTTGCTAATTCTTTTTGGCTAAAGCAAGAAGAGTAAGATGAAAAATCACCTAATATGGTTAATTTAGTCTGCCGTCTAGTTTTGTATTCTTTGTGTAGTTGTAGTAATTTCAAGTGTTTAAGGTAGCGCTAATTAGGCGCAACTGCATCTATTTTCAAGGAAGGTTTTAACTAAATGAAGATTGTTGCATTCCCACTTTTCTCTCTACTTCTTGTTGGCTGCGGCACAATTAATACCACCCATGACGGCTTAGATGCTATCTACAATACAACGTCTGCTGTGATTAAAGCTAACGGCAACCAAGCTGAGTGCTCTTCGGGACATTATGATGATAAAAAGAAATGTAAAAGTCGCTCGCAGGCAAAAACAAATGCTATTTCAGAGTTAATCAGCAAGCATCGTAGTGACAGCGAAACATAAGATTATGATAAAGATCTATGACTCATGCTCTGACAATTAGTTAAGTGAGTAACTATGACCCTCGACGAATTCAATCATTTTTGCAAATCACTGCCCCACACTACTCATGTCGTTCAGTGGGGAAATTCAGAAGTATGGAAAGTAGGTGGTAAAGTTTTTGCTATAGGCAGCATTGGCAAGGACGGACACCCTGCTTTTACCTTTAAAACATCTGAGCAAAACTATTATTTTCTGGAAGAAAAGCCTGGCTATAGGCCTGCGCCCTATCTCGCTAGTCGTGGAATGAAGTGGATACAACAGTACAATTGCGAGAGTGATGAAGATGAAGCGTTAGAATACTATTTAAGCGCATCTTATAAACTAGTATCGTTAGGGTTAACCAAGAAAATGCAAAAAGAGCTTGGTTTAAATCAACCTCAATAAAGGTGCTTACACCATGTTCAAAGCAAAAGGCTTTACGCGCAATATTCGCCCTTATGTAGAAGCTGAACTAGCGCTAGCTCATAGAAAGCAAAACCAAAACAGCCAACAGTGTGCTTTTTCACACTTAGAAAATGCACATGTTCTTAGTCAAGCCTCTACAAGGCTACACGTTAAAGTACACGTTCAAATGCTTTTATGGGCAGTGAAACAAGGCAATATTGGTGAGTTTTTTGGTCAACTTTTCAGAATTGCGGGCGCTGCCACTAAAACTGTTTTTGGGCTAGTACCTCATGGAAATACAGGTGGCGCTAACGTTAGCCCATTTAAGGCAATGCCAATTGAACCAAACTTAAATACGATCATAAAAAAAGCGCGTTCTAATGAAAATTAAAATTAACGTTGTCGATGCATTTACCAATGTAAGGTTTAAGGGTAATCCTGCTGCAGTAGTTATAACGGGAAAATGGCTTAGCGATGAAAAAATGCAAGAAATCGCTGCTGAAAATAACCTTTCAGAGACCGCCTTTTTAGTTGAAGATGATAATGGCGTATTCGCTATACGTTGGTTTTCCCCCATGACGGAAATCGACTTCTGTGGCCACGCAACGCTGGCATCCGCTTTCGTAATCTTTAGCGAAAATTACCAATTACCGCATATTTCTCTATTAGCCAAGTCGGTTGGTATGATGAAAGTCGTTAAGAAAGACGACGGATTTATTCAAATGGACTTCCCCAATAAAATGCCCCACCCAGTCAACGATGTGCCTGAAGCGTTACTACAAGGGCTTTCTATCAAGCCCAAAAGTATTTTAAAAAATAACCAAGCTTATTTTGCTGTTTATTCTGACGAAGACGATGTTTTAAGCGTAATTCAAGACAGCGAGCAGCTTAAATCACTCGCCCCCTATGATGTGGTAGTGACAGCACCGGGTACGCAATTTGACTTTGTATCCCGTTATTTCTGGCCTGCGAATGGCGGTGATGAAGATCCGGTTACCGGTTCAATCCACACTGGGCTGGCTCCCTATTGGGCAAAAGTGTTTGGACGGTCAAAACTTATGGCTTATCAAGCATCTAAACGAGGTGGCACATTAAAATGTGAGGTGGCAGGCGACCGCGTGCTTATTTCTGGCCAAGCGGTGTCTTACCTTGAAGGTTATATTACTATCTAACAATTTAAAGAATAAAGCTGTAGAAGGAACTATAAATAAATGCAAAAAGTCGTTGAATTTAAAACTCGAAACTTTTGGTCTAGCCAACTTAATTTAGACACCCTTAACGGAGAAGTTACCAAATACAACAATCAGGGCTGGCGTGTCATTCAAGTAACACCAGTGTCGTCTTTTTCTGCACATGTTCGTTCGGTATTACTCCTTCTTGAAAAATCGAATAGTTAAGAGTAGAAACTCGAAAGAGCAGACCATTTTATTTACATTACCCCAGCACAAACAAAAAAGCGGAAGATATCTAACCTTCCGCTTTCACTCACTCAACAGCGCATTGCTGCATTTAGTTTTAACTAGGCAAACGCCAAATTAGCGCCCTACTGCAATGCCTTCTCTGCGAGGATCTGCGCCGCCAATTAATTTACCTGATTTAAACTGAATGCCATGAAGACCGCTGTTTAAATCCACTACTTTAACGTTATGGCCGAGTGCCTTTAACGGCTCTTCAAGCTCAGCTATTGGTGTGCCCTTCTCTAACGCAGTGTAGTCGTTTCGATTAGTAATTTTAGGAAGATTGATGGCTTGCTGAATATCCAAGCCAAAGTCTAAAACTCCAATTAGGGTTTGAGCGACGTAGCTTACAATTCTAGAGCCGCCCGGCGAGCCTACAACCACCTCTAAATTCCCTTCTTTGTCGAACACCATGGTAGGGCTCATAGCACTTCTAGGACGCTTACCAGGCTCTACGCGATTTGGTACTGGAAAACGGTTTTTGGTTGGCGAAAATGAAAAGTCGGTAAGCTGATTATTAAGCAGGAAGCCTTCTACCATAATCCCAGAACCAAACATGAATTCAATGCTGGTAGTCATTGATACTGCATTGCCCTCTTTGTCTACTATAGAAACGTGTGAGGTATTGGGCAGCTCCATTGACGTACCAAGTGCTACATTCGCATCGGCGTAAGGATTACCCGCGCGTTTGCGGCGCCACTCTTTATCAACAGCAATACTCTCGGCACGGCGCTGAAGATAAGCGGTATTAATCATGGCCGCAAACGGCAAGTTAGTAAAATCGCTATCCGCTATGAACTTCTCGCGGTCGGCATACGAAAGCGCACTTGCTTGCGTGTACAGGTTGGCAAACTCTACTGAATCCGGCGCATACTGGCTAAGTTCAAAACCTTCTAACATTTTAAGAATTTGATAGACGTTCACGCCACCAGAACTAGGCGGTGCCATACCGCAGATACGCTTTTCGTGATATAGCCCACAAACAGGTTCGCGCTTTACAGGCTCGTAGTTTGCTAAGTCATCTAACGTCATCTGGCCTGGGTTGATTTCAGCGCTATTTACCGCTTTTACTATTTTTTCAGCGACCTCGCCTTTCAATAAATAGTCGCTGCCTTTTTCAGCAATACCTCTTAAGGTTTTGGCCAGCTTCTTATTTTTCCTTACCGTGCCTTCTTTTAACGGTAAGCCTGCCGGGAAGAAGTAAGTAGAGCTTGCAGGAAAAGTTTTCAGGCCAGGGTGATAGTCTAATGCAACAAGTTTGGCTAAACGCGGCGATACTTTAAAGCCGTCTTCAGCTGTTTTGATTGTATCGTCGAACAGCGTATTCCAAGGCAGCTTGCCGAACTCGCCCTGAGCCATTTCTAGCGCTTTTACTGCACCAGGCACGCCAACCGACTTACCGCCTACTACGGCATCTAACCAGCGCATTGGCTTATTACCTTCAATAAACCAATGAGAATTGACAGCTTTCGGTGCTGTTTCACGGCCATCAAAGGTGTGAAGTACTTTATTCTTATTATCCCAATAAAGGATAAATGCACCACCACCAATACCTGACGATTGTGGTTCAACCAGCGAAAGCATCGATTGCACAGCTACCGCTGCATCGATCGCACTTCCGCCCTTTTCTAAAATATTCTTTCCCGCCCAAGACGCATAGGGATTGGCCGCTACAACCATATAATCTTCGGCTTCAAATGCCTTTTTCTCTATGTAGCCTGTTGCCGCTTCTGGTTCTCCGACTTCACGTGTTTGCTTCGCGTTCGCACCAAAAATAATACAGCTAGATAATGCAAGAGTTACCACTGAAGCTCTGAAAAAAGCACTGCGTCTCAAAATAATACTTCCTCTTATTTAAATTTTTCGGGGTTAATTGGGCGTTTTTTAAGAAACGCATCAAACGCTTCCTGGGCTGCGGTTGTGCCCAACGCTTCTAAAAATATATCAAACTCTTCGTTCATTTGTTGGTTTGTTCGCTCTCCGTTACCTTTTAATAGCGCTTTTGTTTGTTTAAGCGAAAATGAAGGCTTGGCGACGAGTTTCTCTACCGTAGTTTGAACCGTTTTATCTATTTCGTGAGCGTCGACAGCTTTTGTCAGAATACCAAATTGATAAGCGTCGGCAGAGGTAAAAGGTTCGCCCAGCATTAGCCACTCTGCCGCTTTGATATGACCTGCAACCTTAGGCAAAAGATAACTTGATGCATATTCAGGAACAAGCCCTAAGTTGATGAATGGTAGAACAAATCGGGTATCTGGAGTGGCGTAAACAAAATCGCAATGAAGTAAAAGCGTTGTGCCTATGCCCACTGCTAATCCGTGAACTTGAGCAATAACCGGTAAATTACATGCAGCCAAAGCTCGCATAAAGGCAGCTGTTTCTGGCACCTGAGCGTGATCTTGCTGCTGCGTAAAGTCGCCAATATCGTTGCCTGCGGTAAAACAATCACCGGCACCTTTTATCACCACCACTTTCGTTGAGCCATCGTTCTTAACACCTAATATGGCATTCGCCATTTCTTGGTACATATCGCGTGTTAACGCATTTTTCTTGTCAGTTCGGTTAAGCGTAATGGTTAAGCACTGCTGATTATTTTCGGTAATGATGTAAGACATAATTACTCCTTTACTGTCGTCTTTTTGTTTTGGGCGTACTTCAGTTTTCACCCTATAGGCAATTTCTGTATCATAGCCAGCAAATTCTAATTTCAAAAATAACTAACACTGATGATGTCACTGCCGTTTTCGCTTAAGTATAGCGCTGGTCCTTTATTTATAGCGCTATGCTCCGTAGTCGCGTTTTTCTTTGAGCCTATGTCTGGCAATTATTTGGCTTACGATAGGTACGCCATTCAAGGTCTAGAAACTTGGCGTATAGTCAGCGGCAATATCGTGCACACCAATGGCTACCACCTACTTTTAAATTTAGCAGGTCTAGCGCTGTTGTGGGCGCTACACGGTGAACATTATCGCATTGGTTTGTACTTAAAAGTTTTTGTATGGTGCTGCTTAGGAACCAGTGTCGGGCTTTATTTCTTCTCTCCAGATCTAATATGGTACGCGGGTTTGTCTGGCGCATTACACGGTATTTTCGCATGGGGCGCCTGTGTTGATATAAAAGAGAAGATGAAGTCGGGTTGGTTACTACTTATTGGGTTAGCGATTAAAGTGGGATACGAGCAAATAGACGGTAGTAGTGAACAAGTTGCAAACCTGATTGACGCAAAAGTTGCCGTAGACGCGCATTTATTCGGGGCGCTTACGGGTCTCGCAATCTTTTTACTTATGTTTATTACGGCGAAAAGAAAATAGAAACTCGAGCGATATAGCGTCACTCTTTTTGCGCATTTTAATTCGTTAAAACAGATAAAATGTGCTGAAGCAAAAAATGAAGAATAAAAAAGGCCCGAATTCATTGAATTTGGGCCTTTTTCTGTAAGCCTATTACTTTGTGAACAACCCAGCGCTTCTTAGGCGTTAGGCGATTCAAGTAAAGGCTTTGCTTATAAGTTTTCTTCAAATAACTTATAGATACGGCGGTATTCGTCAAGCCAAGAGCTTGGCTGTACAAAGCCATGTGGCTCTACCGGATAAATGGCCGTTTCAAAATCTTCTTTCTCAAGCTCGATAAGACGCTGTACCAATCGCACGGTGTCGTGGAAAAACACGTTGTCATCAACCATTGGCGCATTGATAAGCAAAGGCTTTTCTAGTCCATCGGCAAAATAAATCGGCGAGCTACGCTCAAACGCGATGGGGTCGATATCAGGCGTATTCAGAATATTAGCCGTATATGGCGTGTTGTAATGGGCCCAATCGGTTACCGGACGAAGTGCTGCACCTGCCGCAAACAGATCTGGCGCGGTAAACATAGACATAAAGGTTAAGAAGCCGCCGTATGAACCGCCGTATGTGCCAATACGCTCACGATCTACATTTGCATTTTCAACAAGCCAGTTAACACCATCACGCAAATCTTGCACTTCAGGGGTACCCATTTGACGATAAATAGCGGTTCGCCAATCACGTCCGTAGCCAGCACTAGCGCGATAGTCCATATCTAGTACGACATAGCCTTGCTGCACGAGCATGCTATGGAACATGTATTCTCGGAAGTAACCAGACCACCCCATGTGGGCGTTTTGCAAGTAGCCTGCACCGTGATTAAACACTACCGCTTTGTTTGGTGCCGTCTTGTCGTAATTTTCCGGTAAATATACTCGTGCGTAAATAGGTGCATCGGTATGCGACGATTCAATAGCAACGACGTTAGGCACCGCCCATGGAAGTGCATTAAAATCTGCACTGGTGCCTTGCGTGATTTGCTTTGCCGCTGTTGTTTCGTTTGCTGGCTTAATGTAAAGCTCTTGTGGTTGATTCACCTTGCTATGGCTTAGCAGCAAATTTTTACCATCAGGGCTAAGTGAGTAGTCTGTCATACCATTCAAATCAGTCATGGTATCGATGGTATTGTCACTTAAATCTGCACGATAAACTTCGTAAAGCCCCGGGTGCTCCATATTAGCTTTAAAGTAGATATAATTGTCATCGCTAGAAAGCGTTAAATCGTCAACAATAAAACGGCCGCTGGTTAGCGCGACAGGCTTCTCGCCAGGCTTTTGAACGTATAAGTGAGAGTAACCAGTATGCTCAGACTGATAGTAAAGTGTTTCGCTGTCATTTAGCCAATCAAATGCGTTGAAACGGTAGTTTACCCACGCATCGTCATGAAGCCTATGTTGGTTTTCTAGCGTTTTATTCGCTAAGTCGACTGTTGCAATCCAGCGGTCTTTGTTGTCCCACGCTTCTAGCATTACGGCAACAGCGTTACCGCTTTTGTGCCAGCGAATCGAAGGCTTAGTCCAATACCAGCTTTGCAGTAAGGTAATGTCGCGCGGCAAACGATTAACTTCATAGGTCTCGCCTTTTGCTTTCGCGTTTTCTTCTTTTACATCTGCAAGTACGTCGTCATTGTAGCCAGGCAAAGTAAAGTATTTAAGTTCACTCTTCTCGCCTGTTTTCAAATTAAGCAGCCACAGTTCATGATTTACCGATTCCGCATCTGCAACACGTTGGCGCACGGGTTTCGCGGCTATGCGGCTGTCTTCTTGGATATAATGCGGCATGATGTCGCTGTCATCACGAGTCGGCTTACTTTCCGTGGTTGCTACTACCGCGAAGTTACCCGCAGGTGAAACGCTAATACCCGCTAGTCGATGCGACTTATCAAAGTAAAACGGCGTAGGTGCTACACTGCTGTTTTCTTTGGCCAACGCTTTTTGAGCGTCGTCTTTTTCTTGTCTGTTTTTGCGCTGTAGTTTGATGTATTCCACCAGCGACTGTTGCTGCTCGGCAATATAATCTTTAGGCGGCTCAACCGCTTTGGGTTCGTCGCTAAACTCCCAGCTCAATAATTCTTCGCGGTTGCCGTTAGATAGGTCTATAGCAATAAATTTGTTACCGCTTAACGCCATTAAGCGGCCATCAGTCATAAATGAAAGCGTTGACAGCGCATTCCCGCCACGCGCGATACGCACGGTTTCACCGTTGGTAAATTGCACATAAACACTGTCTTCAAATGAATAAGCAATTACACCATCATTTCTTACTACACGTTCGTCAAAACGATACTTGTGCAAGTCTGATAATGGCGCTTTTACGGCATTGGCAGGGTTTGAGAGTTCAGCAACATAAACATCTGTTAACGCGCTATTCTGCCTTTCTTTTTCAAAAACAATTTTATCGCCATTGACCGACCACCCCATACCTTCGGGTAGCGCGCCCATCCATTGAGGGTCTGACATTATTTGCTTTAAAGTAATGTCACCATTTTTCGCGCTGTTCTGAGGCCCGACATCTGGTGTAACGGTTTGCTGGACAGTGGCAGCAGGAAGCGATGTAGGCGCTGCTTGGCTAGATGTTTCGTTAGTGGTGCTTGCACATCCGCCCAACGCAAAAGTAACGCTAGCCGCGATGAGTAAAGAAGAGTATTTTTTCATTATTTTAAGTCGTTGTTATGTAAAAAACGTTAACATTATACGCAGAGCCGTTGCTAAAGCGCTAACGTTCATCGATTGAGATAGTGAACCAAACGTAAACCCTCTGCGTTTATGGTTGTGAAACTGGTCTGTCGGCCTGAACAAAATAACAAAAATTCACTGATGAGGTAAAACACTATGAAAGCGAAAGGTTTTGTACCTGCGTTGCTTGCGCTCAGCTTTTTCACGACTCCTAGCTTTGCGAGCGAGTGCCCCAGCGTACTAAAATTCATGAAGCGTAAGCTCAACTCACAAGAAACGGTGAATTTGTGTAACGAATATGCCGGAAAGACCCTTTTAGTGGTTAACACAGCCAGCTATTGCGGCTACACGCCACAATTTGAAGGTTTAGAAGCCCTTTATAGTGATTATAAAGACAAAGATTTTGTAGTACTTGGCTTCCCGTCGCACGATTTTAACCAAGAAGATAATGATGAAGGCAAAACGGCAGAACTGTGTGAATTGACTTATGGCGTAAAGTTCCCGATGTTTGAACCAATATCGGTAAAAGGTGAAGACGCCGATCCTATGTATAGAATGCTAAAAACCGCCACCGGCAAAGCGCCATCATGGAACTTTAATAAGTACCTTATTGACAGTTCCGGTAAGCAAATAACCCACTACCCTAGTTCAACAAAGCCCACTGATCCGGCTTTTATCGCTGACATAGAGGCACTCCTCAAAAGCGAATAAAACCGCGAATATCAACGCTGCCTACAGGTCACACCAAACGAGAATCTAAAAGCCGCGCATAAAAAAGCCCCGCGTAAGACGCGGGGCAATCAAGCACACTCAACTTGGAACACACTTTTAGCTGAAAACATACTTCCTACGTTTTAGCTAACTGCATTAATTTAGTGTGTTTAGTTGTTGGTTAGTTCAATAATTTTTTCGCTTGCTTCAGCAAAAGCCTTATTTGCCTGCTCTTCACCCATGTTAAGTCCTTCAGCATAAACGAATTTTACATCGCTAATACCAATAAAATTTAAAAAGTGTTTTAAATATGGTGTTTGCGTATCAAAGTCTGAACCTGCATATACACCACCACGCGCGGCAAAAACAGTAGCTGATTTATTTTCTAATAAACCAACAGGGCCTGTCTCGGTGTACTTGAACGTGACACCTGCTCTTGCAATACGATCGAAATAAGCTTTCAAGCTCGATGGAATACCAAAATTGTACATTGGCACTGCCAGTACAATTTCATCTGCCTCTTTTACTGCTTCAACAATGTCATCAGAGATTTTTGCCAATGCCTGTTGTGATTCATTTCGCTCAGACGCCTCAGTCATCCACGCCTGCATCTCTTCACCTGTTAGGTGAGGAAGGGCCAGCGAGGCTACATCCACACGATTAATACTTACTGAGTCATCACTTTCAATTTTTGAAAGGTATTCGTTTGCAATTTTTGAAGAATTACCTTGTTCGCCACTAAGGCTGGAAAATATAGCTAAAACTGTTTTCATGCTGCACTCCAATGTTCGTTGTTTCGTTAATACACAATGATATTAGCGGAATAAGTTTGGATGAAAATCTCAAAAAAATGAGGTAACTGTTCTAGTTTATCGAACGATAATCTGAAAAATTAGACAACCTTGTAAATTAATTGAAAACATTACATTGAATTAATGTTACAAGGAGGTTGATCTTCTCTTATCCGCTTCACGTAATCGGGTTTGCCACAACACAATTAAGAGGATACAAAAAATGAGAAGGACCAAAGCGCTCCTTGCATGTTCAATCTTACCACTATTTTTAATCGGCTGCTCTGATGATGACGATGATGAAGTCGTTGAAGTCCCCGCCCCCGTTATTGAGTATTCTAACGTTCGCGTTGTTCACGCAGCATCTGACGCTCCTATGGTCAATGTCACCGCTAACGACGCAATTCTGAACGGGTTAGAAAATGTAGATTACCAGGTCGCTTCATCACGGTTTGAAGTTGAAACGGGTACATACGATATTGGGGTAACAGGTATTCTTCCAGGTGAAAACGCTGAAGTGCTGCAAGCTGACGTTACTTTAGAAGCTGACGTGAACTACGATATTTTTGCCGTGGGTAATGTTGGCGATGAAACATTATCGCTTTTAACTGTGACCAGTATGGAAACCGCAGTTGATGCTGGTAACGCTCAAGTACAAATTGTACATGCAGCGTCTATGGCGCCAACGGTTGACATCTACGTTACCGCCCCAGAAGCGGATATTAGCGCAGAGCAACCGCTTGTTACCGCTGAATTCACAGATTTTACCGATTTAATTCAAGTGCCGGCAGGCGACTATCAAATTCGAATCACGCCAGCGGGCGAAACCACTGTAGTGTACGACTCAGGCACGGTTAACTTGGCTGACGGCGCGGATTTACTCATTGCTGCCACTAATAATGTGGGTACTGGTGATTCGCCTGTAACACTACTAGCTGCAGACGGTGACGGCAGTTTCAAGATATGGGATACAGAAGCAGGTGCCGAAATTCGCGTAGTGCACGGTATTAGCGACGCGCCAGCGGTGGACGTTATTGCCAATAACGAGATTGTGCTAGTAGACGGCATTCAGTTCCCACGCACCACCGATTACCTGTCCGTTGCTGCGGGTGATTACTTAATTGATGTTGTAGCCGATAGTGACAACAGTGTTGTGGCTGTTGACGATGCAGAATTGACACTAGAAGTAGGTATGTCTTATACCGCTATCGCAAATAACGTTTTAGCGGCGCCAGAACTTGATGTACTTGTTGATATGCCACGATCTGTTGCTACTGAAGCGAAAGTACGCATTGTACATGCTTCACCTTCAGCGGGTAACGTCGATATTTATGTAACCGCAGACGGCGAAATTGATGCGGTTGACCCGGCATTTGCTGATATTGCCTATGAGACCGGTGAGCTTGTTGAAACAGGTTATGTAAGCCTTGCGGAAGGTGACTACGTAGTGACGGTTACGCCTACTGGTACCAAGACAGTGGCAATTGAAACAGACGTCTTATCATTAGAAAATGGTGAGATTTACACGGCAGTTGCACTAGACGGCGCAATGGAAGGTGATTTACCTCAATTAGCATTACTTGATGGCCTAGCACCACCTCCACCTGCTTTTAACGCTGATATGACTTACAACGTAAGTTTAAGTGGCTCACAAGAGGTACCCGCTGTTGATACTATGTCTACTGCAACAGCAGTAGTTGAAATTGACGAAGACTTGCCTGCATTTAGCGTAAGCGTTGACGTTTCAGGCCTAACCGACGTTACGGGTGTACACGTACACGATGGCGGCATCGGTATGAACGGCCCGGTTGCTTTCCCACTCACTGATGCAGGTAATGGCACGTATGTTTTAGCTGAGACTATCATTTCGCCGAGTAACTTAGATGCGCTTACTAGTGGTGAATGGTATCTGAACGTGCACACTACCGCCAACCCAAGTGGCGAAGTGCGTGGTCAAATTGTTCCTGATACAACAGCGGTAGTGACATTCTCGCTAAGTGGCAGTCAAGAAGTACCAGCAGTAGATACTATGGCAATGGGCTCTGGCTATGCTCTTTTCGATACGACCAACAATAACGTTTCTCTTGTGGCGGTAACCACCATCGAAAATGCGACTATGGCACATATTCACACTGGGTTTGCTGGTGTAAATGGGCCTGTGCTAGAAGCGTTGGTCGAGAGCGAAGAAACGGCGGGTGTGTGGATGACAGACGGTAGCGTAATGCTAGATGAAGCCACTGCTACGCAATTACTTTCAGGTGGTCACTATGTGAATGTGCATACAGCGGCATTCACTGGCGGTGAAATTCGAGGTCAGATCACGCCTGACAACATTGAAGTGTACGGCATCATTGCCAACGGCCTACAAGAAGTGCCTGCAGTAACTACTACAGCAAGCGGCGCTGGTGCATTTACTCTGAATACATCAACAGGTGCACTGTCAGGTAGCGTAACTATAACTGGAATGACTGCCAACATGGCGCACATTCACGAAGGTGAAGCGGGTGTAAATGGTGGTGTATTACTTGGGCTCACTGATGGTACCGATGGAATGTGGTCTGTACCAGCTAATACTACGTTAACCGCTGAGCAAATGGGCGTGATGGCAGACGGGGGTCTTTACACTAACTTCCACTCAGACGCATTTCCAAGTGGTGAAATTCGCGGTCAAATCACGCTAGGTTTTGACTAACAGGTGCTAGTCAAACATATATATTGAAGGCAATTAATACCATATAAAAAAGGGGCGAAAGCCCCTTTTTCTGTAGTTTAACGTAGCAAAACATTGTCTAAATCGTGTTTAGCGCTGCTTCGAAATCTGCAATCAGATCCTGAGTGTCTTCAATACCTACCGAAATACGTAGCATGGTTTCGGAAATCCCCATAAGTTCACGTTCTTCTGCCGTGTTCTCGAAATAAATAGTAGGGGCAACAGGAAGCGCAAGAGTGCGATTATCGCCTAAGTGCGTTGCACAAATAACCAGCTCCATTTCGTTCAAAAACGCCACAGGATCTGCACCGTCAATAAGATCAAAACTCAAAATTGCACCGTAGCCACCGTTAAGGTATTCCCGTGCCATAAAATGCTGTGGATGGTCGGCAAGACCTGGATAAAACACTTTAGATACCTTTGGGTGATTATCTAGAAAGGTTGCTAGCTGCATCGCGTTGTGCTGGCTTCGTGTTAAACGCAAATCAAGGGTTTCCATGCCCAATGCAATAGCCGTGGCTGATTGAGGTGCCAATGTAGCACCTAAATCACGAAGGCCTTTCTTTTTGATTTGAGTAATGCCCCATTGTGCTGTATCTGTAACCTGATAGGCAGGCTTGAGGTTGTCAAACTTTGTCCAGTCAAAGTTGCCAGTGTCCACTACTGCGCCGCCTAATACATTGCCGTGACCTGCGATGTATTTGGTTAATGAGCAAAACACCAGTGATGCCTTAACATCTTTTGCGTAGAAAACTGGCGGCGGTGTCATGGTGTTGTCAACCATAAACAGCATGTTCTTTTCTTCACAGAATTGACCAATGGCGTGAAGATCAGCAACCTGTGTTACAGGGTTTGCCACGGTTTCCGTGTAAACACCTTTTGTGTTCGGCTGATACGCTTCTTGAACTTGCTGAATGTCGGTCACATCAGTGTACGTAACCTGCACACCGAAATCTTTTATCGTTTCGAAAAAGCTTCTTGTGTTGCCGAAAAGGTATTGGCTTACGATTAAATGATCGCCCGACTTTAACAAGGCAAATAAAGAACTGCTTATAGCCGCCATACCGGTTGAGTAGCATAACGTACCAACACCGCCTTCTAAGTCATTTAGCATATTTTGTAATGCAGCCACAGAGGGCGAAGAAGAACGAGAGTAAACGTGAGCTGCGCGCTTGCCTTGAAACGCATCTATAATGCCCCGCGCATCTTTAAACTCAAAAAGAACCGAATTAGATGTGCTGCTGTGTACACCACCATGTTCTGGAGTGTTTAGCATGCGATCAGAATGTACCTGACGGGTTGTGAATCCCAATTTTGTCACGGGTGAAGCTCCGAAAATAGATGTTTGCGACCTAGCCAAATACGCACCGGATTAGTCTATTTATGACAGATGCGTACATACCACTTACAAAAATGGTTATGGCTTTATAATGCAGTTTTTAGGATATTTTGCGCAAACATTATCATAAAACGTATAAATAGTTTGCATTTGTTCATCTATATTAGTCACTTTCTGAATAATTGGCCCCAATACAATTCTTTTTCTAGCGTAGTCCAAACCTATGACTTGAACAGGAATTTCAGCTTGTTGTGCAATATGCATAAACCCCATTTTCCATGGATAAATGGGGCTACGAGTACCTTCTGGCGCTAAGGCAAGAATAAGCTGATCAGCCTCTTTAATTTTATTTGCAATAGAGGTGACCACGCCGTGGGCTTTACTTCTTTCAATGGGAATGCCCCCTAGCCTCCTCACAATGCCACCTAGTGGTGGCTTAAAGATGGTGTGCTTTCCAAAAAAATTAATGTTTAGCTTGAATGAAAACACCACGAATAAGCCAATAAAAAAGTCCCAGTTTGATGTATGCGGTGCTACCGCTAAAATGGCTTTTTTCTGATTAATGAGTTCGCCTTCTACTTGCCAGCCTTTTTTTGTGAGCACCCACGCGGCAAACGACGACAGCCACTGTGGCCACTTACGAGGAATACTGCTCCCCACGATGACCTTACTGGCTAATTGAGAGTGGTTATTTGGGTGCGAGGGTTTTGTCATTATTATTATGCTCTGCTTTTTATTCTATATTGGGTTTTATTTAGGTTTTTATTTACGGCTTGGTTTAAGGCTTTAAATACTGGTGAGCTACATCGGCATGGCATTATTGGCAGGTTGCTTTCAATACTTCATAGGCCTTCGTGCTTTCTTTTTCTGTTTTGTACCCGCATATTCTTTTACTACGTAACACATCATTCTGCGCGTACATTGATGAAGAGTAATCAAAACGCAAATGTAACGCAATTGTTAACAGTAGCGATTAAACGATGTGTGATGAACAAATTAAGAAAAGGACACTAGGTACGCTATGTGTATTTTATTTATCGCAAACAAGATGCGAGATGACTATCCTCTTATCATTGCAGCAAATCGAGACGAGTTTTACGCAAGACCGACTGCACCTTCAACATTTTGGGAAAGCCACCCGCACATGCTTGCTGGGCAGGATTTAGAAGCTGACGGCACTTGGATGGGTGTTACGCGTAACGGAAAAATTGCAGCGCTTACCAATGTGAGAGACCCACAAAACATCAATAAAAATGCAGTATCCCGCGGGGAATTGGTTGCTAATTGGCTTAAACAAAACCCGGCCCAAAAAGATTATGCCGAGCAGTCAGCATATTTAGCTACGCTTGAAGAAACTCGTCACCAGTACAACGGGTATAACTTACTATTTGGCGATGTGAATGCGCTTCACGTTTACAACAACGTAAACAATTCGACCCACTCAATTGATACCGGTGTGTATGGGCTGTCAAATGCTGATATTGCTACGCCATGGCCAAAAGTCACGCAGGGCGTTACTGCCTTAAATGACTATGTGCAGCAACGAAGTACAATCAATGATGACGATTTATTTGATATTTTACGCCACGAAAATAAAGCAGATGACGCCCTGCTACCCGTCACGGGCATAGGTTATGAATGGGAGAAGGCATTATCTTCCATTTTCATTCAAACCGAAAAATACGGCACGCGTACGTCTACCTTGTTGTTGATTGATAAAAACAACACGCTCACTTGGAAAGAGCGTCGGTTCTCAGACAAAGGAAAAACAGTGGAAACCCGCGCCTTTTCTTTTTCAATTTAGCGTATTTTTGAAATGAAACTTTCGTTTACGCTTTATAAAGCAGATTAATTGAAATATTTTCAACCTTTAGGGGTCGTTTTTTCTACCATCGATGGCATAATGCCTGCCTGCTAATTATTGCACACCAACGTAACGTGAGGACATATCGTGTTTGAAGTATTACCCCATCTCGCCCCTGATCCAATTCTTGGTCTGTCAGCTGCTTTTCGTGAAGACACCAACCCCAATAAAATCGATTTAGGTGTTGGCGTATATAAAGATGAGCAAGGTAATACCCCTATTCTTTCAAGTGTCGCAAAAGCGCAAAAAGTGCTTTTAGACAAAGAAACCAGCAAAACCTACATTACGCCTCAGGGTAACCAAGGTTTTATCGATGGTATGTTGTCTTTGCTGTTAGGTAAGAATAGCCCTGTTCTTTTAGCAGACCGTGTTGCTGCTGTTCAAGCACCAGGTGGTTGTGGCGCGCTGCGTATTTTATCAGAACTACTTGCCCGTTGTAACGACAACGCGAAAGTATGGGTAAGCGACCCAACCTGGGCTAACCACATTCCACTTATCGGCTCTGCGGGCCTTAAAATTGAAACCTACCCGTATTTCGATAAAGCGTCAGCGAGCATTCGTTTCGACGCTATGATGGAAACCCTTCGCAAAACTGAAAAAGGCGATATCGTTCTTCTTCACGGGTGCTGTCATAACCCTACAGGTGCAGACCTTACTAATGCACAATGGGATGAAGTACTAGAAGTAGCGAAAGAGCGTGAATTCTTGCCTTTCATCGACGTAGCTTACCTTGGCTTCGGCGAAGGTTTAGATGAAGACGCATACGGCATGCGTTTGTTGGTCGAAAATCTTCCAGAAGTAATTGTAGCGGCGTCTTGCTCTAAAAACTTCGGTCTTTACCGCGAACGTGTTGGTTTAGCAGCTATTATCACTGAAGATTCAGCAACGCGTAAAATTGCGCAGGGTCAAATTCAGTCTATTGCTCGTGGCATCTATTCAATGCCGCCAAGCTACGGTGGTGCATTAGTAGACATTATTCTTGCTGACGAAGCACTGAACAACGAATGGGTATCTGAAGTGAACGAGATGCGCGATCGCATGAAATCACTACGCTCAATGCTTGTACAAAACCTTCACGATAATGGTTCACCAAAAGACTTTAGCTTCGTGAACGACCAGAAAGGTATGTTCTCATTCTTGTGTATCACTCCAGAGCAAGTGCGCGAAGTACGTGAAAAGCATAGCGTTTACTTTGTAGATTCTAGCCGTGTAAACATTGCAGGCATCAACCAAGAAAACGTTGAAACACTAGCGAAAGCATTGGTATCAGTGCTTTAATCGCTAACTACCGATCTTCTAATTCTAAAGGCAGAGTTTGATACTCTGCCTTTTTTGTTTTCGTTCGAATTATTTGCCTTTCGTCTTTCCTAATTTTGCGATAAAAGCGCCTTTCTCTGCCTTCATTGGCGGTTTGTCACACTTCCTAACAAATTTACTCTGTGCGCTATACGCTTTTTTATAGGGCGCACAGAGTATTATAGTTACACTGTAACAATGTTGACGTAAACGTTAACTTGGTATGTATTAAGTTTGATTTATAACAATGAGATAGACGACAAGAACAAGGATCACTGATGTCTAAAGTAAGTGTATTTTGTATTTCGGCTGCGCTGATTGGCGCGGCAATGCAGGTTAATGCTAAGGAAGGTATGTTCACGCCAGAACAGCTCCCTTCAATCGCGGGCGATTTAAAAGAAACCGGCTTGGCAATTCCTGCCAGCAGCATTAATGATTTAACCGCATTTCCTATGGGCGCTATTGTTTCACTGGGTGGTTGTTCAGCATCCTTTGTCTCTGACAAAGGCTTAGCAGTAACCAATCACCACTGCGCACGCGGTTCAGTACAATATAACAGCACTCCAGAAAACAATTACTTAAAAGACGGTTTTCTAGCAAAAGAAATTGGTGATGAACTACCCGCAGCACCGGGTACTCGCATGTTTGTTACTGTCGATTTTTCTGACGTAACCGACAAAGTTATTGGCGGTATCGGTGATGATGTTCAAGGGCGTGAGCGCTACGACCTTATCGAGACCAATCGCAAAGCACTCATTGCAGAATGTGAGTCTGAAGCAGGCTTCCGTTGCTCTGTTCCTTCGTTTTTTCAAGGCCTCGAGTATAAGCTTATCAAGCAAATGGAAATCCGTGACGTACGTATTGCCTACGCGCCTGCTGACTCCATCGGTAAATACGGCGGTGATATAGATAACTGGATGTGGCCGCGTCACACCGGAGATTTCTCTTTCTATCGCGCTTACGTTGGTAAAGATGGGAAACCAGCTGATTTCAGTGAAGACAACGTACCGTTTAAACCTGACCACTTCTTGAAAGTTTCAGCTGCTGGCCTTGAAGACGGCGACTTTGTAATGGCGGCGGGTTACCCTGGTTCTACCAATCGCTATGCCCGTTTGTCGCAAGTTTCGTACATGTTTGACTGGCTATACCCTACTTACCTTGAACTGGTAGACGAATGGATTAAAACCATTGAAAGCTCCTCTGAAGAAGGTAGCGATGCGCGCATTAAATATGAAGCAACACTTGCTGGCCTGAATAACTTTCACAAAAATACCTTAGGACAGCTTTCTGGTGCTAAACGTGTTGGGCTTGTTCCTCGCCGCGCCGAGCGTGAAGAGCAGCTGGCAGCATGGCTTGATAAAAATGGCAAGAGTGAATTGAAGCAAGCATTGGCCGAACTTGATGCGGTCAGCGCTGAGCAAATGCAGATGAACAAGCAAAACTTCTGGTACAACAACCTTAGTCGTGCACAGCTTTTATCTTCTGCTCAAACCCTTTATCGCAATGCAATTGAAAGAGAAAAGCCAGATGCAGAGCGCGAACGTGGGTATCAAGAGCGCGACCAAATTCGCCTTAAAGAAAACGCAGAGCGTATAGAACGCCGTTTTGATGCGGTTGTTGATCAAGCTGTTTGGCAAAAAATGATCAGCATGTACCTAGAGCAGCCTGAAGAAAACCGCGTTGCTGCTTTCGATAAAGCAGTAGGCATTGATGGTAGTACAGACAGCGAAACACTTCATAAAAAGTTAAAAGCGTTTTATGACAACACGTCACTGAACAACACTGAAGAGCGTTTGAAGTGGTTAACCGCAAGCCGCGCTGACTTTGAAAGCAGTAACGACCCGTTCATCAAACTCGCCGTTGCGCTTTTTGATACTGAAATGGCCATTGAAGATAAGAGCAAAACACTTAGCGGTAAAGCTGCTGCGCTTCGCCCTAAATACATGAGTGCGATAATCGATTGGCAGAAGTCTTTGGGTAGCCTTGCTTACCCAGATGCGAACAGCACGCTTCGCGTGACTTACGGAAACGTGATGGGTGGCTCTCCAAAAGACGGCCTTATCTACGAACCCTTTACCCGTCTTGAAGGCATTACTGAAAAGGATACCGGCGAAACACCATTTGATTCACCGAAAAAGCAGCTTGAGCTTATTGAAGACAAACAGTACGGTCCGTACAAGCTTGAAGACATCAATAGCGTACCGGTTAACTTCCTAACGGATTTAGATTCTACAGGTGGAAACTCAGGCTCTGCAACGCTTAACGCAAAAGCAGAACTAATCGGTTTGTTATTTGACGGTACATTTGAAAGTGTTAATTCAGATTGGGACTTTGATCCGAAAACAACCCGCACTATACACGTAGACACGCGCTACATGCTATGGGTAATGCAATACGTTGACGGTGCAACAAACCTTATCGAAGAGATGACCATCGTTAAATAGTCCCAAATAATGGGGTCAGAGTACATTTCTGCCCCCATCTTAAAGTGGCAAAATGGGGTCAGAGTCTTTACTTTGACCCTGATACGTTTCAGTGACAAGGAGGACGTTATGAGGTTACTAGTAAGGCTTGTGAGTTTAGCCGTGGCTGCGTACGCATGCTACGCGGGCACTACAACAGGTGACTGGAAAGCATCTATCGCTATTATTGCTCTGTGTACATTGATATTTTTAGTATCGTTTGCCACAAAGACTGGCAGCAGCAAGTCCGGTTCGCACGGAGACAGTAGCGCAGCCATTTACACGCCAAGCAGCAGCTCTAGCTCGTCTTGCGGCAGTGATGCCGGCGGCGGTGGCGACTGCTAAAGATAATGGGGTCAGAATACTTTTTTCAGTATACAAAGTACGCTGCCCCCATATTTTGGGTGTTACATGCGTTAGAAATGTACTCTGACCCCAAATTTTATTTGAGGTTGCGGAGGCCTTGGGTTAGAAGGCGGTCTAGTGCGTTAGCAAAGTTTTGTTTGTCGCGCTGTGAAAAGGCTTTGGGTCCGCCAGTGTGTTCACCGCTTGAGCGCATGGTATCCATGAAGTCTCGCATACCCAGTATCTGCTTGATAGACGACTTGTCGTATTCTTCACCACGGTTATTTAACGCAAGCGCGTTTTTTGCCAGCACATCCGCAGCAAGTGGAATGTCGTTAGTTATCACCAAGTCACCCGCTTCACACTTCTCTACAATGTAATCGTCAGCAGCATCAAAGCCAGAAGGCACTTGCGTTAAGGTTATGTGTTTGTCTGGTGGAACAGACATAGAATGATTAGCCACCAAAGACAAAGGCAGCTTAGTACGTCTGGCTGCCTTAAAAAGAATGTCTTTGATCACTGCAGGGCACGCATCGGCGTCAACCCATATATGCATGGTCGTATCTCGTAATTGAAACTAATTACGCTAGCATACCACCATCTACTACTACTGTCGTGCCTGTGGTGTAGCTAGATGCATCTGACACTAAATACAATACTGTCCCTGCCATTTCATCTGGATCTGCTACGCGGCCCAGCGGAATCACTTTCAGTGCGTGTTTCAAAATTTGCTCGTTAGTCGTTAACGCAGAGGCAAATTTAGTGTCAGTCAAACCTGGCAACAATGCGTTTACGCGAATGTTTAAGCTACCGCACTCTTTTGCGAACGACTTAGTCATGCTAATAACTGCCGCTTTAGTAATAGAGTAGATACCCTGCATGTCGCCCGGTGTTACTCCGTTAACGGAAGCGGTGTTGAGTATGACGCCACCGCCCTGCTCTTTCATCATTTTGCCTGCTTCAATTGACATGAAGAAGTAACCACGAATGTTCACGTCTACAGTTTTGTTATAAGCGCCTAGGTCAGTATCCAAAATATGACCAAAATAAGGGTTCGCTGCCGCGTTGTTTACAAGAATATCCAGCTTACCGAAATCACGTTTGATGACATTGAAGGTTTCGGTAATTTGCTCCATTTCGCCTACGTGACAGGCCAACGCCGTTGCTTTACCGCCCGCGTCGCGAATTGAAGAGGCAACCGCTTCACAGCCATCAATTTTGCGGCTCGATACAATAACGTGGGCGCCGTACTGGGCAAGCAGACGGGCAATAGATTCGCCGATACCGCGGCTAGCACCTGTAACCAGTGCTACTTTTCCTGTTAAATCAAATAGGTTGTTCATTAAACATTCCTTCTCTTGCTGTTTATACGCAAGCTACGTATCTCAGTGTCCTATCTACGATAGCTGCATTTGTCTTGTAATAAGTTTCTTATAGGCTTTAAAAATACGATTATTTAAAAGCTTATCGATTTATCTTCATCACACTTGGCGCTTATGCCAGCATACCACCGTCAAGTACCACAGACTGCCCCGTCATAAATGACGATTCATCACTACATAACCATGCTATAGCATTTGCAATTTCTTCAGGCTTACCCAAGCGTTTCATTGGGTTGGCTGCAATTAAACCTTTCTGACCGCGTTCATCTAGTTTAGATAACACGCCTTGAACCATAGGCGTATCAACAAAACTCGGACATACCGCATTGATACGAATGTTCGCTCGCGCGTATTCCACCGCCGCCGATTTAGTCAGCCCTATTACTCCGTGTTTAGACGCACTATAAGCACTTATCATTGGCGCTGAGCGTAGCCCTGCTACAGAAGCGATATTGATTATATGACCGCCACCTGTAGTGGTCATATGCTTCAGCGCGTTTTTCATGCAATACCAAACGCCTGCCAAGTTAACCTGAATGTTTTTCATAAACATCGCGTCGTCGACTTCGGTAAGTGGCGCAGGAAAATGATCGATACCCGCGTTGTTAATGATCACATCTATTTTTTCAAGATGAGAAAGGGCTGTTTCGAACATCGCCTTGACCTGTGCAGGTTCAGTAACATCAACCGTCACTGCATACGCTTTACCACCTGATGCAATAATTTCTTCAGCCAGTGTTTTGGCGTTCTCTTCATTGAGATCGGCAATACCCACTATTGCACCACGAGCACTTAAAACGCGAGCTGATGCGGCACCGATCCCCGAGCCACCACCGGTAATAAGAATATGTTTACCTTCAACATTTGCAGCTACATTCATTAGCTGTACTCCAGTTTAATTTATGTGCGCTGTATCTTCTTCTGCAATGTATTAAGCGCACATAGTAATGATATAAATTTAGAAATAGCTTGCCTTAACGTTGTTGCAAGATGCTTCTCGTGACGTCAGTACTTCTATATCGCGGCTTACGAGCGGTAGTTCCCAATTTAAGAAATACTCTGCTGCAGCAAGCTTTCCTTCGTAGAAGTCAACATCCTGTTCGCCGGCCCCCTTACTTAACGCTTGCTCGGCAACGTTAGCTTGGCGCAGCCAAATCCAGCTCACTACACAGCTTGAAAAGATATTTAAGAAGCAGCTAGCGTTGGTTAACAACACAGACTGTTTGTCAGAACGCAAATCTGCAGCCGCTTGTTGTATAAGTGCACCAAGCTGGTCTAAATAAGGCTTAAGTTTTGCAGCCAGTGCCTGTGCTCTTGGTGTTTCTGCGCGCTTCATATCGCGCGTGACACGAGAAAGTAGCACTTGCAAACCTTTACCGTCGTGCTGCCACAATTTTCTTCCAAGAAGGTCTAACGCCTGAATACCGTTGGTACCTTCGTGAATTGGGTTTAGGCGGTTATCGCGCCAACATTGCTCAACCGGGTATTCGCGGGTGTAGCCAGCGCCACCTAAAATTTGAATAGCTAAGTCGTTGGCTTTCGGGCCAAACTCTGACGGCCACGCCTTAAATACAGGGGTTAAAAGGTCAAGAAGCTGAGAAAGCTCAGTACGCTTTTCACTGTCTGCTTCGGTTTCCATTTCATCAATCAACATGCTGCCGTATAAGCAAAGGGACATACCGCCTTCACAATACGCTTTCTGCGCTAGCAGCATGCGGCGAACATCACCGTGATTAATAATAGGCGTTGGTTCGTCTTCAGGTGCTAAATTTGGCGCTGCGCGCCCTTGTGTGCGGTCTTTAGCATATTCTAGTGAATAGCGATAACCGCGATACCCAATCATAGCCGCACCGTAGCCCACACCAATGCGCGCTTCGTTCATCATCATGAACATATAGCGCAAACCTTGATGGGCTTCACCGATTAGGTAGCCGTGGCAATCGCCATTTTCACCAAAGGTCAATGCAGTTGAAGTGGTGCCTCGATAACCCATTTTATGAATAAGGCCGGCAAGAGTTACATCATTGCGTACATCTGGGTTGCCGTCTGCATCTAGTCGGTACTTAGGTACGGCAAATAGTGAAATGCCTTTAACACCTGCAGGACCGCCAGGAATTTTTGCTAGTACCAAATGAACTATATTATCGGAAAGCTCATGTTCACCGCCTGAGATATAAATTTTGCTACCTTTAATGCGGTACGTACCATCGTCTTGCAGCTTCGCAGAGGTGCGAATGTCAGCAAGGGACGAACCCGCATGAGGCTCAGTAAGCGCCATCGTTCCGGTAAAATCACCCGCTAGCATTTTAGGTAGAAACGCGCTTTTGATATCGTCTGAGGCAAAGTGTTTAATTACGTTGGCGGCAGCCGCAGTTAAAAAAGGATATGCAGTAGACGACGGATTTGCCGCTAAGAAATAGCCCGCACATGCGTTCATCACGGTGACGGGAAGCTGCATGCCACCATCTTCAAAGTCGAAATGACCCGCAATAAAGCCCGACTCTCTGTAGGTATCGAAAGCGACTTTTACTTCGTCGATCATAGATACTTTGGTGCCATCAAACGTAGGCTCATTTTTGTCAGCTACTGCGTTATGGGGAAGAAACAGCTCTTCTGCCATTTTTTCAGCCATGTCAATAACGGCATTGAAGGTCTCAACGTTGTGCTCTTCAAAGCGTGCTTTTTCGCACAGTGCAGCAGTATTTAATACTTCGTACAGCTGAAATTGCATTTCACGGCGTGGTATAAGTTGGTCGGCCATGGTGTTCTGTCCCCTACGAATAATTGTTAACGCATTGTGTCATATTCGTTATCGTGCCATTATTGTCATTTATGACACAATAATGGCCAATACTGCCAACAATCACTAAACTTTATGTTCTTTTATAAATTTAATTATTTTTATGAATAGCGCTAAATTCACTGTTACCGTTCTCGGTTTTGACCAAGCCTTGGCATCTGCCATTACAGGCGCACTTGATGTGTTTGCATTTGCTGGTATTAGTTGGCAGCGAATTCACAATCTGCCTACTGCACCTCAATTTAAAGTTCAGCTGGCGAGTCATCACGGACAGTCTATTCTCTGCTCTAATCAAGTTGTGCTGCAGCCGAATATTGCTATTGAAGATGTATCTCACACCGATGTTTTGCTTATTCCAACTATCGGTGGTGATATTGATGAGGTACTGAATGATACACGGCCGCTACTGGTTCATATAAAGCGCCTTCAAAAAATGGGGGCGGATATAGCAGCTAATTGCACGGGAAATTTTTTATTAGCGCAGACAGGTTTACTCAACAATAAAACCGCAACGACTCACTGGGGTTACGCAGATAAATTCGAAACCATGTTTCCAAGTGTAAACCTGCAGCCAGAGAAAATGGTGACAGAGGACGACACCGTCTATTGCGCGGGAGGCGGTATGGCATGGATTGACCTGTCGATCCTTTTAATAGAGCGTTACTGTGGTCACCAAATTGCCAGCGATACTGCAAAGTCTCATGTGTTGGATGTGTCCAGAACCAGCCAAACGGTATATGCAAGTAGTCGTCAACGACGATTTCACAACGACAAAGTTATTAAAGCGGTCCAATCTTTTCTGGAACGAAACTTACAAAGCAAATGTTCGCTTCATGATTTAGCAGTGCGGCACAATATGACAGAACGTACATTGATACGACGTTTCAAAAACGCTTGTGACACCACGCCTGGCCAGTATTTACAATCGCTGCGAATTGAACACGCAAGAAAACTACTCGAGACATCCAGCATGCCGCTTGAGCTATTGATCAACGCGGTAGGCTATGAAGATCTGAGTTCTTTCACCCGACTATTCAAAAAGTATACGGGTCTATCTCCTTCTCAATATCGAACAAAGTTTAAACGCGGATAAGGTCGCTTGAATCCGATCACAGGCAAGCACCAAAAAAGAATCATTGTTCCTAATTAATGCTCTAAGACCGTGCACCATGCCTTTTAAGCCACATTAGTATTACCTGATGTAGTGCATTTTCGACGAATTCATGCCTTTTTTGCACAAATTTGAAGTTTTTATTTAAAACTTTGTGTAAAATGCAACGCCAAGCATAGATTATTAATTTTTGTGCTAAAAACACTACAAAAGTATAAATTTAAAATCATCTTGGTGGAAACATGAGAACACACAAAATCGCCACGCTAGCGCTTGCCGTTAGTGCTGCGTTCAGCTCTTCAGTTCTTGCACAAGAGGCCGCAACGACAGAAAAAAAAGAAGCCTCACTTGAACAAATTACCGTCACTGCGCAAAAGCGTACTCAGTCTATACAAGAAGTACCTATTTCTGTTGCGACATTGAGCGGTGAAAAATTCGAAAGCCTATTCTCTGGCGGTGAAGATATCCTTGCTCTAGCAGTTCGCGTGCCTGGTCTTTACGCCGAGTCATCTAACGGGCGTGTTGCGCCGCGTTTTTATATTCGTGGCCTAGGTAACACCGACTTCGACCTTGCTGCTTCACAACCAGTTTCAATTATCATGGATGAAGTGGTAATGGAAAACGTTGTGCTTAAAAGCTTCCCGCTTTTCGACGTTCAACAAGTTGAAGTACTGCGCGGTCCGCAAGGTACATTATTCGGTCGTAACACTACAGCCGGCATAATCAAATTTGACACCGTTAAGCCTACACAAGATGTTGAAGGTTATGCGAAAGCAGGTTTCGGTTCATACGGAACTATGAATTTTGAAGGCGCGATTAGCGGCGGTCTTACCGACGAGCTTTCTGCACGTTTATCGCTACTTTCGCAAGAACGCGACGATTACATCGATAATGCTTTCACCGGCGAAAACGATGCAATCGGTGGCTACGACGAAAAAGCCTACCGTCTACAGCTTCTTTGGGAGCCGTCTGCCGACTTTTCTGCTTTGTTAAACGTACACGGCCGTGAGCTTGAAGGCACAGCGTCTATTTTCCGCGCTAACGTGTTTACTAAAGGCAGCAACGAACTTAACGAAAACTACGATCGTGAAACTGTTTTCTACGACGGCGACCTTCAAGGCGACGGCATTGATAACAACCCACAGGAATACGACGGTTTTGGTGCTTCGCTTAAATTAGAGTACGACATGGATGAAGTTACATTCACGTCGATCTCAGCCATTGAAACAGCTGAAGGCTCTAGCCTAGGTGACGTTGATGGTGGCTTTAATCGTGCTGACGGCACTTCAGGCCCTGGGTTTATTCCTTTCTCTGCGGTAACGCAAGATAACCTTGACGACCTAGAGCAATACACCCAAGAATTTAGATTTTCAAGCAACACGCGCGATGCTTTGAACTGGCAGCTAGGTGCGTTCTACTATGACGCATCGTTTAACGTTACCAGCATCGACGGATTCTTTGGTGCAACAACCGTATTCCACGAAAACCAAACGTGGGCAGTATTCGGTCAGACGTCTTATCAAGTTAACGAAAAACTAAACGTTACGGGCGGTATTCGTTACACCCACGACTCTAAAAATTTAGTAGTCGGCGACCAAAACGTTGACGGTTTTGCTCTAGTAATTGGCGCAGCTCAAGTTCAAGACTATGAAGACATTGACGTAGATGACGGTCAAGCGAGCTTTGAATTAAGCGCAAACTATCGCGTTACTGATGATATGTCTGTTTTTGCTCGCTACGCTAATGGCTTCCGTGCTCAAACAATTCAAGGCCGCGACGTTGCATTCGAAGGCGCGCCTTCAGTTGCAGATGCAGAAACGATCAATTCATTTGAACTTGGTATTAAGTCGGACTTGTTCGATGACTCACTACGTCTAAACGCTGCAGCATTCTACTACACAGTAGATGACATGCAGTTCTCAGCAATCGGTGGTGGCAACAACTTTACTGCCCTTGTAAATGCTGACAAAGGCGAAGCGTACGGTTTTGAAGTAGACGCACAGTGGCTAGCGACTGATGAGCTTACGTTTACAGCAGGCTACAGCTACAACCACACTGAAATTAAAGATGACTCACTGACTGTTTCACCGTGTGGAACAAGTGCTGCTGATGGATTTACCGGTAACTGTACAGTAACAGACCCTCGTCCAGACGGTTTTGTTGCCTCTATCGACGGAAACCCATTCCCTCAGGCGCCAGAGTCTATCTTTAACTTCACTGCACGTTACACCATCCCTATGGGTGATGATGGCGAGTTCTTCGTATTTACTGATTGGGCGTTCCAAGGTGAAACAAACATCTTCCTATACGAAGCGGTTGAGTTCACTACTGACGACAACTTTGAAGGCGGTCTACGTATTGGTTACGAAAACTTCGCGCACAATTACACTGTAGCGCTATTTGGTCGTAACATTACTGACGAAGACAATGTTAAAGGTGCAATCGACTTCAACAACCTTACAGGTATCGTAAATGAGCCGCGCGTTTGGGGTGTTGAGTTCAAGTACACTTACTATTAAGCAAAGATAGGTAGCTACTTTCATTTATTGTAGCTATTTGGATTATCAAAAGCGGTGGCGTTGAAAAACGGCACCGCTTTTTTATGTCTTTTACGCCGCCATATGAACATCAGACGTAGGCATTTGCACTAACTGCTGTAGCTTTCTACACACCTGCACCCAGCGCGCGACTTTTTGATAGTATACTTGCTCTATCAATTGCCCTTTTTCATCAAACAGAAAGCTTGCTAACTTCCCTTTGTTACTCGGCATATAAAAATGGTGCACGGTAAACTGCTTTGATAATGGGGCATGTGCCACTTTTTGATACATACAAAATGGCAGTGCGTTTGCGCGCTCATCGCCACCGGTTAGGCGAGTACGGCGTTGAAACGTGTCTGCACCTAAATCAGCCATAATGCCGTGTTTTGAAATAAGTTGATCAACCGCTTTAATGCCTGTTTGCATAATTTTCTCCTAAAGGTTGTGCAAAGTCGCCCAACCAAATAAGACCCAAAATAAACCATACTGATATTTATACAGTATATGGTCATTTGTTTAAAATGCAAACAAAAAAGCCGCTTTTTACAGCGGCTTGTTTTCTTTGAAAATTGTGAGAAGTTAATTAAGAGCGGATTCTAAAAACGCCCACTGGTCTGCATACCCCTCAATTCTCATCCACGTAGGCGTGCCTGCGCCGTGACCCGCGCGAGTTTCTACACGAAGTAGTACTGGGTTATCACACCCTTGAGCGGCCTGTAATTGCGCAGTAAACTTGTAGCTATGCCATGGTACAACGCGGTCATCGTGATCGCCTGTTGTTACCAATGTTGCCGGATAACACGTGCCGGGCTTAGTGTTGTGAAGTGGCGAATAAGCATAAAGCGCTTCAAATTCGTCTTTGTTTTCACTTAATCCGTAATCAGAAGACCATGCTCGCGCATTTGCACTAGGTGTGTGATAGCGAAGCATATCTAATACACCCACAGCGGGTAGTGCTGCCGAGAAGAGATCAGGTCGCTGGGTAAGTGTAGCGCCCACAAGTAACCCGCCGTTAGATCCACCTTGGCTCCCCATTTTGTCTGGGTTGGTATAGCCACTTTTAACTAAATACTCGCCTGCTGCGATAAAATCATCAAATACGTTTTGCTTATTAAGCTTAGTCCCAGCCTTGTGCCATTGCTCGCCATATTCGCCACCACCTCGTAAGTTGGCGATGGCCAACACGTTACCCTGCTCAACCCATACCATGCGCGACACTGAATACCGTGGAAGCAGTGAAATATTAAAACCACCGTAACCGTACAATAAGGTTTTATTGTTTCCGTCTAGCTTCAAGCCTTTCTTGTGCACAATAAACATGGGAACTTTAGTGCCATCTTTACTGGTATAAAACACCTGCTTGGTTTCGTAGTCATCATAATTAATACCTGTATCGATGGTTTTAAATAGCGATGACTCACCAGTTTCAACATTATAGGAATACACCTGGCCCGGGTTAGTAAACCCGGTAAGTTTATAGAATGTTATATCTGCATTTTTGCTTCCATAAAATCCGCTTACACTTCCAATGTCAGTAAACGCAATTTCATCTATTTTTTTGCCGTTTAAATCAAATACACTTACCTGCCCTTTTACATCTTTTAGATACTGAGCGAAAAGTTTTTCACCTAGAAGTGAAACGCTGGACAAGGTATCAGATGTACTTTCAATTACGGTTTCCGTTGCTTTAACACCACCATCAAAAGTGACTTTGATAACCTTACCAGTAGGCGCACCTGCAGTAGACTTAAAAAATAGCGCATCTTTGCGTTCGCCGATTAGGTCGTAACGCCCATCCCATTTGTCGAAAACGGGAACACGTTCACTGTTTTCTTTTTCAAGCGATTTAGCGTAAACACCGTTAGCTTGGTACCCCTCAAAAACGGATATAAGCAAAGTATTGCCGCCTTGCACAACCGATGGGTATGGGTTCCAAGTGGGTTTATTATCAAATGCAAAGACCTTTTTATCTGCACTTTGCTCTGTACCTATAGCGTGAAAATAGATAGATACAGTTTGGCTATCATCGTATTTACCCACCTCATTTTTTGGGTAGCGAGAATAGAAGAAACCACTTTCATCAGGAAGCCATGCAATATTTGAAAACTTAATGCCTTCAATGGTATCAGTTAAGTCTGTTTTACTGCTGGTGCTACGAACGTGGATGGTTTTCCAGTCGGTACCGCCATCAGACAGCATGTAGGCAAGATAAGATGCTTTGGGGCTAAGTTCAGTCGACGCCATTGACACGGTGCCGTCATCACTCAACGTATTCGGATCGATAAGTACTTCAGGTTCACCGTTCACGCCGTCGGCCATATAAAGTACATACTGATTTTGCAGGCCGTCGTTATAAGAATAAAACAGCTTGCCATTCACCATATAAGGTGTCGAATACTTTTCATAATCCCACAGCGCGGTTAAGCGCTCTTTATAAAGCTCTCTAGAAGGTAGTTCAGCCAGATAAGGACGAGCCAAAGTGTTTTGCGAATCGACCCAAGCTTTAACTTCTTCGCTCTTTTCGTTTTCTAACCAACGATATGGATCGCTTACCATAGTGCCGTGATAGTTATCTTGCTGCGCAACGGTTTTGGTTGCTGGATAGCTGGATACCTTAGGCATAGTAACGCTTTGGGTTTCACTTCCAACCAAATTAGTATCAGCGGTATGTGAACTTGTGCATGCAAAAGTTAAGCATGCTGACGCTGCTACTACAGCTGCATAAATCAAATTTTTTTTCATTTTTTCATTCCTTAAAAGAAAATGCCGGTTTTACCCGGCATTGTCTATTTAGCTTTCTGTCGTAACTTGTTGGTGTCTTCTTCCTCTAAACACATTTTTAAGGTCGTTGAGAATTAAGTACAGCGCAGGAACCAGCAGCAAGGTGATTACCGTGGCAAATAAAATACCGAAGGCCAGAGAAACCGCCATTGGAATAACAACCTGAGCCTGCAGGCTGCGTTCAAATACTATCGGCATAAGGCCCATAAAGGTTGTTAATGACGTCAAGATGATTGCTCTAAAACGCTGCGTACCAGCGCTAATAGCCGCATCCATAAGCGACATGCCTTCTTTACGCGCGCGATTCACAAAGTCCACCATAATCAAGCTATCGTTCACCACAACACCCGACAAAGCTATGATGCCGCAGACAGACAAAACGCTCACCGCCATTCCCAATACCAAATGACCAACTATTGCGCCCACAATACCAAAAGGAATTACTGACATGATAATGAAGGGTTGGCTGTAAGATTTAAGCGGTATCGCAAGTAAGGCATAAATAGCAAATAACGCAAACAAGAGCCCCTGCATCAGACTAACCATAGCATCAGCCTGCTCCTTTGAATTCCCTTGTAGCTGAAATTCAACACTCGGATAGCGGGCTAGTAGGTCTGGCATTAAGTTATCAATGACATCATTAGTCACTTCTGAAGGGTCAAGTAACGCTTTATCAACTACACCCGTTACGGTGACTGAACGTTTACCATCTACACGAATGATTGAATCGAACCCTTGCCCCACGGTGAATGTGGCCACCTGCTCGAACGGGATCTCTTGACCGTTTGGCGCACGAATACGCATATTTTCAAGGTGCTCTATGGAACTGCGTTCCGCTTTCGGGTAGCGCACCATAACTTTTATTTCTTCATCATCACGCTGAATACGCTGCACTTCTGCACCGTAAAAACCAAAGCGAACTTGCTGACCTAAATCGCGCAGTGAAATGCCCAACGCATCGGCCTGAGGTTTCAGCGCTAACTGAATTTCTTCGCTACCGCCTGAGAAGGTATCGTTGATATCGGTAACGCCTTCGTATTTATCTAAGGCCTCTTTTATATCGTCACTTATAGCTCGCAATGCCTTAATATCGCTAGAGCTGAATTCAAAGCTTAAGTCAGCACCGCCGCCAGGACCACCCGGTGAGCTAATATTAAATGACTTCACTCCCGGAATTTCAGGGACCTCTTGACGCCACATATCCTGAATTTCAAAGTCAGTAAGGGTGCGGGTTTCACCTTTTGTAAGCTCAGCAAAGATTTCACCACCTAAGTTACCATTGTCAAAGGCTATTGCGTGCTTAATGACGTTTTCGCCCGTCTCTTCTGCAACTTTGTCATCCATACGGTGCATAGCTTCGCGAAGTGTAGTTAGTACCTTATCTCGCTGTTCGAGTGACGAGCCAGGCTCTAACTCAAAGCTGGCCATCATAAAGTCACTAGGAATATTCGGGAAGAATACAAAACGTACGATGCCGCCACCAAACAGCCCCACTGTAAGAATAAGCATCGCCAAAAAGACAGACACTGTTGTATAGCGATTGCGTATTGCTTTTGCCAGAAACGGCGCGTACTTATCATTAATAAATGTCTTTATGCCTTCACTGAAGAAGTCGCGGAACTTTTGGAACGCGTTAGCTTTTTCCGGATCATAAGGCTTGAGTTTCATGTGCACTAAGTGCGCCGGCAGGATTAACTTCGATTCAATAAGCGAGAAGATAAGACAAACAATCACCACCATGCCGATGGTTTTCCAAATAATGCCGAACGGACCGGATACCATAAGCATGGGTGAAAACGCAGCAATAGTGGTTAAAACACCAAAAGTTGCAGGCATAGCTACTTTTTTAACGCCCGCAATAACGTTATCAGCACTGTGCCCTTTTTTATCTATTTCAGAGTAAGCCGATTCACCCATGATAATTGCGTCATCTACCACAATACCCAATACAAGAATAAAGGCAAAAAGACTAAGCATGTTAATCGACACGCCAACCATATCTAACGGCATGACAAGCAGGGTGCCAAGAAAGCAGACTGGCAAGCCAACGATAACCCAAAACGCGAGCTTAATTTTCAAAAATAACGAGAGCACTAAAAATACAAGTAGTGCACCGAAGAACATGTTTTCAAGCATCATGTTAAGTCGGTCAGCCAGATAGAACGAGCTATCGCCCCACGTATCCGCAGTAATATGCGCGGGAAACTCCGATTTTTGACTATCAACGTAATTGTTAACCTGCTCAGAAATTTCTAAGGCGTTTTGATCGCCCACAGCCTGCACACGCAAGCTAACCGCGGGTTTATCATCAAACAATGCATATTGATTGTTTTCAATAAAGCCATCGTTGATATAGGCAACATCACCCAAAGTAACGCGAGTACCGTTAGCGTTTGTGACTAGTACGATTTGAGAGAAGTCCCAACCGGTATAGGCCTGCCCTTTTGTTCTTAAAAGTATGTCGCCGTTTTCCGTTCGGATTGAACCACCAGGTAAGTCAACACTGGTTTGACTCAAACGAGCGACCACATCAGCAAACGTAAGGTTATACTTTTGCAAGTCAACTTCAGAAAGTTCTACAGAAATTTCATAATCTCTTGAGCCTACAACCTGAACACTTGATATACCTGGCAGGTTAGCAATGTCATCCCTTAAGTCTTTAGCAAACTCTTTCAACTCTCTTTCAGAAGCATCCCCATAAACTGATAGCCATATCACGTCCTGTTGGATTTTTTGGCGATAGATAACGGGCTTTTCAGTATCCGCGGGAAAGCTTGGAATGGCATCAACTTGAACCTTTACTTCATCAAGTAGAGACTGAACATCATAGTCTTCTTCTACCTGTATACTTACCGTACCCATACCTTCTACGGCAGTTGAGTTTAGCTGTTTGATGCCTTCTAAATCTTTTATGGCCTCTTCAATTTTAAGCAGCACCCCTTCTTCTACTTCCTGAGGGGCTGCGCCCAAGTAAGGTACACGAACACTAATGACGTCAATTTCAAAGCTCGGAAACACTTGTTTTTGAATACTAAAAGCGCTGAACAAGCCGCCCACAATAAGCAAAATCATCAGCAGGTTGGCCGCCACATTATTACGCGCAAACCAAGCAATTAAACCTTTGTTGGTATCGATGCGACTCATTAGTTGTCACCTTCCGACGATTCGCTTTCCACACTATCAGTACTATCAGAAGAGTCCGCTTCTGCAGTATCAGCAAGTACGGGCTCGTCACCCGGCAAGCGCACTTTCATGCCGTCGTATGGGTTTGGAACCGCACTGGTTACCACCAAACTTCCTTCCGCAATTCCTGAGCGAATAAAGACATCTTTCGCTGTGGTGCGGGCTACTTCGACAGGCTTAATTTCAATTTCGCGGTTATCGTTCACAGTAAGCACGGTATTGTCTAAACGCAAAATGCTGCGAGGTAACACGACAAGTTCTTCGTTTTGACGTGAGGTAATTTCTGCTTCAACGAACTGTCCAAAACGCAAAGGTGACTGGTGTGAAGTCTGCAAATTGTAAGGGTCTTGCACCTCAACAATGGCATACACCACTCTGCTTCCTGTATCCAAAATACCTTCTGAACGAACCAGTTGACCTTCCCAAACGCGTTTAACACCACCAACAGTCGCAGTTAATGAAACAGGGGCCCCTTCGCTAGACTGCCCAGCAATATTAATAAACATTAAGTCGCTGTCGGTAATAGGTAACCTAACTTCCGCGGTATCAGTAGAGTAAATAGTGCCAAGTACAGAGCCCATGGCGACAAACTGTCCGAGATCTATATTACGCTCCACCACAATACCGTTGTAAGGAGCGGTAATTTGGGTTCTAGCCAAGTTACGCTTAGCGCGCTCCAACTTAGCTTCTGCCGCTTTCACGTTTGCCTGTTCTTTTGCCAATTGAGGCTTTCTTAAGCCTAACTCAGGCGGCGCTACGTTTCTGACTGAACGCCATTCTTGTTCGGCTACTTTTCCGCGAGCTATTTCTTCTTGAAGGGCTGCTTTAGCTTGGGCCAATTCAGCTTCGGCTAGCTTAAGATCAGTGCGATAATCATCTTGTTCTAACGTGGCAAGTACATCGCCTTTTTTAAAAGTTCCACCAGCAACAAAAACTTTCGACAAGCTTATAACTTGACCACTGACCTGTGCACTCAATGACGTTTTATTCTGCGGAACTACGTTACCCTGGGATTTGACAACAAAGTTTACTGCTTCTGAGTAAACTTCTTTTGCGTCAACGAGAAAAGCGGGAATTTCTACGGGCACTTGCTCTGGAGGCTTACGTGATTTGATCATAACCGTCGCGGCGATAAACGCGAGCAGCACTATGAATAATGGAATACCACTTTTCATTAACATGGAGTTTTTCATTTACTATCCCTGAGAAAGAAGGCACCTGTGCTAGTGACATTTAGGCTATAGATTACCACCCTATTCACTTATCACCCGATAACCCACTAAATTCTATTATTATTGTTTCAACACTAGTGTACTGATTTTATGTTCTGCATGCTCAATTAAGATTGTTAAATTTTGTGTCTAATTATTGATTTTAATGTGCACGCAAAATCAGAACCTCTAATATAAAAAATTATCAAAAGAATACAAAGTAAGATTGATAATTATCAGTTTTTCGTTGATTATTTAACCACTCATTGGTTATGAGTTAACCGGCGGCTGCTAGTTAAGCGCAGTCTTAACAGATTGTAGCCTCGGAAATGATTTCGCTACGTTGAAGGGAAAACACATTATGAGTCTTAAGAAACAATACCTTAAATCAAAACCTCTGTGCAAAGTGACATTTCGACTTAATGCGGAAGCGGCGAAGGACGCCAAAGAAGCATCGCTATGCGGAGATTTTACTGACTGGAAGACACAGCCACTGACAATGAAAAAATTGAAAAGTGGTGATTTCACATTAACGGTAGATTTAGAGAAAGATCAGGAGTACCAGTTCCGATATCTGCTAGACGGAGAGAAGTGGGAAAACGATTGGGAAGCCGACGCTTATATCCCCTCACCTGTTAGCATTGAAGACAATTCCGTTGTGCGCGTTTAACTTAATGCTTCAAAAATAGAACATGCCAGTAATACCTCTGGGCGTAGAATAACAATTCCCTACAAAAAAGGCTGCAAAAATGCAGCCTTTCGTTTTATTGTCGTTTATAAACGCAGATTAAAGAGAGCCTTCTAGCTCTGGCAACACGTCAAACAAGTCACCTACTAAGCCATAGTCAGCAACCTGGAAAATTGGCGCTTCTTCGTCTTTGTTGATAGCAACAATAACTTTAGAATCTTTCATACCCGCAAGGTGCTGAATAGCCCCTGAAATACCAACAGCGATATAAAGTTGAGGCGCAACAATTTTGCCTGTTTGACCCACCTGCATATCGTTTGGAACAAAGCCAGCATCTACCGCTGCGCGCGATGCACCGATGGCTGCACCAAGCTTGTCTGCAATACCTTCAAGGAGCTTGAAGTTGTCACCGTTCTGCATACCGCGACCACCTGAAATAACGACTTCTGCAGCAGTAAGTTCAGGACGCTCAGATTCGGTAAGCTCTGCTGAAACGAAGTCAGACTTCTCACTACCTTTAACAACATCAATTGCGGTTACTTCAGCACTACCACCAGTTGCAGCAGCATCGAATGATGCGGCACGAACCGTAATCACCTTTTTTGCGTCAGATGATTGAACGGTAGCAATCGCGTTACCTGCATAAATAGGACGTACAAAAGTATCTTCGCTCTCTACGCCAATAATGTCAGATATTTGGGCAACATCTAACAATGCAGCCACGCGAGGCATAAAGTTTTTACCTGTAGTTGTTGCAGCGGCAACAACATGGCTGTAGTCGCCAGCAAGCTCTACTACTAGATCAGCTGTATTCTCTGCAAGCTGGTGCTTGTAGGCCGCATTGTCGGCAACAACTACTTTTGCAACGCCGTCAATTTGCGCTGCTGCTTCAGCAACCGCTTGGCAACCTTCACCCGCTACTAATACGTGAATATCGCCACCCATTTTTTGTGCGGCGTTAACAAGCTTATGCGTTTCAGTTTTTAAGCTTGCATTGTCGTGTTCTGCATATACGAGTACGCTCATGAGATCACCTTTGCTTCATTCTTTAACTTGTCTACCAACTCAGCAACGTCTGCTACTTTAATGCCACCCTCACGCTGAGGCGGAGGCGTAACTTTCAATACCTTAACGTTTGATTCAAGCGCAACACCAAAGTCTGCCGCAGCCTTAACATCTAGGGGCTTACGCTTTGCTTTCATAATATTTGGAAGCGATGCATAACGCGGTTCATTCAAACGAAGGTCTGTCGTTACAACAGCTGGAAGCGAAAGTGCAACCGTTTGGAGGCCACCGTCAATTTCACGTGTTACATTCACCTTCTCGCCATCTACAACCACTTCTGATGCGAAGGTGCCTTGAGGCATACCTGTTAGCGCTGCAAGCATTTGACCAGTTTGGTTGTTGTCAGAGTCAATGCTCTGCTTACCAAGAATAACAAGTTGAGGCTGCTCTTCTTCAACCACTTTCGCTAAAAGCTTCGCTACTTGAAGTGAATCAAGATTTTGGTCTGTATCAATTTGGATACCACGGTCAGCGCCTAGGGCTAGTGCTGTGCGTATTTGTTCTTGGCAGCTCTTGTCACCAATTGAAACAACAACGATTTCAGTGGCCACGCCTTTTTCTTTTAATCGAACGGCTTCTTCAACAGCAATTTCGCAAAAAGGATTAATCGCCATTTTCGCGTTAGTAAGATCTACGCCTGATTCATCAGCCTTCACTCTTACCTTAACGTTGTAGTCGATCGCGCGTTTGACCGGTACGAGTATTTTCATATTTACCTCAATTGTTGAGTTCGTCAGTGCTAATTACGTTTCACTAATAATTAACTATTAATAATTAAAAACGTATTACATCACCACGCTTTTTGAAACTTTAACAATGCTTATACGTTAAAAAAGAATCTGTGGAACGTACGTTTTTTAAAGGCTAGCCTTAAAACGACGTTAACACCACGTTTACGAGCAGGTATAATACGCTGCCAGTTAACGTTAACGTAAACTGCTTTGCAATGTACTTACTGTTGACGTAAACGTCAACCTGCATTACCTTGCAAAACGACAATTAATTTACATGTTTTTGACACAAAGCATTATTTGTTTCATCAATAGTGCACTATAAAAATACAAACATAAGGAGCCTCCCGTGGAACGAGAATCGATGGAGTTTGACGTAGTCATCGTCGGTGCCGGCCCAGCTGGATTATCAACTGCTTGCAAGCTTATGCAGCTTGCGAATGAAAAAGACCAAGAACTTATGGTTTGTGTGGTCGAAAAGGGCTCCGAGGTAGGTGCACATATTCTCTCAGGCGCGGTGTTTGAGCCTCGTTCTCTCAACGAACTATTTCCCGATTGGAAAGAAAAAGGTGCGCCACTTAACACCCCAGTAACCGAAGACCACATTTATTTACTTAATGACGAAACGTCAGCGAAGAAGTTACCAAACGCCATTACGCCCAAAACCATGCACAATGACGGTAACTATATCGTATCTATGGGTAATGTTAGTCGTTGGCTAGCAGAACAGGCCGAACAACTAGGCGTTGAAGTATTCCCCGGCTTTGCAGCTTCTGAAGTTATTTACAACGAAGACGGTAGTGTTGGCGGCGTGCTTACCGGCGACATGGGCGTGGGTGAAGACGGTGAACCAAAAGATGGTTACATGCCGGGCATGGAACTACGTGCTAAATACACTGTGTTTGCAGAAGGCTGTCGCGGTCACTTAGGTAAAGAACTTATTTCTCACTTCAATTTAGATGAAGACAGCTCACCGCAACATTACGCTATTGGCTTTAAAGAGATTTGGGATATAGACCCAGCTAAGCACCAGCCGGGTCTAGTAGTCCACAGTGCAGGCTGGCCACTTGATGACGCCACAGGCGGTAGCTATTTATATCACGCCGAAGATAATCAGGTGTTTGTGGGCTTAATTGTTGACCTTAACTACGACAACCCTTATTTGAGTCCGTTTGACGAATTTCAACGCTTAAAACACCACCCTGTTTTTAAACAATACCTTGAAGGCGGTAAACGTGTATCTTATGGCGCACGTGCAATTGCCAAAGGTGGGTTTAACTCTTTACCTAAGATGACTTTCCCTGGTGGATTATTAGTTGGCTGCGAAGCAGGCACGCTTAATTTCGCCAAAATCAAAGGCAACCACACAGCAATGAAGTCAGGTATGTTAGCAGCTGAAAGTATTTTTGAAGCGATTTCAGAAAATGCCGAAGCGCCAGTAAAAGAGCTAACGAGTTTTACTGAGAAATTTAAGTCTTCATGGTTATATGACGAGTTGTTCCGCTCTCGTAACTTCGGCCCTGCAATTCATAAACTAGGTAATTTCTGGGGCGGTGCGTTTAACACGGTAGAACAAAATTTCTTTAACGGTAATTTGTTCTTCACTATGAAAGACGAACACAAAGATTACGCGCAGCTTAAAGAAGCAAAGGACGCGAAAGAGATTTCTTATCCAAAGCCGGACGGTGTGCTCAGCTTTGACAAATTATCTTCAGTATTTTTATCAAACACGAATCACGAAGAAGATCAGCCTTGTCATTTAAAATTAAAAGACCCGTCTATTCCTTTACAGGTTAATTTACCCAAATTCGCAGAACCTGCACAACGTTATTGCCCTGCTGGCGTTTATGAGGTTATTGAAGAAGAAGGTGAAAAACGCTTCCAAATTAATGCGCAAAACTGTGTTCACTGTAAAACGTGCGACATTAAAGACCCTAGTCAGAATATTAAGTGGGTTGTACCAGAAGGTGCTGGAGGACCGAATTACCCAAATATGTAATTTAAAGCATTATTTGGTTATTTAACTGATATTTTTTTAAAGCGAGCTTAGCTCGCTTTTTTTTTGTGCTACTTTTAATTATTATCTTATAGGAATTTAGTACAACGTATTAAGGTTAATTAATGAGCGACTTTTTAGATATTTTAACCCATGGAAGACGTTTACAAGGTGCTGTTAAGGAATTAAGCATAGAAGAACTTGAACAAGTTCAGGAAAAACTTAACGGTATATTAGAAAAAAGAAAAGAAAAATTATTAGAACAAGAACAACTAAAAAAAGAAAAATTAGAAAAACTTGCTGCTATTAAACAGCAAATGGAAGAAGCAGGTCTAAACGTAGAAGATTTACAAGCTTTGGATACCGGCACAAATAAAAACGTAGGTAAGAAGCGCCCCGTTAAATACAAACTTGTCGATAGCGATGGCGAAGAGCACTTGTGGACGGGCATTGGTCGTATGCCTCGCGTTTACAAAGATGCACTAGATAGCGGCAAATCTCTCAACGATTACGCTATTAATTAATATCACTATTTAACCTGCCAATAAGGTCTGTTTTTACAGGCCTTATTTTGTTTTTAAGACTCAAGCTATGTCTATCAGACAATTATTCATGGGTACATAAGTTGTGAAGTTAAATTATAAACTTTCAAAGCGAGATGCATCATCACCATGGTTAATCTTAATCCATGGGCTTTTCGGCAACGCAGATAATTTAGCCGTTGTTAAACGGCATTTTGAATCAGCTTTTAATATTATAAGTGTAGACCTTCCGGATCACGGTGAGTCTCCGTGGACTGATAGTTTTTCTATGTCAGCTGCCGCAGATGCAATTTACGACATTATGCAATCTTTAAATATTGAAAAAAGCGCTGTACTGGGTCATTCCCTTGGCGGAAAGGTTGCAATGAAGCTGGCATTAAATCATAACGAAAAAATCACACATTTAATCGTAGCTGATATTGCCCCAGTGAGTTATGGACACAGCCACCAAGCGGTATTTAATGGGTTGAATTCTGTTTCTTTGGACACCATTGAAAGTAGAAAGGATGCTGAAAAACAAATGGCTGCCCACATAAAAGAAATGGGCGTTAGGCAGTTTCTTTTAAAAAGCCTGTATCAAGACGAAAGCGGAGCATGGAAGTGGCGCTTCAACGTGAACGGGCTAATGAAAAGTTACTCGCACATTATTGATTGGGAACAAACCAATCAAACGTACGATGGCGTAACCTTATTTATTAAGGGCAGCGAGTCCGACTACATCACACCGGCCTATCGCGATGCGATAGCTCGCTACTTTCCAAATGCGAAAGCGCATATTATTGAAGGTACGGGGCATTGGTTACACGCTGAAAAGCCAGCTGCATTTAACGGAATTGTAGAGAGAACGCTCAACAAATCGTCATAAAGTGGAATATTTCTCATTCAACAGGATGAGAATGACTATTATTACATATTTTTGAACGTTTTAGGCTCTTACAGGCGTATATACTGTGGTATAGTTGCGCCAGAAATTTTTAAGTAACAACACTATGCTTGCAGAAAATTACGAACTCATTGAGTCCATTATGCTGTATGGCGGCTTGTCTATTCTTTTTGGATTGATGGGTTTTGCTGTACACGATGTATTACGTAAGAACGATGTTCCACTTATTGGACGAGTGGTTACCTATGGCGTGCTGGGTTTAGGCGCGTTAGGGTTTCTTGCGAAAGGCATTATTGAATGGTTTTGGCTAAGCACAGGCGTTTAATTAGTAACGATTAATAGAGGTTAGATATGGCAAGCGTTGGCCTATTTTTCGGAAGTGACACGGGTAATACCGAACATGTTGCGAAAATGATCCAGAAGGAATTGGGTAAACAGCTAATTGATGTAAAAGATATTGCCAAGAGCAGTAAAGAAGACATCGCTGAGTTTGATTTGCTTATCTTCGGTATCCCTACATGGTACTACGGCGAAGCACAATGCGACTGGGATGATTTTTTCCCTGAATTAGAGCAAATTGACTTCAATGATAAGCTGGTTGCAATTTTTGGTTGTGGCGACCAGGAAGACTATGCAGAATACTTCCTAGACGCGATGGGCATGGTACGCGACATTGTAGAAGCCAAGGGCGCTATTTTGGTAGGTCAATGGTCAACTGAAGGCTACGACTTTGAAGCGTCTAAAGGCATGGCTGACGACAATCACTTTGTTGGCTTGGGTATTGACGAAGACCGTCAACCAGAACTAACTGACTCTCGCGTTAAAGCCTGGTGTAAGCAAATTCACGACGAGCTTTGCTTGGCGGAGCTTGCCTAGAAACGCTGGAGTTTGCTTAACCTTTACTGTGAAAGCTGTTAAGTAACGATAAATTGAAAAACCGCTCTATTGGAGCGGTTTTTTGTTTCGTAAAGAGCCTTCTTTTAATTTTTTGGCATAATTTTTCAGCGTCCGCTAAAGCTGAAACCGCTCTACCGCCCTTCGTAAACTCTCTGTTTGCGCATCCAGCATCATAGTTGATTCGTTCGACTGCCTTGTGCTTTGCGCACTTGAATCGGCCAGTGCTACTATTCGGTTTAAGCTTTTCGCTACATCTCCTAACAACACATCTTGTTGTTCAGTGTCTTCAACAATGTGCTCATTAATATCGCTCAAGCGTTCAATAATTTCGCGAATACTATTGACTTGCTCAGACACTTGGTGCGTAATTTCTACCCCTTCTTGTGCTTGCTCACGACCCGCATTAATCGCCTTCACAGCCTGTGCCGCATCTTTTTGTAGATTGCCAATCATCTGCTCAATTTCTTCTGTTGAGTCGTGTGTGCGATTTGCCAGAGTTCGAACTTCATCCGCAACAACAGCAAAGCCCCTGCCCTGCTCGCCGGCTCTCGCAGCTTCGATAGCGGCGTTAAGCGCAAGCAAATTTGTCTGCTCTGCAATGGTTTTGATCACGTCCAAAATACTGCCAATACTCCGTGAGTTATCATCTAAACGTCCGATAACCTGCGCCGACGACTCTGCCTGTTTGGCTTGATTACTTACTTGCTCACTGCTTTTTTGAACGAGTTGACCTATATCTGAACTTTGTTTAGTGATTGTGCGTAACGCATCCATCGCTTCATTAATTTGGGCTAAGTTGCTGCGGCTCTTATCCTGCACATTTTTAGTGTTAGTAGAAGTAACGGTTACTTGTTCTCGCTGCTTGTCTACCTCAGACAAGCTTTTATTTCCAAGTTCAACACTTTCTTTTGTAATCTCAATTAAACGCTTTTCTTGCTCAAGAATATTACCTACCAACTCTCGTAAGCTATCGGTCAAGCTATTAACTTTTGCTGAAAGCGCAGAGAATTCATCATTGCCTTCTTCTGGCAATTTAGTACTCAAATCGCCTTGGCTTAACAAGCTTAACCCTTTATTAATTCTACCAAGAGGTTTTGAAATACTACGCGTAACAATAACAGCAAGGAAGATAGCGGCGGTAAGGCCCAATACCGCAACAATAATGTTGCGTAACAAATTTTCTTGCACAGATTCAAGAATAGCATTTTGCCCTTCCAGTGATTGTGCTTGAACGGTATCAAACAGGGTATTAATGTCTGTCAGCGCAGTTTTTAATGCCAGCTTCGCTCGTTTCTGCGCTTTCGCTGCTTTATCAACCTCTAAGAGTTTTTGGCGTTGCAGCGCAATTAAACCGCTCGAGCCATTCACCGCGTCTATCAATAAATCGTATTGCTCATTAAAAGCCTCGATTGTGCCACCATCATCCACCCCTGTAGCCAAGCGATTCACATAGTCTTTGTCTACTTGTAGATTGCTTAACTGGTATTCAAGATCCTCAATAATGCTGGCACTTTGCTCTGCGTCATTAGATTCAGCAAGTTCGATAAAGGAATCGTTCATAGTTAGCAGCTTGTTGTCGATGGCGGTACCTGCCCCAATGAGTGTTTCAATACTTGGGTTGTTACTTTCTAGATAAGAAAGGTCGAGCATGAGTGCACTCGCTTCATCAGCAATCATCAGAACGTTTTCAAGTTGTGCCGCAAGCGCTTTTTCTATATTCATCCTTTCATCGATTGCAGAATACATTTCAATGCTATCACTGACATACGCAAGACTAACTTCAACAGCATTCTTTGCTACCGAATTGCTAGGCATAAGCGATTTTAATTGCGCAAGGTCATCGGAGAAGGTTGAAGAAAGCGAATTGAACGTTTGCTTATTAGCATCGAGTTCGTTTCTATTTTCTACGTGATAGCCGTTGGCTGTTATCACCGAAAGAGACAATATTTCTGTTTTAACTTTAACCATGCTGGTCTGTACCGGCATTTTTTGTTCTACCACATTTTGCGCAGAATCTTTTATGCCACTGAGACCAAAATAAGAAAGAATACTAGTTAGTAATAACAAGCAGCCGAATAAGCCGAAGCCTAACGTAATTTTATTTATAATTGTTAACCGCATGGGTACTTCCACTTAAAAACATGCCAAAAACCACAAAATAGAAAGCAACTCTTTAAGTTTAGTTTAACAGGATGTTAATTCAATACATCAAAAGTTTTAATTATTTTGCTTATTTGTTAGATAAATCTAACACTTACATTCTGGTCAGGCTACATGCTGCAAGCCCCACATATAAGTGCAATATTTTTTGCAGTTACGCCTTGGGCAAATATTCGTCGAGAAGACAAAGATTCCACGGTTTTGCTTTTAAATTGTTTCAACTTACCTATAATAACCACCAAACATCTTTTCACTCGTTCTTAGTAGGCTGTAATGGATCAAAATAAAGAATTGAAAAAAGCAGGGCTTAAAGTCACTCTGCCTCGCCTTAAAATTTTACAAATTCTGCAAGAGCCAGAAAACCAACATATCAGCGCTGAAGACGTCTATAAAATCCTTATCGAACAGGGTGAAGAAATTGGTCTTGCTACTGTATACCGCGTTTTAAACCAGTTTGATGATGCAGGTATTCTTAACCGCCACCACTTTGAAGGTGGAAAGTCAGTATTCGAAATCAGTCATAAAGACCACCACGACCACCTTGTGTGCCTTAAGTGTGGCAAAGTGATCGAGTTTGAAGATGAGATCATCGAAGAACGTCAAGAGATGATTGCTAAGCAGCATAAAATGAAGCTTACTCATCACAGTCTTTACCTGTACGGTGAATGTACAGACGGTAACTGTGATAACGCTCCTGAATAAGTAGCGCTACTCTTATAGCAAAAGGCCCGCTTCATTAAGCGGGCCTTTTGCTGTTTATTACGCTTTAAATTTGTAGGCGTGGTAGGCCTTTATTGCCTTTTCCCATATATCACCAACTTCCCCTGTGCCAATAGGTTTGCCGTCTACTTCAACTACCGGCGCTACTTCTTTGCTTGAAGAGGTTAACCATACTTCATCCGCTTCTAGCAACTCAGCTTTGCTAAACCAGGTTTCAGTTACCACTAGGCCAGCATGTTTAAATGCCTCAATGGCTATGGCGCGAGTAATACCGGGAAGAAGTTCATGGTTTAAAGGCGGCGTAGAAATACCCCCGTCTTTCACTATAAATACGTTACATGAACTCGCCTCTGTTACCATACCTTCGCTGTTATACAAAATAGTTTCGTTAACACCTGCATCAACGCCTGCTTGATAGTGCATTACGTTGCCTAACAAGGATGTTGATTTAATATTACAACGTTGCCACCTTTTATCTTGCTCAAGCGCAACCTTGAAAGGTTTTGCATCCTCTTTTGTCGTGGGCTGTGGTGGTGCTATTTCGAAGGCAAATCCGAACACTGTCGGCGCTATATTCTTTGGGTAGGCATGAAAACGCTTTGTATCGGTGCCTCGACTCACATGGAAATAAACGCCTATATTTCCACTTTCAATAAACACTTTGTTTTTCTCAATTAAGCTGGACAAAATGGTTTGCCACTCTTCTGCCGTATACGGGTTGGTGATTTCTATAGCATCAAGGCCTTGCGACATCCGTGAGGTGTGGCCTTTAAACCCTACTGCGTTACCAGAATAGGTAGGGATAACTTCATAAATACCGTCACCAAAAAGAAAACCTCTATCCATTGGAGAAATCTTAGCCTCGGAAAGAGGCATATACTCACCGTTTAAAAACGCAATCGTCACAATATTTCTCCTTGTAATCGGCGACGTCTACTTGTCATTAATAGCCAGTCTGCCCTTGCTTCTTCTTCGTTTTGAAATACGAAGTTCACTTTTTCACCTGGTACGGCTTGGGCCAAGCGACTTATATCACAGGGGCTTACACAGCCAAGTTTAGGGTAGCCCCCCAATGTTTGCCTGTCACGCATCATCACAATTGGCTGCCCGTCACCAGGCACCTGAATTGCACCTAAATGTATTGCCTCAGAACGCATGTTTTCTATTTCGGCGGAAACTGATTCGCCGGTAAGCCTAAACCCCATTCGGTCTATAGACGATGAAACCGTATAGCTACTGGTTTCAAACGTACGCAGCGCAACTTTGCTAAAGCTAGAAAACTGATAACCAGGGATCACACGAATAGACTCTAAAAATCCATAGTCATCGATATGTTGCTGCGCAAGCGTGCGCATTTTAGCGCTGCCCTGGTTTCTTGTGTTAGCTAAAACCTCAATAGTGTCGCCTTCTCTTAACACGCTTCCCATTCCGTCTAACCCGCCTAACTGTTCACGAACAACGGTACAAGCACTGCCCACTGCTTTGGGCACTAGCCAATTTCCACCTATTGCTAAGTAAGCTTTACTACCAAGTAGTGTGCTACCAAATGTGATAACGGCGCCTGCCGATACCTGTTGGCTTTGATAAGGCGCGCTCTGTGTTCCATCTATATCGAGTGTGGTCTCCCTGCCAGTCACAGCAATTATACAATCTTCATTTACCTGTAATTGCATTTCGCCAATGGCTTCAATGCAAGGCGTGCCATCTAAATTGAAGGCAAGAAAATTGGCCCATTCATAGGCGTTACTATCCATGGGGCCAGATTCACAAAAACCATCCCGTTGTCGCCCTACCCGTCCGCTATCAATGATAAGGCTAAACAGTCCTTTGTTGAGTACTTCAATTCTCATCGTTCAACCTGCAATCCTGCTTTGTATTCTCGTTCAGTAACCGAAACAAACTTAACCACATCCCCTGCTTTTAATCGCGATTCACTTTGTTCGTCGCTGTGAATGAGCATGTCAAATGCCGTGAGCCCCAATAGGTTCCAGCCCCCTGGTGATTCACTGGGGTAAACGGCAGTTTGCCTATCGGCGATAGCGACAGCACCTTTTGGTACCCGTTTACGCGGTGTACCTAGCCGCGCACAGCTGAGCGCTTCTGGAATATCGCCCATATAGGCGAAACCCGGAGAAAACCCTACTGCGTATACTTTATAAGTTACGCTTGTGTGTAACTCGATAATCTCTTCAATTGATAGCGCAGTTTTTTTACTTACTATACTTAGATCGCTTGCGCTGGGCGCACCATACCAAACAGGTATTTCAATTACTTTCCCTTCGCAACTTGGCTTAGTTATGTCAACGTGGGCGCTTACACTTTCAGTGTCTAGACTACGTAATGCGCGATATACTCCGTGGCTGTCAATTAACGCCATATCAAAAATAATTAACAAACTATCGTAAGAAGGTACTGCCTCTAATAACCAATGCCACGAACTCGTGGCACCTTGTTCATCAGCTTTTGAACCTTTTGATATTTGACTTTCTCTCTGTCTAATATCTATAGCAGACAGTAATCGGTGGCAAGCATCGTTTGCTTCATCCAGATTTGCGCCGTCAAAGTACACCATAATGGCGTCAGCCCCCGCTGTCACAATTCGCTTAATACACCCAAAAGCTTGCATTTTCTGTCCTTGATAAAATAATTATTCTTAGTAAATGTGTTTTTTAAGAGGCAAATTTATAGAAATGCTCTGATCCTTTGAGCAATACTTACCGCGCCTAGCGTATCCCCATGTACACAAAGAGAATCAGCTTCAACTTTCAGCGTATTTCCCGATGCTGTGGTGACCGTTCCAGATTCTATAAGCTGTTCAGCCTGCATTAGTGCTTCCTTTTCCTCTAATACTGCACCTTCTATATTGCGTGACTGTAATAAACCGTCATCGGTGTAGCGTCTATCAGAAAAGGCTTCAAAGTAGAGCGGCAATCCAAATTCTTTTGCTTCTTCTTTTATAAGCTCGTTTTTCGCAGTGGCTTGCACCATCAGGGTTAATGGGTCTTGTGAAGATTGCGCATTGATGTCAGCAATACTCTGCATAACACTACGTCTTATACCTGCATCTTTCATCATATCGTTATATAACGCACCATGTGGTTTAACATAACTAACGCTAGCCCCATATAATGTGGCCATACCCGACAACGCACTCACTTGGTACTGAATCATAGCGCTGAGTTCATCAGCGGCAATCGCCATACTTCTGCGACCAAATCCCTGTAAGTCTGGATAGGCTGGATGGGCACCTATGACCACGTCATGTTGTTTGGCTAACCGAATAGCCTGCTTCATCACTAACGGGTCACCAGCGTGAAAACCACACGCAATGTTGGCCTGATCAATTTCTGCCATAATGGCCGATTCCACCGGCATAGACCATGCGCCAAAACTCTCACCTAAATCGCAATTTAACTTCATAATGGTTTAGCTCTTACGTTCATTCCAGTATCATGTTACCTGTTCTTTTTAAAAAGTCAGTGCTGATGATAAATATTGGAAAAATTAATACATTACGCGTGGTAGCCCAATACCCTTTTGGCTACGCTTTAGCGCCACTTGTCGAAAACAACGACGAAAACGACAGCGTAATAGAAATAGATGATGCTGAAGAGCTGCAAACTGTTACGCTTGCGATTGACGAAGTAGAAACTTCCCTCGCAGAAGGACAACAGATAGACGTATTTGTAGCCACAGATCAGCGCGGCGATCTCTATGCCACCATGAAGAAACCTTTGATTCAAGTTGGTGAAACTAAGGTACTTAAAGCGGTATCTGCCACTAACTTTGGTGCATTTTTCGACTGGGGTTTAGACAACGACCTTTTAATGCCCAACGACTACCAAGCCCAACCTGTTAATCCAGGTATGTACTATGTTGTTCACACCTTTTTTGATGATAAAACCCAGCGTATTTTAGGTGCTACCAAGCTTCACTATTTTCTAAAGGAAAGTAGTGCCTATCTCAACGAGGGCGACACAGTGCAATGCTTGGTTTATGCCAAAACTGATTTAGGTTTTAAGGTAGTTATCAATGAAAAAAGCTTAGGTCTTATTTTCCATAGCGATGCCTTTAAGCCACTTAAAGTCGGGCAAGCTACTGAAGGGGTAATTAAAACAATTCGTGACGACGGCAAAGTGGACGTAGCCCTTCAGCGCGTAGACAAAGGTGGCCGTGATGCACTTCAACAAGCCATTTTGGATGACTTAGAAGCCCACGGTGGCATTTCTACGCTAACAGATAAGAGTGCGCCAGAAGCCATTTACTCTCATTTTAACGTGAGTAAAGCGGCGTATAAAAAAGCGTTAGGGGCGTTGTATAAGCAAAAGAAAATCACGCTTAGCCCAGATGCAGTTCGCCTTAACAAATAAACGCACATGTCACAGCTGCATTGAAGCGCTAAATTAGCCTGCCTTGCAGCTTCCTTTTTTATTTTTATGACATTAGGACAAACAATGAAAGCACGTGTTTCTTGGGATCAAGATTTAACTTTTACAGGAACTACAGACAGCGGTTACAAAACGGTGATGGACGGCAGCGGTAAGGCCGTATCTCCAATGGAGTCTGTGCTGTTGGCAGTTGGTGCATGTTCAAGTATTGACGTTGTAGATATTCTTAAAAAAGGTCGCTTTAACATTGAAGCCTGTAACTGTGAATTAGAAGCTGAACGCGCTGAAGAGCCGCCTCGTGTATTTACTAAAATTCACGCGCATTACACGGTGTCAGGTGAAGGCATTAGTGAAAAGGCCCTTGCTCGCGCTGTGCAGCTTTCTGCAGAAAAATACTGTTCCGTCATGCTAATGCTAACGGGTAATGTTGAGATCACTACAAGTTATACTTTGGTTTAATAAACTATAGTAGAACCAGCCTCTTTTTAGCGATTCTCGCTAAGCATTAGTAGAAAAGGCCAACCACTTGGGTTGGCTTTTTCGTTAAAACTGTTTGTTACACTCGTAAATTATTGAAATAATTAACAATTAACATTAGTTAACATCTTTGGCATATTAGCTGCTGTATATGGTCATTATTATATAACGACAATTACGTTAGGGTTATTGACCATGGAAACTACAACGCACAGCAACACCTCTTTTTCACCATCACATTCTTTATTACCGTTTTCGCCAACATCACTCAAATTACTTGTTGGAAGCGGTATTATCGCCCTTACTCTCTCGATGACAGCATGTTCTGATGCTGATGCCATTAACGACCAAGCCAACGCCACCGAAGTTGAAGAAACCGTTTTCGCTATTCCCGTTGAAACCCAAACCATTGTTACTGGCGACATTACGTCAACCTATGACACAACAGCTATTTTAGAAGCCCGTGAAGAAGCATTTGTGGTTGCGCGAGCGTCTGGAATTATCGAAGAAATCTTCGTAGAAGAAGGTGATTATGTTGAAAAAGGCCAAGTACTGGCACAGCTTGATAAACGCCGCTACGAGCTGAACTTATCAAAAGCTTTGGCTGATTTAGCTGGCATTGAAAGCGAACTAGAAAAGGTCAACAAAGTCTATTCTAAAAAGCTTATCAGCGATGACACTTACGACAAGCTCACTTCGCAATTTGAATCAGCAAAAGCATCTGTACGCTTAGCTGAACTTGATTTGAAAGAAGCAACGATCACGGCACCGATTGATGGATACATTGCAGAAAGGAATGCCAAAGTAGGCAACCTGACTGAATCGTTCCAACGGGAGAGAATGTTCCATATCGTTCAACAGCGCAATCTTCAAGGCATTGTGTATCTGCCTGAAAATGAGCTACCTAACGTAGTGATTGGACAAGGTGCAATACTTACCGTGGCAGCTTTAGGCGACAGAAGTATCACCGCGAGTGTTGAACGTATAAGCCCGGTCATTGATGCAACCACCGGCACGTTCAAAGTAACCTTAAAAGTACCGAACGAAGACAACAAACTCAAAGCCGGTATGTTTACCGATGTATCGCTTGAATATGCTACCCATGCTAACGCCACATTGTTGCCCCGCAGAGCGCTGGTTACCATCGATAACAGCCACAGCGTATTCGTTGTTGATAACGGCAAAGTCAAGAAAGTTGATATTTCTACTGGTTTTGAAAATAACGAAGTCGTTGAAGTTATTAATGGTTTAAACGGTAATGAAGAAGTGGTTACTGCAGGCCACCAAAACTTGAAAGACAGCGCCCCTGTTGAAGTAGTTAACAGCTAATTCGGCCTAACAAGGAACTCACACAATGCGTATTGTAGATATTGCTGTAAAGCGCCCTGTTGCCGTTAGTATGTTCACTTTTGCGGTATTGCTATTTGGTATGGTGTCGTTAGGCAGACTGTCGGTTAACCTACTGCCTGACTTATCGTACCCTACTCTCACCATTCGCACTGACTACGACGGTGCAGCGCCAGGCGAAGTCGAACAACTGGTTTCAAAACCCATTGAAGAAGCCATCGGCGTAGTAAAAGGCGTACTTAAAGTCACGTCCACATCGCGTGCAGGCCAGTCTGACGTTGTGCTTTCATTTGCATGGGGTACTGACATGGATTTCGCGAGCTTAGAAGTGCGCGAGAAACTTGATGTATTGCAGCTTCCCCTTGATATAGAAAAGCCAAGGCTCCTTCGTTTTAACCCAAGTTTAGATCCAGTAATTAAACTGGGGCTGACGGCACAAAGCGATACGTCAAGTTTAAGCGTAGCGCAAATGAAGCGATTACGTTTATATGCCGAACAGCAGGTAAAACGAGCTTTAGAGTCGGTAGAAGGTGTGGCAGCCGTGCGCGTTGGCGGTGGTTTAGAAAACGAAATACACATTCTTATCGACCAGCAGAAAGCCAGTCAGCTGTCTATTCCCATTACCCGAATTATTGACCGGGTCAGTGCCGAAAACATTAACGCTGCCGGCGGTCGAATTGATAACGCAGCCCAGGCGTTTTTGGTCAGAACCCTGAATCAGTTTGAAACACTGAGCGATATCGAAAACCTTTTCATTGGGCGTTTTGAAGGCAGAAACATTCAACTTAAAGACGTGGCAACGGTTGAAAGTGCTTATAAAGATCGTGATGTGGTAACGCGCTTTAACGGCAATGAAGGCATTGAAATTGCCATTTATAAAGAAGGCGATGCTAATGCGGTTAACGTAGCGCAAAAAGTGGCTAGCCGGTTAAATGAGGTCAACAACAACCTGCCTTCTAACTACACGCTTGGCGAAATTTATGACCAAAGCGTGTTCATCAAGCAAGCTATAGACAACGTGAAGTCAGCGGCAGTGATGGGCGGTATTTTAGCCATGTTGGTACTGTACCTTTTTCTTAAAGACTTCTGGGCTACCGTTATTATCTCGGTTTCTATTCCGGTATCAGTAATTGCCACCTTTAATCTAATGTATGCCAACGATATAAGCTTAAACATGATGAGCTTAGGTGGTATCGCGCTTGCTGTTGGACTATTGGTAGATAACAGCATTGTTGTGCTTGAAAATATCGATCGTCATAAAAAATTAAAAGTGGCTGGGAGTGATAACGCTACAGCTAATGAAAAAACGACGGCAGAAGCCACAGACACTGAGGCATCTGCCGCTAGCGAAGGAACAAAAGAAGTCTCTGGCGCAATTGTGGCTTCGACACTGACCACTATGGCCGTGTTTGTGCCACTGATATTTGTAGAAGGTATTGCAGGTCAGCTGTTTAAAGATCAAGCGTTAACCGTGTCGTTCGCTTTAGCTGCATCGCTTGTTGTTGCGCTCACACTTATCCCTGCGATGGCACATAAGAAGAAAAAGCAACAGCTAGATCACGAAGATGTGTTCACTACATCAGCGCCTACCCCTCCTACGTCAACGTTTGGCAAAGTTATGTATTACGTTACCCTGCCAATTCGTTGGGTATTCAGACTTATCTTTGTTTTTTTACCTGCAGCCTTTGTAACTTTGGTGATTGGCGCATGGCATATCGTTAGCAAGTTATTAAGCGTTGCGTTTAAACCACTTATCTGGGTATTTAACAAAGGGTTTGACCTTCTTGCTTATGCTTATGAAAAGCTGCTGCGCGTAAGCCTTAAAGCCAAAGCGCTGGTGTTAGCTACTGCCTTTATTCTTGCTGCTGGCGCGATAATGCTGGTACCAAGACTAGGTATGGAACTTATCCCTACCCTGTCACAAGGAGAATTTTCGGTAGAAGTGACCCTCCCTGCGGGTTCGCCACTAGCGCGTACCGACGCTATTATCAGCGAGCTTGCTGCGGTTGCAGTAAATAACAATGATGGCGGCGAAACCAAGGTGCTTCGCACCTATGCCATGTCTGGTACTGGTAGCCTGATAAGCGCCGCGCCTAATCAGGGTGGCGATCATTGGGGCCGCTTAAACATTGTTATGCAGCCTACGGCGACGGCTAACGATATGGACGCGGTAAAGCGTGCCCTTCGCGATCATTTAGCGTTTAAACCTCAGGTTCAGGCAAGGTTTTCAGAGCCAGAGCTATTTAGCTTTGCATCGCCTATTCAAATTGAAATTGCAGGTTACGACCTTAATCAACTACAACAGTTTGGCGACGCTATTGCGACCAAACTAGCCAGTTTTAATAATTTTGCAGACGTAACGACCAGCATTCGTGATGGAAACCCAGAGCTTAAAATAGCTTTCCATCACGCGAAACTTGCTCGCCTTGAGCTTGATGCATCAACCGTTTCTCAGCTTATTGCGGCCAAAGTAGGTGGCCGTGTCGCTACACAGTATAGTGTTGAAGACAGAAAGGTAGATGTGCTAGTAAGAACGCAAGAAAACCAGCGAGATGACATCGCCAGCGTGCGCGCCATTGTTGTTAATCCAGGCTCTGCGCAACCTATTCCATTAAGTGCCGTTGCAGACGTATACATGAGTGTCGGTCCTAGCGAGATCACCCGCGTTGGACAGCAGCGTGTAGCGCTGGTATCTGCGAATTTAGCCAAAGGTAAGCTTGATGAAGCGGTTGCCGTTGCTAATAAAGTCATTGATGAAACCCAACTTCCTCTATCTTTAAGTGCAACAGTAACTGGACAAAGTGAAGACATGCAAAGCAGCTTCCGTTCGCTACAGTTTGCCCTAGCACTTGCCGTGTTTATGGTGTATTTGGTTATGGCGTCTCAGTTTGAGTCGCTGCTGCACCCTCTGCTTATTTTGTTCGCAGTGCCGCTAGCCGGTGCAGGTTCTGTGTACGGGTTGTGGCTTACCAATACGCCGCTTAACGTGGTGGTATTTATTGGTTTGATTATGCTGTGCGGTATTGTAGTGAACAACGCTATTGTATTAGTTGACCGTATAAATCAGTTACGCCGCCAAGGAGTAGAGAAAGACACCGCTATTCTAGATGCTGCAAAGACCCGTTTACGCCCTATTGTGATGACTACGCTCACTACGGTACTGGGTTTATTGCCTATGGCGTTTGGTTTTGGCGAAGGCGCTGAAATTCGTACGCCAATGGCCATTACGGTAATTTACGGTCTTTTGTTTGCAAGCTTGCTCACCCTCATTTTACTGCCAGTGCTTTACAGCCTGTTCGACGTTAAGAAGAAAGCGCCTGTGAAAGATAATTCTCGTGAAAACGTAGGCTTTGGTGACAAGGAAGCAATGCCAAAAGGAGGTGTACTATGAGTACACCTTCTCACAACACTAATAACAGTTCTGAAACCCACACTGACAAGCGCCAAACACGTGACCCGAATCAACGCGAGACAGACATAGCTTCACAGCCGCACCTTTCAAAAATTGCAGGTATAGGCGCTGGGCTTGCACGCTTTGCGTTAAATAAGCCCGTTACCATTGGAATGCTGTTTTTGTCTATGTTGCTTTTCGGCATTGTATCTGGACGCTTGTTACCCCTTGAAAAGTTCCCCGGGATTGATATTCCAGAAATGGTAGTGCAGATCCCCTACCCTGATGCAACGCCAGTTGAAATTGAAACGATGATAACCCGTCCGGTTGAAGAGGCCGTTGCTACCATGTCGGGGATAAAGCGCTTAAGGGCCCGCTCGTACGACAATATGGCTGAGGTCATTGTGGAGTTCGATTGGGATGAAAACCTTAAAGCTAAAAGCATTGAGGCACGGGAAAAGATTGATGCTATTCGCCATGAACTTCCTGACGATGTAGAGCGGATCATGGTGTATAAATTCAACACAAACGATATGCCTATATTCCAGCTGCGCGTATCGAGCGACCGCGACTTATCGAATGCTTACGATTTGCTTGAGCGTAACCTTAAGCGTCCGCTGGAGCGTGTTCCGGGTGTATCGAAAGTTGAGCTATACGGCACCATGAAGCGTCAAATTACTATTCGCTTAGATCCTAAGAAAATGGCGGCCTACCAAATAGACGGTACACGCTTAGAGCAGCAGCTTCAAAACGCCAACTTCTCGCTCACCGCGGGCTACATGTACAATAACGGTGAAAAAATTCTGGTTAACCCAACCGGCGAATTTACTGATGTAAACGATTTTAAAAACATGTGGGTTACCCGCAGCGTTCGCTTGTCTGATATTGCCAGCGTGACGTACGAGCTTCCTCAACGCAATGAAGGACGTCATTTAGATCGCACCTTTGCGGTAGGCTTTAACGTATTTCGCGAATCGGGCAGCAATCTTGTAGAAGTTTCCGACGCGGTAATGAAGGTTATCGAAAAAGCCAAGGAAGACCCTGAGTTTACAGGCATTAGTTTATTTGTAATGGACGACACCGCTAAAAGCGTAACATCATCGTTGAGTGATTTGCTAAATGCTGGCCTTTTAGGTGCGCTGCTTTCAGTTATTGTGCTGTACTTATTTTTGCGCCAGCTTACCACCACCTTAATCGTGGTGCTTTCAGTGCCATTCTCAATTTGTATTACCTTAGGTGTGATGTATCTATTAGGTTATACACTCAACATCTTATCGTTAATGGGCCTCATGCTAGCGGTAGGTATGCTGGTAGACAACGCCGTGGTGATCACTGAAAGCGTGTTTCAAGAACGCCAACAAGAGGGAGACATTAAGCGAGCCACCCAGATTGGTGTAAACAAAGTCAGTCTTGCGGTCATTGCCGGAACTGCAACCACGGCAATAGTGTTTTTACCTAATATTATTGGAGTAAAAATAGACGTGACTATTTTCCTAGAGCACGTTGCTGTGGCTATCTGTATATCTCTTTTCGCGTCGCTTTTCATTGCTAAAACACTTATTCCCTTACTGACAACTAGGGTAAAGATCCCAGTAGTAAAAACGCCTAAAACGCCGTCCTACATAAGAGACTATGGCCGCGCACTTAACTGGATGTTGAAGCACCAAGGCGCAACCTGTGTAATTGCTCTATTGCTACTTGCATCGACAATCGTACCTATGCAGGTAGTTACATCTGACGATGAGGGTAATAACAACCAGGAACGTATTTGGCTTAACTATCACGTAACGCAGAATTTTACGCTTGAAGAAGTGGAAAAAACCGTAGATAGAATGGAAGCTTACCTTTATGAAAACCAAGAACGTTTTCATATTAAACAGGTTTATACTTATTTTACTGCCGGCCATGCAGTAAGCGGTATTACGCTTAATGACGAACTACCCGTTAGTGTGGGCAGAATTAAAGAGGATATACGTGAAAACATGCCCTCCTTTGTGCGAGCCCATCCCTCTTTTCAATGGGATAGCGGCAACGGCGGTGGCGTAAGAGTTACGCTGTTGGGTGAATCGTCCGAAACCTTGCTAAACATTTCAGAGCAAATAGTTCCTATTCTTTCAACTATTGAAGGGCTGGAGGATGTAAAAGCCGACACGGGGTCTACCCGCGATGAAGTTCAGATACGCATAGACAGAGAGAAAGCAAACCGTTTTGGCATTCAGGTGAACGATGTGGCTAAACTTGTCTCTACAGCACTACGAGGCAGTAATTTACGTACATTCCGTTATGGAGACGCTGGAGAAGTAGCAGTGCAGCTTAAGTTTGGCAGCGATATTCAATCCTCGCTAAGTGAACTTAAGAACATCAATATTGGTTTTACTCAGGGTCAATCGGTAACACTGAGCATGATTGCAGACTTCTCTGTGGTACCGCAGCTATCGCAAATTAATCGCAATTACCGTCAAACCGCGCTAGCTATTGGCGCAAACCTAGTGGGTGAAACCACTACCGAGCAAGCTCGTGAACGCATAGAGAAAGCATTGGTCAATATCGAGCTGCCTACAGGTTATAAGTGGACACTAGATGGTAGCTTTTCCCGTCAGGATGAAGCCAATGCTGTAATGCAAATGAACATGCTGCTGGCACTTTGCATGATATACGTTGTAATGGCTGCATTGTTTGAATCGCTGATACTTCCAACGTCTGTGATCACTTCGCTGTTATTTTCGTTCACCGGTGTGTTTTGGGCATTTATGGTGACAGGCACTTCAATGTCTATCATGGGGATGATTGGCATGCTGATATTGATGGGCATTGTGGTTAACAATGGCATCGTATTGGTAGACAGAATTAATCAGCTAATTAATGAAGGCTTGTCGCTGTATGACGCAGTAATTGAAGGGTGTATGACACGTATCAGGCCTATTCTTATGACAGTAGCCACAACGGTTTTAGGGCTTATTCCACTTGCGATGGGGAGTACTCGAATTGGCGGCGACGGTCCTCCCTACTCACCTATGGCCATTGCAATCATTGGTGGGCTGGTGTTCTCAACACTAACCAGCTTGTTCTTGGTACCACTTGCTTACGTGTTGCTACTAAAACTTAGGTTTAAAACGCAGCGATTGTTTAAAACCAGTAAAGCGCGTGTAGCCACGTATATTAAAATCGCCAATTGAGGCGCATGTTAAAGCAAAAATAAGACAAAAAGCGGGTCTAGTTTTCACCATTTACGTCAACGGGATTGACGATGAGTGTAAGCTAGCCCGCTTTTTCTGGATCAATCGTAACCGCTACCACGCCTTAGCTTCGCGATGTTAGATATTCATGTACCGCATCAGCGTGACGCTCTTCAGAAAACTTAATTAGGCTACTTCCATTACATGTTAGGCCTTCCTCAGACGTTACCGTGCGCAATACTTCACGTTGGCTAGCGCCAATACGACCTACGTTACGTGAAAGGCTTGAGCGAAGTACTCTTACGTCATCGTTGATAATCGCTTTACAAAACCCTGCAAACTGGGTTTCGCCTACGAAGCGAATGTCTTTTGACTCTGCGGCTGCATTTGCGTTGATACTAAAAGCGACAGTAGCAGTAGCTGCAAAAACTTTAAGTAAGTTAGATAATTTCATTTTAAAATCCTCAATGTGTGGTTAAAGGTGCTATGCAAGTTTGTGGCAAACTCTTAAGTTGAGTTGAACAAAGTTGAATGAAGCAACAATTCGCTCAACGCCCTTTATTTATGCATCAAGAATAAAAAATTTTCTGTTGAATGATTGTGTAACCTGGGTAAATGCTTGGTAAATCAAGTTGTTACGCTCTTGTTACGGCACTAACCCCTTGAATTACTTAGAATAATATAAATTGTATATTACTAATATATCTAGCCACTACATTTATAGGAAGAAAGAAATATAAGACTTAAGTATAAAAAGGCCCCATTTGGGGCCTTAAAACTGTAATTTTAACAAAATAAATGATAAATTAGCGTATTTAGTGCGCTGAAAAATACAATTTTTCGTAATTTAATTACACAAAACGAAGTAAATTACTCATATTTACGTTCGCGCTTAGTTTCAATGGCATCAATATAAGCATGCCATGACGCGTAGCCGATAATAGGCATTAACACGATAAAACCAATAAACCCGGTTACGTAACCAATCGCAACGGTGGTAAAGATGATCGCCCCCCAAATAAGCATGGGGACCTTATTAAGCCACACTGCGTTAACACTGGTTAATACAGCGGTGGCAAGGTCTACTTTGCGTTCCATCAAAATTGGTTGGGTAAACGCCGTAACGAAAAGCATAGCCAATGTAAAACCCGCACCAACAATTGTGCCTAGCGCTAAAAATGGTAATAAGCTTTCTAAATCGTTTTCGATATAAGGCGGATAAAGTGCATGGATTAGCGATGCAACACGCAACCAGAATATCATCATCACCATAAGTAAAATGGCAAAGCCCCACTCGTTAAACGCATTTCTGCGCATTGCACGCAAAGAATGGCGTAACGTGGGCTTATGGCCTTTCTCCATTTCCCAGCTTACATCATAAAGACCAGCAGCTAGAAATGGACCTACCAACATAAAGCAAACAATGGCGGGTAAAATAACTAAGTGCCAACCTGTCATTTCAACCAAGTACATAATGAACCACGGAATAACCGCGAAAAGAACGCCATAAAATAAGGTGAGACCTGGTGCGCGCATAGCGTCTCGTAATGCCAATGACAACCATTTTATAGGGTCGCCAACGTCTAACTCTTTACAGGGAATAACGCGTGCTATACCACTTTGCGTGATTGCATTCTCTGGTGTTTCTTTGAAATGGTGCGACATATTCTTATCACCTCTGCTTGTTAGCCTGTTTGTTACTAACGCGTTTTTTATACACGCCTTACTACTACGATAGGCGCTGAATGAAAAGTTCACAAGCTATTAACATAAATTTTATGCTTAAGTGACAAGCGGATCATTCATCTCGTTATATGGTCAATAAATAGCCACTTGGTGAAAAAAGTCGTGCTTAAAGCAGAAATACTGCAAAAATGCCATCGCATAAGGCTGTGTATTGCGATAATCTCAAGGTATGTAAATCAACCAGATAGACCATGAAAACTGTATCTCGCTCACATAAATTAGATAACGTTTGTTACGACATTAGAGGCCCAATCGCTGCGCAAGCACGTAAAATGGAAGACGAAGGACACCGCATATTAAAATTAAATATCGGTAACCCTGCCCCGTTTGGGTTCGAAGCCCCTGATGACATCGTAAAAGACGTAATCCATAACCTGCCCACGTCTCAAGGATATTCAGACTCGACAGGAATTTATGCTGCCCGCGTGGCCGTGATGCAGTACTACCAGCAGCGCAACATTAAAGACATTCGTGTAGACGATGTTTATATTGGTAATGGCGTATCTGAGTTAATCATGATGGCGATGCAAGCGTTGCTTAATCATGGCGATGAAGTGCTAATTCCAAGCCCAGACTATCCGCTTTGGACAGCAGCAGTAAGTTTGTCATCGGGCTCACCGGTACACTACCGCTGCGATGAGCAAGCAGGCTGGTTCCCCGATATAGACGATATAAAAAGTAAAATCACCAGCAAAACTCGCGCAATTGTACTTATAAATCCTAACAACCCTACCGGTGCAGTTTATGACAAAGCCCTTTTGCAAGATGTGGTTGAAGTCGCCCGCGAGCACGGGCTAGTGGTATTTAGCGACGAGATTTACGACAAAATTTTATACGATGAAGCCCAGCACATCAGTATTGCGTCACTCGCTGATGACGTATTTTTTGTTACCTTTGGCGGGTTAAGCAAAAACTATCGCGTGGCGGGCTTTCGCTCTGGTTGGCTTGTTGTTAGCGGCAATAAGCGCTTGGCGTCGGACTATATTGATGGGCTTAATATTCTATCTTCCATGCGTATGTGTGCGAACGTACCTTGTCAAAGCGCCATACAAACTGCATTAGGCGGCTATCAGAGTATTGACGACTTGGTGAAGGAAAACGGGCGCTTGCGCATTCAGCGTGACGTAACCACAGATATGTTGAACGGCATCGACGGTATCTCTTGCGTTAAGCCTAAAGGCGCCATGTATTGTTTCGCCAAAGTGGATGAGAAGAAATTCAACATTCAAAACGATGAACAAATGGTGCTGGACTTATTAAGCTCTGAAAAAATTCTGCTGGTACACGGTCGCGCGTTTAACCTTAATGAAGGCACGTACTTTCGATTAGTATTTTTACCGCACAGCGATGTATTGGTGCCTGCGCTACATCGTATTGGCAACTTCTTTAGAACCTATAAGCAAGGGGCGTAATGTGTCTGATAAAAGTCACTTTTTTGCGCACCTGGCGCGCTTAAAGCTTATTAATCGCTGGCCGCTAATGCACAACTTGCGCACAGAAAATGTGCAGGAGCATAGTTTGCAGGTGGCCATGGTCGCCCACGCGCTAGCCTTAATAAAAAATAAGTTTTTTGGCGGCACACTAAACCCTGATCGTATTGCTACCATGGCAATATTTCACGACGTATCGGAGGTACTCACCGGAGATCTCCCTACCCCAGTGAAATACTTTAACCCTGCGATTAAAGAAGAATATAAAAAGATTGAAAAAATTGCAGAGAACAAGCTAATTGAAATGGCACCTGAAGCATTTCGAGAAGACTACGCTGCGCTTATTGATCATCACTACCATAGTGAAGAAGAAGCTTTTATTGTGAAAGCAGCAGACGTACTTTGCGCTTACCTTAAAACGCTTGAAGAACTAGCCGCTGGCAATCAAGAATTTAAGCTAGCTAAAAAACGTTTAGATAAAACCCTTAAAGAGTATCATTCTGAAGAGGTGGATTACTTCTTAACGCGTTACGTACCAAGCTTTTCTTTAAGTCTTGATGAAATTACGCAAGACGATATGTGAGCAAGGCGATTAACAGCGCTTAAATTACTACACTGACGAATAGAAGTAGCATACACAGCAAGGCAGCGAGGTTTTTTTGGCAACAAGCGATTGGGAATTAGCATTACACGAGCGTCGTTTACCCCGTAGCGAAACAAGAGACGGCGATCATCGCAATCCGTATCAACGTGATAAAGCGCGCGTTCTTCACAGCGCTGCCTTTCGTAGATTGCAGGCAAAAACTCAAGTGCTCGGAGTGGGGCTAAGCGACTTCTATCGCACTCGACTAACCCACTCTCTAGAAGCTGCCCAAATTGGCACCGGTATTACTGCCCAGCTTTGGGTGAAATTTCCAGATATTGCCGCGACATTAGCGCTTGATCCTACGTTAATCGAAACCCTCTGCTTGGCTCACGATATCGGGCACCCACCCTTCGGCCATGGTGGTGAAATTGCACTTAATTACATGATGCACCAATACGGCGGGTTTGAAGGAAACGGACAAACCTTTAGGATCATAACTCAGCTAGAGCCTTATACCGCCGATCACGGCATGAATTTATGTAGAAGAAGCGTGCTAGGCTTGGTTAAATATCCGAATTTTATCGATGCCCTTCATAGTAAAGGACCTACGCCCGAACGCCCTGTTTCACTTCGTCAGGTTAAGGCCCATGACTGGCACCCTCCGAAGGGGTTATTTCGCTGCGACGAGCCCCTATTCGACTGGCTACTTGCGCCATTTAGCAATGAAGATAAAGATGCGTTTATGCAGTTTACTGCAAAAACGAATACCCACAGTAAAACGCAATTTAAATCGTTCGACTGCTCAATTATGGAGCTGTCTGACGATATCGCCTATGGCATTCACGACTTAGAAGATGCCATTGTAATGGATATGGTAGACAAGCATCATTTTGTCGAGGATGTAACCACCCCGCTAAAAGCACTAGATGTACCCTGGCTGTCAGACAATATAGAAGTGCTTACCAATAAGCTATTTAGCGCTGCACATCACGAAAGGAAAAATGCTATAGGTGCGCTGGTAAATAGCTTTATCACAGCCATTGAAATAAAAGGCGTTGAGGGTTTCGCTCACCCGTTACTTGCGTTTAACGCCGTGATGCCAGAACAATTTGCACAAGCCCTAGAGCTTTTCAAACGCTTTGTGTTTAACAAAGTAATACGCCGCCCCGATGTGCAGCTTCTTGAATACAAAGGACAGCTGGTGGTTATGGAGCTTTTTGAAGCCTTTGCATCAGATCCCGACCGCCTTCTACCCGAAAACACCCAAGAGCGCTGGCGTAAGGCCTGTGAGAGCGGCAATGGTATGCGCGTTCTCGCCGACTATATATCGGGTATGACGGATGAATTCGCCTCTCGCTTATACAGCAATATCTTTTCACCAAAACAAGGCGGCATTCAAGATAGTTTGCATATGTAGATTGTTTAATTTGCCCAAAATTAATTGAAATGAAAAGACCGTACTATCGGTCTTTTTTATTATGTTGAACTTACTCGTTACATTAACGTAGCTAAATGTATAGGTTGAAGTAACGACCAGTTCTCGTAGTATTATCATAACTTAGGTGACGTAATGCCAAAACCATTTAAACCTTCAGTGAAGTTGAACGAAAGCCATGTGACTGATGAAAGCGTGTATATGAATCGCCGTTCATTGCTCAAATCTATGGGCTTTGTGGGCGCGTCCACACTGTTAGCAAAGTCAGCGGGGGCTGCCGGTTGGTTTTGGGAAGATGAAGAAGAAAAAGCTGCGTTTAAAGGGAAAGCGCTTGAGTTTAGCCAACCACCTAAATTTCAAATAGCGGAAACCCGTACGCCCGAAGATAAAGTAACCAGCTACAATAATTTTTACGAGTTTGGTACCTCTAAAGATGCACCAGCCAAAAATGCGACTGAATTTCAAACTAATCCATGGACGTTAAAAGTTGACGGGATGGTTAAAAACCCCATTGAGCTTGATCACGATGCCTTAACAAAGCGTTTTTCCCTTGAAGAACGCATTTACCGCTTGCGCTGCGTGGAAGCATGGTCGATGGTGGTACCTTGGATTGGGTTTGAGTTAGGGGCGTTGTTAAAACAAGCCGATCCGTTGATGTCAGCCAAATATGTGGCATTTGAAACCCTATACGACCCTGAGCAAATGCCTGGCCAGCGAAGCCGCTTTACCGGTGGCGGTATTGATTACCCATATGTAGAAGGACTGCGACTTGATGAAGCTATGCACCCTTTAACGCTTATGTCGGTTGGTCTTTACGGTAAGACCTTGCCACCTCAAAACGGTGCGCCTATCAGGCTTGTTGTACCGTGGAAGTATGGTTTCAAGAGCATTAAGTCTATTGTGAGAATTCGCCTTACCGACAAGAAGCCACCTACCACATGGAATCGACTGGCCGCCAACGAGTATGGCTTTTACGCCAATGTGAATCCAAACGTTTCGCACCCAAGGTGGAGCCAAGCCAGCGAGCGTAGAATAACCACAGGTGGGCTACTCGCCAGAAATCGCATCGACACCCAAATGTTCAACGGTTACAGCGAAGTCGCGCCGCTATACAAAGATATGGACTTATCCCGTTATTACTAGCTGGTACTTTTTATTGGGCTACGAGCAAATAGCTAGCCCTTCTAACCAATATCTCATAACCGAAGCTATTAAACATTATTATTAAGTTGTTCATTTAATGCCGTTAAGAAAAAAACCATTTCGACTCTCTGTATGGCAGCGCCGCAGCCTAAAAGGTCTTATTCACCTTTTCGCATTGGGCTATATCGCCTGGTTGTTTTTTGCAGGGGTAACCGATCAGCTTGGTCCAGACCCTGTAAACACGCTCATCAACGAGACTGGAACCTGGGCAATTCACTTTCTTTTACTAACGCTTACTCTTAGCCCACTTGCTAAATGGCTACCAAGCCCAGAACCGATGCAATTCAGACGTATGATTGGCGTATACACCTTTGTGTACGCCTTTGCACACCTGCTCACTTACATTGTGTTTGAACTCCAGCTTGATATGGCACTAGTGGCTAGCGAGATAGTAAGCAGGCCTTTCATAATTGTTGGCATGGCGGCACTACTTCTTCTTTTTGCACTTACGGCTACGTCGTTTAAGCGCATCCAGCGCAATATGGGTAGAAAATGGCAAAAGCTTCATAACAGCATTTATTTGATACTGCCCCTTGCACTACTTCATTTCAGCTGGTCGCAGAAGACGTTTTGGCAAGAACCCGTTTGGTATTGGATAGTAGGACTGATATTGATGAGCCCAAGAATGAAGCAGTGGTATGTGACGTATCAGAAGAAAAGTCAAAAGAAGTCGAGAGACAAAAACGCAGTGGCGTGAGAAAACTAAAGCCGAAAACCTTTTAAACTAGCACGTAAAGCAGCGCAGCATAACGCGCTGTTTTGCTAAGCGTTACCGCGAGAATAAAAAACCAAAACGGGCTTCTAAGTACACCTGCTACTAAAGTAATAGGGTCGCCAATAATAGGTACCCAGCATAAAAACAAGCTCCACTTCCCCCACTTTGTAAAGGTGTAGCTTGCACGGTTAAACGCCGCTTCGCTCACTTTTAACTTATCGGTCGCAATTTCTTTTCCGAACTTGAAGCCCAATGCATAATTAACCACCGAGCCAAGTACATTTCCTAACGAAGCAACAACAAGCAACAACACCCAGTTCAACCCACTACTGTATAAAGCACTAAGCACAATTTCAGAACTAAAAGGCAATATAGTGGCGGCCAAAAATGCCGATAAGAACATCCCCAAGTAGCCTAAATGTATTAATGCGCTCAACGCCCCTCCAGCTTTATACAGTAGTTTTCTATGTAAAATTCGCGCGCATCTTACCTTAATCGAAGTATGAATACTTCCTTGAGAATTCGATAGCACAAAAAAACCATTATCTTTTATATAGTTACTGAGAAAGCACCAATTTGTGTGAAAAAAGTACAACTAAATACTTGCCAAAGCCCTCTTTTATGAATACTGTATGCACATACATGCTGTATAAGCAACCAGTACAGATTAATAACAATATTCCTTTAGTTCGAATTATGAACTTCAGGGCAAATGCATAAAGGGTTTTACTATGAACACATCTTCAGTTTCACGATTTAATGCTTTGCGCGCTTCGGTTTCAAATGTTGTTCAACTACCTTTGCCGATAGAAGGGTTTCCTGGCGAAAAACAAGGTAATGGAAAAGGAAGTAATGACAAAGGTTGGAATTATCTGCTTTCAAATACAGTGTCGTTTTCGAAAACTGTAGATCACGCTATCCGTATTCAAAAACCTGAAAAAGAAAAAATGCCTGAATGGATCAGTAAGCTGATTACAGGTGGCCAGTGTAAAACACTGTATGTGGAAAACATTGATTTAGACCTTCAACCAACCGACAGTGAAATGATCAGAAAGCTGTGTGAGCTTTACTCTGTCAGCCTGGTGAATGTACGTGTTAACAGCATTAATGACGAACAAAACGTAGCATTAGGCCCTTGGTAATACAAAGCCTGTTTATGCTTACATCTTGCGTTTGCCCCATCTTACGTTTGCCTGAGTAGCGGTGCGTAAACAAAACCTAAATATTTATTTTCATACAGCTCTTTGCCGTGGACTCTCTGACATGTACCCTTTAGCATGGACCGCCAAGGACTCATTGAATATCGGCAACATTTACGTTTAAAAAAGTTGGGGCTCACGCAACTTATACTTATACTGTAGCGCTTTGTTTTACTCTTAAACTGCGAGTTGTCTTATGCGCTGTTACTGTTGCTCATCAAAATCCTTCGACGAATGCTGCGAGCCTTTTATTAAGGGTGATAGACACCCTAGTTCTGCCGAGCAACTTATGCGCTCTCGGTTTTCAGCCTACGCTACAGCGCATTATCAATATATTCTTGAAACCTATACCAAAGAAAAGCAGCAGGGTCTTTCTGTAGAGGATTTGGCGCAAAGCGCACAAGGTGCGACATGGTTCGCACTTAAAGTACACCCCACTCTAGCGGCTAGCTCCGTAGATAGCTTGGTAGGTAACTCGGTCAGTAGTACTGAAGAGAGTTCGATAGACAGTTCTGTACATGCTGACGCTAAAGTCGAGGCGCAAACCAACGCCGAGGCAATCTCTAAGCCTAATTTAAAGCCCATCTCCAAGCCCAATAATGCCATTGTTGAATTCACTGCTTACTATTTTGAAAATAAAAGCATGTATCAGCTTCACGAAACGTCGAATTTTAGTGTTGAAGACGGTAAGTGGCGTTATCACGACGGCGTATTACACGACGACTGCGGCAAAATTAAATACGGGAGAAACCTACCTTGTGTTTGCGGTAGCAACAAAAAATTCAAACAGTGCTGCGCAACTAAGAGCCGCTAAGCCAATGAGCCTGTAAAGTTATAATGGAAATGGAGTACCGCGATACATTAAGTAACGATGTGCAATATATTAAAACTCAGTGGCACAAGTTCTATGTACCAGGAAGAAGCGCCCGAATGTGGCTTATGGAGTAACTCAGCGCCAAAATGTTCCCAAGTAACACTGTTTACTTTAACAACAATTGTATTAGTATAAACTGCAGAGTGGTTTTGTATTACGTAAAGTGCAAAGCCGCTTTTTTATTTCTAATTGTCACAAAATTGCTGCGAACTCTATTATCGTGGCTAATCATGAAAAATAAAAAACAAGGAATGTTATGACTACTATTTTACGTATCGCTGCGACGATTTCTGCTACTACGCTATTATTAGGCTGCGGTGGTAGCGATTCAAACGATGTACTCGACGACCTTAACGCCAACCGCGCAAAGTGGGAAACCGCGAATATCGACAATTATCAGTTTGAATATCAAATTTCATGTTTTTGCACCGAAGAAACCATACTTCCCCGCTTAGTACTGGTAGAAGGTAGTCAGGTCACCTCTCAAACTATTATTGAAGGTAATATTGCCCTACCGCTAGATGATGCATATACAGAAAGCATTGATAGCTTGTATCAACTTATTTCATTAGAAGAAAGTCGTGCCGAATCGCTATCGGTCAAATATGACCCGGAACGCGGCTACCCAACCGAAATTAAGGTCGATATCAACGAGCAGACGGCCGACGACGAATATACCCTAACAATTAGCAACCTTATTACCGCAGATGATGTGGCCTGTACAGCAACGGTAGAAGATGGCCTCTTGCTTTCAGTAACCGATCAAACAACGCAAATGCCAAGCGCATGTGGAGTTACTGCTACTGCAATAGAAGAAGCGTATTCTGAAACTGTTATAGTTGATGAAACGGATTGTGCAGAAGACCATTTGATTGCAATGCTGGAAGAACGTCCTGGCTTTTACACTCTCACAGTACAAAAACAGGGTTATCAAGACTATCAGGTAGATAACATAGGCATTGGTAAAGACTTATGTCATGTGTTGACCAGAGAATTCAACGTAGAATTAGTACCAGAATAACCATTATTCAATGACTCACGACAAAAGCCTGAACCATAGAATGACGTGACACCCATTAGTTGTACTATCCAGTTACTGGGGTCACTTCAGAAGGCTCAGGCTTTTTCGTTAACTTACTTTCTTGCCAGGCTTGTAGGATCAGGGCACAAGCACCATCTTACCTTTCACTTCCCGGTTCATTACCTTGGCCATGGCTTTCGTTGCTTGTTCTAAGGGCAACGCTTCATCTACAACGACTTTAACCTTACCTTGCACATACCAAGTTAAAAGCTCTTGCATGTTTTCAGCAAAGCCTTTTGGATCGTGCTGAGTAAACGAGCCCCAAAATACCCCCATGACTGAATAGCCTTTTACCAGCGCTAAATTAACCGGGAATTTCGGGATCTCACCGCCAGCAAAGCCAACCACAAGTAAACGCCCTTCCCATGCCATACTGCGGCTGCAAGCGTGGAATGTGTCACCGCCAACGCATTCATAAACTACATCGACACCTTTGCCGCCTGTGACTTCTTTCAGCGTTTCTTTGAGATCTTTTTCTTTGTAGTTAATTAAAACATCTGCGCCATACTCTTTAGCAAGCGCCAGTTTTTCTTCTGTTGAGCAAACTGCAATAACTTTAGCGCCCATAATCTTGCCTATTTGCACTGCTGCTAATCCAGTACCACCCGCTGCACCGGTTACAACCAGTGTTTCGCCTGGCTGCAGTTTTGCGCGCTGCTTTAATGCGTGATGTGCTGTCGCATGCGCAGTTACAAGAGCAGCCCCTTCATTAACATGGATGGGATCAGGTAACGGCATAACATGAGTGGCAGGGATCAGCGCTTTTTCTGCGTAACCACCTAAGTTAGACAACGCAATAACTCGTTGCCCTTCTTTTAAATGGCTTACGCCCTCACCTACTTCAGATATGGTGCCTGCCACTTCATTGCCAGGAATAAACGGGAAGTCTGGCTGCATTTGATACAGACCTTGCACCAATAGTCCGTCTGGAAAGTTCACCCCTGCGGCTTCAACATTTACGACTACATGCCCTTTTTTTACTTGCGGGTCTGCAACGTTTTTAAATTGAAGTTCTTCAAGTGGCCCAAAAGATTCGCATACAATTGCTTTCATACTGTCTCCAGTTGCTATGTTCGACGTGTATGCTATTGATAGCATGACATGTCATTAAATACGTTATATGGCGTTTATTCGCTTTGGTGAATGGTTTGGTTCGCAATTTGCGCCAGAGGTCGCACCATTGCGCCTAATTGCATAGCCTTCTCGCTTGACGCATTGCCATCGTGTGCGCGTTTTACCACGCCTTGTAAAATAGCGGCTAAACGGAAAAAACTAAATGCGAGGTAAAACGTCCAATTGCTAATGCCATCAATACCTCTTCGCTCGCAATACGCCTTGATATATTCTTGTTCACTTGGAATGCCTAACTGCTCTCTGTCTAAACCACCTAACCCAGCTGCGTGCGCAATGTCAGAGGGAAGGCGCAACTGCATACATTGGTAAGCCAAATCGGCATACGGATGCCCCAACGTTGATAATTCCCAATCAAGCACCGCGACTACTCGTGGGTTTTTAGGGTCAGACATATCAAACATCATATTGTCTAAACGAAAATCGCCATGGACCAACGAGACTTGACCATCATCTTTTGGCAGGTTGGCCTCAAGATACTGAATAAGACTTTCAATTTCTTCAACATGCTCAAGTTCAGACGCTCTATACTGCTTGGTCCACCTGCTTAGCTGACGTTCAAAGTAGCTGCCAGGCTTGCCGTAATCGCGTAAGCCTGCACTTTCAATATCTACACTGTGAAGCGCTGCAAGCGCTCGGTTCATTTCATCATACATGGCACCACGAGTAGCAGTAGATGCTATTTCAGGCAGTGCGCTATTCCAGAAAATGTCACCTTCAACATAGGCCATTATGTAAAACATGCTACCGATTATGCTGACATCTTCACATAAATGGTACGCTTTGGGCACAGGCACTTCTGAGCCCTGCAACGCGTTGATAACGCGAAATTCTCGGTCAACCGCATGGGCCGATTTCAGTAACTTACCCGGAGGTTGACGGCGTAACACGTAGACGCCGTTATCCGTAGTAAGCTTAAACGTCGGGTTCGATTGCCCACCTGCAAATTTCTCAGCGCTTTTGACGTGCCCAATACTCGGGCACGCAGAAGATAAATACGAATTCAGCACTGCTAAATCTATGACATGTGGGGCTTTCGCATTGTCTTTAGACACGTTCACTCCTTACCCGTAATTTTTTGTATTGTTTATTTACAACAATGAGCTATTCAGCGACTGCTTTTTCTGCAATAAGATTACGACCTAACTGCATCATGTGAACCTGATCAGGGCCATCTGCCAGCTTGATAGTCCGCGCATAAGCGTACATGGCAGACAATACGAAATCTTGGCTTGTACCTGCAGCGCCGTGCATCTGAATGGCTTGGTCGATAACGTTACAGGCCATAGTAGGTGCAACTATCTTGATAGCAGCGATAAGGTCGCGCGATACTTTGTTGCCATAGCGATCCATCTTATCTGCCGCTTTTAACGTAAGCAGGCGCGCCTGTTCAATATCACAGTGCATCTGCGCAATGCTTTCTCTAACCGATTGCTGTTTCGATAACGGTTTGCCAAACGCCACTCGGCTTTCAACTCGTTCACACGCCATATCGAGCGCGCGCTGTGCACAGCCAATAAGGCGCATACAATGGTGAATACGGCCCGGGCCTAAGCGCCCTTGTGCAATTTCAAAACCACGCCCTTCACCAAGCAGTAAGTTTTCTGCCGGTACACGTACACCTTCAAACAAGACTTCAGCATGACCAATAGGCTCGTCGTAATAGCCCATTGCAGCCATTGGGCGAACAATAGTTACACCCTTGGTGTCCATAGGAACTAAGATTTGAGACTGCTGTTGGTGGCGAGGCGCATCGAAATCAGTTTTACCCATCACCACCATAATTTTGCAGTTTTCGTTCATGGCACCGCTGGTATACCACTTACGACCATTAATAACGTATTCATCACCATCGCGCTTAATGGAAGTTTCGATGTTTGTCGCGTCACTTGATGCCACTGCAGGCTCTGTCATAGCAAAGGCTGAGCGTATTTCCCCGTTTAAGAGAGGCTCTAACCACTGCTTTTTCTGACTCTCGTTACCGTATTTCGCCAGCACTTCCATATTGCCGGTATCTGGCGCACTACAGTTGAAGATTTCAGAGCTAAACAAAACTCTGCCCATTTCTTCACAAAGTGGTGCATACTCTGCGTTAGTCAAGCCCGCGCCATATGGCTTATATTCTTCAGGTAAAAATAGATTCCAAAGACCCGCTTCTTTTGCACGCTTTTTCAATGTATGCATCATTTCAGGCGTTTTCCAACGACCTTCGCCATTGTTGGCAGAGCCATTTTCTACGGCGTGAATGTATTCCTTTTCAATTGGATATACTTCTTCTTTCATAAACGCTTTTAGTTTTTCTAAAAGTGCTTGGGTCTTTTCATTATATTCAAAGTTCATAACTGCCCCATTTAGCTGTAGGTAATGGCGTGTAACCTGTCAATCACATCCAGGTGAGGTACGCTGTTGAAGTTATTAAGGTGAACGCCTCGCGCATTGGCAAAGCATTGAGAAAAACTGGCATTTCGGATCTGCAAATTCATATTCACAACGGTGGCCGCATCGTAGCCAAGAATGTGCTTGAGCATCATGGCAATTGCACCGCCAGAACTCACAACGAGAACACGCTTCGCATCTATACTTTGAAGGTGCGTGAGCATACTGTGAACTCTGTCATCGAACTGACCCCATGTCTCATCAAGGAGTTCATGCGCCAATTCGTCTTGCGACCAGGCAAGCATTGCTTTTTTTAGCAATCGGTAATATTCAGAAGGCGAAGCACCTTCAGGTACTTTTGCTTCTGGGTAGCGTGTTAAATAGGCGGTAGCCACTGCCTGAAAATTGAATTCATTCAGTGCGCTATTCACTGTAACTTCAGGTAGCGTATAGTCTTCAGTAGCAACACCCGAGGCAATACCTTCTTTGGTTTCGTGATGCCTTACCATGTCGCCAGAGAAAACTGCATCAAATTCAACATTGCGATGCTTGAAATAGTCACCAAGCCAAATGGCCTGTTGCTCACCCAGTTCACTAAGTTTGTCATAGTTCGCTTTGCCAAAAGACGCTTGACCATGTCGCACTAAATAGATGTCTGTCATACCGCTGCCTGATGTTATTAATATGTTAACTTTTAACCAACATACTAAGGAAAACAGCGATATAAGTTTAATTGATATTTTGAATGAGTATGCATCATGTGAAACTATTCACTGCCAAATATCTGTTCGCTTTTTGCACGTTGCGAACAAAATTTGACATGATAGCTTCAAATGCGTGCAATATATGTTCATTAGATTGTATAGTGAAAAAGCACTACACGACGTCATAGGGAAATTGGCGTATTTAAAATGTAAAGGACTGTACGCATTTGGACGCGACCTTGTCGTGATTAATTTTGTTTAAAGCCCCCCGCTTTTGAAAAATAAAAAGAACCAAAATGAAGTCACTTACACACCCTTTGTCTTGTAATAGCTTAAGCATATCTACACCACAAAACGCCATTACGCGTTGCCTGTATAGTTCGCCGTTTATTGCCTCTATTATCTCGTCGACACTTGCTTTGGCTCCCCACGCTCACGCCGATGAGAATGCTCTATTTACTCAGCATAACAAAAAAGCGCTGGAACACATTGTTGTACAGGCGCAAAAGACCAGTCAAAACTTGCAAGATGTGCCTGTTGCGGTCACTGCGCTTTCAGGTCAAGACCTAGTTGAAACAGTTAGCCGAGATGTGTTTGACCTGCAAAACTACGTACCTGCCTTTGGCGCGTTTCAAAATCAAAGCGTAACAAATTCAGGGTTTTCAATACGCGGTATTGGCACGTCTTCACAAAACTTCGGCTTCGAGTCTTCGGTGGGTTTATACGTAGATGGTGTGTACCGTGCACGACAAAACGCGTTAATTAACGACTTAGTCGATATTGAATCTATTGAAGTGTTGCGTGGGCCTCAGGGCACACTATTCGGAAAGAATACCGCCGCTGGCGCAATGACGTTAACTACGGTCGCACCTTCACACGACGAGCGCGACGGCTTTGCAGAAGCCATCATCGGCAATGATAACTTGGTTCGTTTAAGCGCTGGCTCGTCGTTTTCGCTTATCGACGATGTACTCGCCATGCGAGTATCTGGCTTTAGTTCTCACAGTGACGGTTTCATTACCGATGAGCGCAGCGGACAAACCCTGAATAACCGTAACCGTTCTGCGATAAAAGCACAGCTGCTTTACACTCCAACAGCTGACATTAGCGTACGGCTTATCGCTGATTACGGCGAGCTAGATGAACGGTGCTGCGGCGCACTAACTTTTCAAAACAACATTCAGGCTAATGACATAGCGGGTAAATTCGGCACTGATGCGCTGCTGCTACAACCGCCGTTTAATGCAACTATTTACGGGCGCGATAACTTTTATGACTATAAAACCTCGCTGTCGCAAACTCCCCTTTCAAAAATGGAAGACAAAGGACTATCAGTTCAAGTAGATGTGGCTTTAAACAAAGCATGGGATTTAGTGAGCATAAGCGCGTACCGCGCGTTTGACAGCTTAGATACGGTAGATACCGACTTTTCTGATGCGGACCTTCTTACTGCCACTAACGACGCCAAGCAGCAATCGTTTTCTCAAGAAATTAGATTACATTACACCAGTGAAGATGTGCGGGGTTTAATAGGTGTTTACTATTACAGCCAAAACTTAGATCTAACCTTTGATACTACCACGCAAGATGATTTTAGTGCGTTCTTTAATGCCGCCGCGCCCGATCTGCTGCCTTTGGCTAACGCCATCAACGAGCTATCTGCAGTTACATCAGGCTTTATTGCGCCTGCTGCAGCACCAGCGCCGTCCGGTACTGCTTTCGCACACAGCGCCTATCAAGAGCAAGATAGTATTGCTTTATTCTCTCAGCTGGATTGGCTGTTAAACAGTGATTTCACCTTAACAACGGGCTTACGCTATACCCGCGAAGAAAAATCGATTGTCGGAGCTTACGATGAGCAAGGGCCTGGTATTGATGGACTAACTCAAGACCCAGCGCAATGGCCTAATGTAGGTCGTGCTCTAGTTGGGTTACAAAACATCGCTGCTGCGTTAACGGCGGGACAAGCTCCTACAGCACAGTCTCTTAACGCTATAGCACCATTTCAACAAGCGGGCTGGGGATATTTTTTCTTGGGATCTGCAGCGGTTATGCCGCGCCCTGACTTAAACGAAGAACTTGATGATTCACAGTTAACCGGCACGGTAAAACTGGCTTATCACCCTAATGACAACACGCTAACCTACGCTAGTTTTGCGACTGGTTACAAAGCTGGCGGTACGAATACCGACAGAATCTTACCTTCGCTTAGCCCGCTTTTTGATGCTGAAAAATCGCGAAGTGCTGAAATAGGTATAAAACACGATTTTGAAGAATACGGCGTGCGCGTAAATGCTGCGGCGCACTATACACAAATTAGCGACTTTCAGGCGACGACCTTTACCGGAACGGGGTTCAACCTGCAAAATGCGGGCGATATCATAGTAAAAGGCATAGAGCTTGAAGCCACATGGCTAATGACAGAAAGCACCGAATTACATGCAGTTGCGTCGCGCACATTGGCGAATTTTGATGAGTTTAAACGCGGTACCTGTTGGGTAGCGTACACGTGGCACACGGGCATTGACGACCCGGGCCGTGTGGAGCCAAACGACCCGTTCTGTTCAAGAGACGGTGACCGCGTAGGCTTCGAGCCTCAGAACTCACTATCTCTTATGCTGAATCACTATTTCGAAGTTGGGAATTATCCTGCCTCCGCCAGTATTGACTACCAATACACGGGCGACGTATTTCTTGATGATGCGAACGACCCGTACAAATACGCTGACGACTTTTCATTATTTAACGTTCGCGTAAGTTTCACTATCCCACAATGGGATAGCGAAATTATTGCGTGGTCGCGCAACGTTTTCGATGAAGAGTACGTTGCACGAAGTGGCTTTGATGTGCCAGTACAAACCGGAAAGATCATGGCCTACCCAGGCGCGCCTAGAAGCTTTGGCGTTACCTTCAGAAAGTCTTTCTAACGCTTTAAATGCGTAGGTTTGGTATGAAACACCGCATGGCACTGAGCAATAACAGACAGCGCTATATGCTCTGGTAGCTCACCACCAATATCGAAACCAGCGGGGCTTGCGAAATACTGAGTAAAATTGGTATCGCCAAGCCCGGCTAAATCCATAATTTCCTGCTTACGGTGCAGTGGCCCGAGCATTGCCGTATAGGTTAACGATTGCTTGCTTAGCACCTGCAGCGCCTTTGCATCAATTTCTCGGTGATGGGACATAAGCACCGCCGCTTGAATGTCATGTTCGCCCATGTGAAGACGTAAGCCTTCAGTAGACGGGTCTTCAATCAAGTAATTTACCTCGGGAAAGTGTTCAAGCCTTGCCTGTGCAGGCCTTGGATCCCAAAGACTGACTAAATAGCCCTGCAAACTAGCAAGCTTAGTCATAAAGGTAGCGTCGTACCCACCTCCAACAACAAGTAGGTGGATAGGCGGCAGCATCAAAACCGACAACATGCGCTTGCCATCAACGGTGTCTAACACAGCTTTTCTAGGTTTAGCAGAATGGTCTTCCAATTCCGTGCAATCACCCAAAGTGCCGTCTACAGCGCAGCGCCACTCACACGCTTTTCCGTTTGATAAGCTTTTGCTAACCACATCTAGCGATAAATACTGGTTACTCTCGTTAACTGGTACGAGTGCTAAGTGCACAACACCGCCGCATCCAACACCTAGCTTAAACGCAATATCTTCTTCATCTTCGTCATCGTAAACCGCGGTACGACTTACCCCGTCTGTCATTACTCGCTGGGCTTGTTTAACGATGTCACTTTCTAAGCAGCCGCCGCTTAATATACCTAGCTGATGCCCTGCATCACTAAACAACATCATAGCGCCAGCTTTTCGATAGCATGAGCCTTCTGTTTTAAAAATGAAACCTAGCACCCATTTGTGCTTGTTTTTAAGTGGAAGCCACTGGGCCAACAAATGGTTAACGTGATTACTCATAACTACCTCTAAACCCTTTTAACCTGCTTATTGCTGCGATGCTGCTTGGGCAATAAATGCTGCCAATGTAGCTGGCTCTTGTGCCCCGGCTACGCCCTGATTGCCAATCACAAAAGTAGGGACACTTTGGATACCGCGCTGCATCCAAAGGGTTTCTTCCTCGCGAACTATTTGCGCGTATTTTTCAGTTTTAATTACTGCTTCAGCTTCAGTTTTGTCGAGACCCACAGACTCGGCCAATTCTATTAGTACACCAAGATCGTTCACGTCTTTACCATCAGTGAAGTAAGCGTTAAACAAGCTAAGCTTCATTTCTTCTTCAAGGCCGTTTTCTGCAGCAAAGTGAATAAGTTGGTGAGCTTTAAACGTGTTCTGCATGCGAGAGTCGTCAGTAAAGTTAAACGAAAAGCCCAATTGCTCGCCCGCTTCTACTAACCGCGCTCTGTTCTGCGCGCTTTGCTGTTCACTAATGCCGTACTTTTCCATTATGTGCTCGCGAAGGTTTTGCCCTTCTTCTGGCATATTGGGGTTTAGCTCGAACGGGTGAAACTTAATATCTACTTCAATGTTATCAAGGGTTTTAATGGCTTCTTGCAAACGCTGGTACCCAACAATACACCATGGACATACTACGTCAGATACCATATTAACCGTTACTCTCTGCATACCGCTCGCACTCTTTACACCTTGATCATTTGCAGCCATGATAGGCCTCGCTTTATTGAATTCATGAAAATATAAGGGTTTAGATAAGGTTACAAAAAGAAACTTCAACCCCAAACTGCGATTATTTCGTCGCAGTTACATCAGTTTCTGCTGTGACTTTTTTTGTCGTGCCCATTGTCGTGCTGTAAAGCGTGGAAAGTTTTTCAAGGGCTGAGTGTGCCCATATTTCATAGCCTTTCGTGGAGGGATGAAAACCATCTTCTGCCATCAAACCACTTTGCTGAATATCCTTCATAGTTCCGCTCACATTAAGTGCACTAACATATAATATGTCTGCGTTAGCCCGGGCTGTTACGCTATCAGCCAAAGCTTGGTTTAGTAACCACGCGCGGTAACCTAATAGTGCACGCAAAGGTTGCGGAAGCGCTGGAAAGCAATGAATTGGCGGTAGCGCAGTAAACAATATTGTTTCGCACCCAAATTTATCTGACAGTAGCGTACTCATAGCATCGATGTTTTGTCGCCACCGTTTCAACGGTACAAATTTGGTCACGTCGTTAACACCAATAGAGACGAGCACTGACGAAAAGTGCTCGGCAGGCATTTCATGAAGAAGCTTGAGCACATCTTCACTTTTAAAACCTGTTTTAGCATTCAACGTCACTCGCGTTGGCCCATGCTTAACAAGGTTTGAGTACAGCAGACCTGTGAGTGCCCCCATTTGCGTCGTTGCACCAACACCAGCGGCGGCAGAATCGCCTATAACCAAAACGTTATGAGTGAGTAGCAATTTACTATCGGCAGAGGTTAATACCCGCTCGCCGTCGGGCTCTGGCAGTACAGCGGTCTTCTTCCTCACCCACAATGCTTGAAGCAAAATGACTGGAAGAAATAAAACAATTATCAGGTTTAACACCAAAACCTTGAAGTAGATCAAATCAGCCTCCCAAGCAATCCATTAAGCTTTAACCATCGAATTCAATTCGCGCCTAGTTATCTACATATAAGTGCAGAGCCAATATGACAATAATTGCCGTACAACAACGCCCCGTATCAACCATTACCAAATATGCGTTGAATGCTCCTCGCTATACCTCTTACCCTACTGCACTTAAATTTGAACCGCTACAAGATGACATACTTCCACAAGCACTTGCAGTGTCAAAAGCGCCGGCAGTAAGTCTCTACGTGCACATTCCATTTTGCAAAACGCTGTGCTACTACTGTGGCTGCAATAAAATGGTGACACGTCACAATGAAAAAGCGGACGAATATTTAGATTACATAGAAAAAGAAATTCTGTCTAAGCGTTATTTAACTGACGGCAGGCGTGCAGTTTCTCTGCACTTGGGTGGCGGTTCACCCAGTTTTTTGAGCGAGACTCAGCATACTTATTTAATGTACCTGCTTAAGAAACACTTTACCTTTGAAGCAGGTGCTGAACTGTCAATTGAGTTAGATCCCAGAAATATCGATAAACGCTATCTTCAAAACTTAAAACGACTCGGCTACACACGCATTAGCTTTGGTTTACAAGATACTGATTACAATGTTCAGAAAACCATAAATCGCGTACAAAGCACGTCTCACATTGCCGATTTAGTATTCGAGGCTCGGTCGCTGGGTTTCGACTCAGTCAACTTAGATCTAATTTATGGTTTACCGAATCAGTCAATTGAAACGTTCTCATCAACCATCGCCGCGACAAAAGCCATGATGCCAGATCGTATTTCGCTTTTTAGCTATGCACACCTTCCCGAGAGGTTCGCAGCGCAGCGTAAATTTGCTGAAGAAACACTGCCAAGTAGTGAAGAAAAAGCGGCGCTTTACAAGCTTGCCGTTAACAGCTTTACAAACATAGGTTATGAAATGATTGGTCTTGATCATTTTGCCTTAAGCAAAGACTCACTGGCTATTGCGAAAAATAAAGGCGGGCTTCACCGTAACTTTCAGGGGTATACCTTACGCGGCGACACCGACCTTATAGGGTTCGGCGTATCAGCCATTAGCACCGTAGGTAATGCCTTTGCGCAAAATGCTAAGGAGCTAAAAGAATATTACCATCGCTTAGACAACCACCTGCCCAATGCGAAAGTTGGACTATCATTAAGTGTCGACGACCTTATTCGCAGAGACGTGATTTCTAGCTTAATGTGCAATTTAGCGGTAGACAAGCAAGCAATTGCCGACAAGCACCACATCATTTTTGATGAATACTTTGCTTCAGCCTTAAACAACCTTGAAGAACTTAAAGAAGACGGGCTTATCGAAACGACATCTCGGTATATTCGAGTGCCAGAGTCTGCTCGCATTTACATTCGGGCTATTTGTGCGCGTTTCGACGCTTATTTGAACGCAAGTGAAATACTCAGTAGCTACTCCAAAGCCATTTAAACCTAGGGCAATTTAAACCGCGCAATCACTTGCATTCCAATATCAAGCTTAAGACGCGATAGAGAGATACAGCTAATGCTGGCATAAAGGGTTTGGTTACTGTTTAGTACATCAAGTTTTAACAACACTTTCGCGCTGTTTACGGTCGCTAGCTTTTTAGGGGTTAGCTTTGTATCTGTGAGTTTTGTGTCTGCGTTATTTTCTGGCTCGTTCAGGGGGCTGAGTGAATTCGCCACGGGTTCGATGCTAGATATAACACATGGCAGCGCATTTAAAATACTGATTGTGCTGGCATTGTCAAAGTCAGCAATATTGGTATCGATACTTACATCACAAGCTTTAACTGCAAAACGAACAGAAACTTGCTCACCGCTTTGCTGAGGCAAATAGGACACTGATTCTGCAGTGACGAATATCTCGTGCCCCGCGACCTCAACGCGCTCAATTCCTTTTTCCGACTGGCACTGCTCATTGCCTTGTAAGGTTAGAACAATTTGATCTTGTTGCGTTTGGCTACCGTGTTTGTAGCTGACAACGGCGCTTTGTGACTGGTTGCTGTCGTGTGCTTCGCTTTGCGCAATAACTTTAAATCCCTCAAGTACGCTAGACGGTGTCGCAAATCCCTCTTTTGCGAATACTTGAGTCAACACATCGCGCGTTTTTCCACAAAGCTCGGTGCGGCCTTGGTCAATAAAAACCAACTCATCGCTGAACAAGGCAAGGTCATCTAAATCGTGAGAAATCACAAGGCAGGTGAGCTGCCCCGACACACACAAATTGTTCAAGAACTGGTAAATTTTGCGACGGGTGAAGATATCAATTGCGCTTAACGATTCATCTAGCAATAACACATGTGGTCCATTGACCAACGCACGCGCAATCGCGACCCGCTGCGCTTCTCCACCAGAAAGCGCCTGAACAGGCTTATCGATTAAATGTTCGCAATAACAGCCGCGCAAGCAGGCGTCGATAGACATTGCATTAGGGCTTGCGTGACGCTGCGCCAAGGCTAAATTACCCCGCACATCGGTATGGGGAAATAGCATGGGCTGCTGAAAAACGATGCCGACCTTTTGAGAGATCCACGGCGTTTGCACTTTTGCGCTTTTTTCTACGCCAGCTAGGGCGCGAAACAAGCTGCTTTTTCCCGCACCTGATGGACCGGTAACCCCAATGAATCGGCTTTGCGGCTGCAATGAGATTTGTGCGTTAATGCGATTAGAAAGTCGCGCAGATATTTGCATGTTAACGCGCCTCATCGCTTCGTGTGATACCGTTAAAGCGATAGAGCGCCGCGAGCATCACGAATGAAAAAATAAGAAGGGTCAACGCAAGGTTGTGTGCACTGTTATATTCCAACGCTTCTACCTGTTCATATAGCGCGATAGACAGCACCTGAGTTTCTCCAGGAATATTGCCACCTATCATTAGCACTACGCCAAACTCGCCTATGGTATGAGCAAAGCTTAAGCCTAATGCCACCACGATGGGCGCTTTGCTTAAAGGAAGCACTATTTTTATAAACGCTTCAAAGGCCGAAAACCCCAGCGTTTTTGCGACATCTAAATAACGGTTATCCAATTGTGAAAAGCCGCTGTACAAAGGCTGTAGAGCAAATGGAAGGGAGTAGATGACAGACCCCAACACCAAACCTTCAAAGCTAAATGCTAAATTGCTCCCGGTTAGGCTTTGCCATCCCTGCCCCAACGCACTATGCGGCGAAAAAGCAATAAGCAAATAAAACCCAAGCACAGTTGGCGGTAACACCAAAGGCAACGCGAGTATCGACATCACCAAAGGCTTAGCTTTGCTCTGCCATTTCGCTAAAAACCACGCTAACGGCAATGCGATTAACAACAGCAAACCACTGGTTATAAAGGCCAGTTTTAAGGTGAGTAATATGGCTTCAAGTGTCAATGCCCCGAAGAATTCTGTGAGCATACTTAGTTACCGACGCCCGATGCAATGGTAGGTTCATAGCCCCATTCAATTAAGCTGTGCTGCACCCCTTGCGACATTAAATACTGCACGAACAGGCTGGGTGATGACACTCCATTAGCGTCACTTAAACGAAACGCTCTGGTTGGCTCATTGTCGGCTTTGTGAACAGGCTCATCAACTGGCGCTGCCGCATTTTTAATTGGAAATGGTTCGAACAGATTCGGAGATAATGTAGCTACCGTTTTACTGTTAACCACCAACGACTGAATGATGGGTTTATACAAGGTTTCAGGTACTGGGACGATAACCGTAACAGCATCGGCGCTTTTGGTATTAACAACACTGTTAAAATGAGAAGGCAAATTAGAGGATAAGTCAGCGGGCAAATCTAAGGCCAATGAGTACGCAACGAACGCCCCTTTCACGCTGCCGGTGGTATAAAACTGCAAGGTTTGTAGCACGTTTTTACCCATCACTCTGTGAGATAAAAACTGTTGCCATAAGGATAAGTTTTGCAACGTCTGTTGCGCAGCATCACCATAGGGAGCCAGTTTAGGATTTGCGATAGCTACCTTGTTTTGTGGATTTTCCATTAATTGAACAAGCTGCCTCGACAAGCAATCGGTAAGCTGAGCGTTTATTTGTGCAGTTGTGTCTTTCGTAGATGAACGCGCGAATTGCTCGCAGCTTCTTTCTCCGGATGTTTCATGTGATGCCTCGCTTGATAAATCGCCAGCATAGACAAACGCCAGCTTGCCTTTAGCGTAATCCACCAGATTGCCGTGGTGAACTACGTTGTTATCAACCAACGCTTGCGGCCGAGCGCGATCTGCAGATAGAAAAACGTCGAAGCTAGCACCATGTTGAATTTGCGCATACAAAGTACCGCTAGAAGACACCGTTACCGCGACTTCTATGCCGGTTAGCTCAGTAAACTGCTCGGCAATACTCTTTAGCGGTTTTGCAAAGTTTGCCGCAACGGCTACGTTAATTTTTTCGTCGCGCTTGAAATTTACTGACTGGTTTTGTTTATCGGCACTAATAACGCTCCCTTCATTTACAGTATTATTCGCCGCTTCAAAACTGCTCGCCTGTGCAACAGAACTTGAAAAAGCCGTAACGCCTAGGGCTACACTTGCACTTACCAAAATAAGCATAGCCAAGTTAACAAAGCTTGAAAGTCGCATTGCTAAAGAAAAGAGCATTACTTTTTGCGCATCCACTTAAGTGCCGCTTTATCGTCAGATGCTTTCGCCTCAACCCATTCAGATTTATCGCCCTTAAATTCTTTTTTCCAAAGCGGTACCGACTGTTTAAGCATGTCCATTAAGTAGCAGGCAGCGTCAAACGCCGCCTGGCGGTGGGGAGCGGCGGCACCTACCCATACAATTTGTTCGTTGTTGTGTATGCGCCCTACTCTGTGCAGTGCGCCAGCACTGTTAAGTGAAAAGCGTTCGCTCGCTTGTTTAACAAGAAGCATTAACGCTTTTTCAGTCATACCCGGGTAATGCTCCAATTCGATGCCGTCTATGTCGCCAGCGTTATTAAAATCTCGCACTAGCCCAGTAAAAGTAACAATCGCACCGGTGTTGCCGCAGGCCTTCTCATCTGCCGACTGTTTTAGCCTACCGTACAGCTCGCCTTGGTCGAAATCTTCAACTTGAACTAGCGCGAACATAGCTAGCCCCCTGTCACAGGTGGAAATAGCGCCAGCTCATCACCGTCGCTAAGTACTGTTTGCAGGTCGCAAAGCTCTTGATTACAGGCAGTAAGCACACTGCCTTCTAGGGCTAATGCCCACTTGTCACTACGCGTTTTAAGCTGCGATATCACGGTCTCTATGGTGCTGTTCTCGCTTAGATTAAGCGCAATATTGTCCTCTCCCGTAATCTCTCGGGTTTGTGCGAATGTTTTTACCGTTACCTGCATACTTTGCCTGTTATCTACTTTGTTAAGGTCGCTTTGTGCGCACTGTTTGATAGTTTTTAAGCCTCGGAAATGGATTGAACCTAAAGTGCATTGCTTTTTGAGCACGTGTACGCTTTATGCACGTCATTTTTTAGCTCACTGGCCTTTGTGAAAACTAGGTGCCGGACTGCCAATGGCCTGTCTTACCGCCTTTTTTCTCCAGTACTCGTACCCCTTCCATATGCATGCCAGGGTCGATGGCTTTGCACATATCAAACAAGGTTAACAGCGCCACATTTACACCCGTGAGCGCTTCCATTTCAACGCCGGTTTTACCGCTTAGCTTGCAATAGCAGGTGGCTTGAATTCGGTTTTGGTCGGCCTGAACGTCGAAATTAATATCCACCTTTGACAGTGCCAGTGGGTGGCAAAGAGGAATAAGATCGGCGCAGCGTTTCGCCCCTTGAATACCCGCTACACGGGCAACTGCGAATACATCACCTTTCGCAATTTTTGCTTCAGAGATTTGGCGAATAACGTCTTCGCTTACGTATAAAAAACCTTCTGCTGTAGCTTCTCGCTTGGTAACGTCCTTGTCGCTAACGTCGACCATATTGGCTTCGCCGCCAGCGTTTAAATGACTAAAGGTACTCATGCTTCCACCAGATGCTTTACGAAATTACACGGTCTAAAGTCGGCATCAAGCTGGCTAGAAATAATTTTTTCCCACGCCGTACGACACGCGCCTGTTGAGCCTGGTAAGCAGAAAATAACCGTATTATTAGCAAAGCCCGCAACCGCGCGAGACTGAATGGTTGATGTACCAATCTCTTCATAGCTAATTTGACGAAATAGCTCGCCAAAGCCGTCGACTTCTTTATCGAACAATACACTGATGGCCTCTGGCGTTGAGTCACGGTGGGTAAAACCTGTACCACCGGTAATTAATACAGCGTGAATGTTTCTATCGGCAATCCATTTCGACACCACGGCGCGCTGCTGATAAATATCGTCTTTCACCAAATCGCGATCGTAAAGGTTATGGCCAACCGAGGTAAGCGCCTCTTTCAAGTAGTCTCCCGACTTGTCGTTTTCGAGGGTGCGCGTATCTGAAATAGTGAGTACGGCAATATTAAGAGGTTGGCTGACAACTGACATATGAAATCCTAATTTGATATGCGACATTTTGGCGGTTTTTGATAAAGTACCAGCCAAAATACTATTTGGTAATCACTTTATAAGGGTGCATGCCATGAATTCAACAACTAAGTTGGCATAAACTATGTCTAAAAGCCTAACTCATCAGCAGGCTATGCGTTATAACCGCCACATTGTGCTTCCCAAAGTGGACCTAGACGGTCAAGAAGCGCTGCTAAACGCCAATATTTGTATCATTGGTATTGGCGGGCTTGGCACCGCGGCCGCAACTAATCTTTGCGCCAGTGGCGTGGGCTCCCTTACACTTATCGACCACGACACAGTTGAGGCCACCAACCTGCCAAGGCAAACCTTGTTTAGCGAACAAGATGTAGGCACAAATAAAGTAGAGGTGGCTAAAGCGCGGCTTACTGCAATAAACAGCGACTGCGACATTACCGTAATGGCAGAACCGTTTTCGGCGCCCAGCTCTACTCAGCTTTCACCAGTATTAAAACAAGCCATAGAGCGTGCTGACGTTGTGCTAGATTGCACCGACAATACAGACTCGCGAGATTTAATAAACGTATTGTGTTTTAAATTAAATACTCCACTGGTGTCGGGCGCAGCCATTCGCTTTGAAGGCCAGCTTTTCGTCGCTATACCCGGTGAGAGCCGTTGCTATGCATGCTTGCGGACGCTATTTGAATCGCCCGATTTAAGCTGTGTTGAGGCAGGTATATTCTCGCCAGTAGTAAATATTGTTGGTACTTACCAAGCTATGCTAGCTATGCAAGTATTGATGGATTTCGACAATATTCCTAAAAACACGTTAATGACGTTTGATGCTCTGTCGCACGAGTGGCGAAACTGGAAGTTACCTAAAGGCGTAGATTGCGAGCTATGTGCTTGCTGAACGCAATTAAAGAAACCATAAAATTTAAGGTGGCAGGTAACTATTAAACGTAATCGTTGCTATCCATTACGGTAAAGAGTCCTGCCCTTTAAAATTCACAAACTCACTTTTTATCGTTTAAGACTTCTTGGCGTTCACGTTCGTACGTTTCATAATCTTTTTGATACCGTGCTTCGCACTCATCTCGTTGCGCCCCCTGCAATTCGCCGCAGTTTTGTAACCGGTTTTGTTGCGCTGCGTTATACAACTGTTTCGACGTACACCCAGAAGCCAAAACCAGCAGTATAGTTAAGGGAATTATTTTTGTTAGTTTCATAACAGTTTCATTCTGAAAATAGATAGTTTTTGAGACGGCTCTATTTGGAAATAGTTTCACTGAACAATCATCAAAATGTTACGATTTATATATTTTGAGTAATCATCTGAAAACGCTTGGGCCCTTGCAAATACTCCTATCAATATGATTGCCGCGTTTTCGTTAGAAAAATAGACAGAAAATAGGTTGATTTAAATGACAACCCAAGTAGTAAAAAAACACATGGTAGTGGCGCAAAACGCGTCTGGACGCAATATGAATGTGCCAATTTATCGAATGAAGGGCGCGCGCCCTGGCCCCACTGTGTATATCCAAAGTTCTATTCACGGCGCTGAAGTGCAAGGTAACGTGGTTATCTATCATCTTATTCAGCGCTTAAAAGACATGGATATTTGCGGCGAAATTATCCTAGTACCCAACTGTAATCCCATTGGTACTAACATTAAAGCCGGTGAGTACACATTAGGTCGTTTCGACCCTGTGAACGGTACAAACTGGAACCGCGGCTATTTCTTCGATAAAGAAGCAGTTGAGCATTTCGCCAAAACGGTCACCCGCGAAGAGTCTATTGAAGGCATAAAACAACGTTTTCGTGCGCACCTTTCTAACGCTATCGACAACAAACTGGCCGAACCCTGGGGTTTAGGCTTGGCGCAACAGCTAAACCTGAAACTACAACAAATGGCGGTAAACGCCGATTTTGTACTAGACCTTCACAACGGCCCGGTGTCTACCCGTCACGTTTATATCCCCGAATATGCCAAAGACAGCGCCAAGCTATTTAACATTCCCCATTGTATTTTTATACCTAACGTATTTGCAGGTGCACTAGACGAAGCGACGTTCTGCCCGTGGTGGACACTGCAAGAAAGTATAAAAAGTAATTTAGAGCGCGAGATTAGCTTTAATGTAGAGGCTTTCACACTTGAAATGGGTAGCCAAGAAGTTATCGACTTTAACGAAGGTAACATAGATGCCACTAGCATTCTTAGCTACCTAAACGCCAAAGGCGTGCTGCACCAATGCGATATTAAACCGAAGGAAATGCAGCGTTTAGGCGTGTTTTTGAAAGACTACAAAACCCTATTTACTAACTGGGGCGGCATGGTGGAGTACATGGCGAAACCAGGCCAAACGGTAAAAAAAGGCGAACCACTGGCGCAAATTTTAAATATTGACGATCTGGATACCGACAACGGCAGCAGGACCTTAGAAGCGCCTTGCGATTTAATTCCCATCCTGCACTTCCCTTCTGCTTCGGTATTAAGTGGAACACAGTTATATAAAGTGTTTACTAATTACAAAGAGTTGTAGGTTTTTTTCTGCCAGTAAAAACGTTTACTCAACGTGTATAACTAGAAAGGTAACAAAAACCTGATAGTACGCGTTGAGATTACACACGCGTTTCGAAGACACAATTTTAGAGGCGACGAACGCCAAAATACAAAAACACCAGCCTTCGATTATAAACCTGACAGACTGTCGCATCAGAACAAAAGTGATTATCTTAGTTGGTGGTGTTAGTAAGTAAAAAACAGCGCCGAACTGTTGAAAGCATTCCAAAATGAATTTTTTGGAAACATATTAGCAGGCGCGGTGGACAAAGCGATATTTAGCTCGCGTTGAATACTTTCATCTAATTAAGGATATTTCTCTTTAGCTACAAACACTTTATTCATTTTTGACTGTTTTAAATTAATTAGTCTAAGCTAAACAACAATGCACAGAATCCTAAACGAAGCCAAGGACGCAAACTAATGTGGTTTAATAAACAGCCTGTAGCGACGAATTCAAACATTGAGATGGAGAATCTCAAAAAGGAAAACGAAAGGCTGCAAGGGCAGCTCTTGCAAATGGAGTCTCGTTTACACCAGTCTTATGAAGAAGCTGAAGAACTCGCCAGAAAAGTTAATATCGAACGAACCATTGTAAAAAACTTTTTTCACTCGCTTGATTCATTAGATTTGGTGAGGCATGACGTGGCTCATTCTGCGACTCAACTGCACGCAGAAAAAATTCGTTTAGACAATGTGCTTGAAGATATTAGTGGCACTAGTACAGCCCTTTCGAACTGTGTTGAAGTGCTAAATGCAATGACGGGAAATTCAGACGCTATCAATAGTTCAATTGAGTCGCTTGCACAATCCAGTAAAGATATTGAGTCATTTATTGGGCAAATACAAAGTATCTCAGAACAAACAAACCTTCTAGCGTTAAACGCAGCGATTGAGGCAGCTAGAGCTGGGGAGCAAGGGCGAGGTTTTGCTGTAGTCGCGGATGAAGTTAGAACGCTTGCTAGTCGCTCGTCTGAAGCATCGTCTAAAATTTCAGATTTAACGGTAAAGGCTTCTGAAAGGACAGACAGTACTTATCATCAAATCAAGGAAAGTACACAACAAACCTTGCAAGTAGCCAGTTCTGCATCGCAAATAAGCGCATCCCTTGATAACGTTGCCCATATTGCTGAAGACATGGCTAATGTTATTTCTCTTTCTAGCGTCAGTACTTTTATCCAGACCGTTAAATTAGATCATCTGGTTTGGAAGGTTGAAGTGTATCGAACTATCCGGGGAGAAAGTGAAAAGAAAAAAGATGATTTTGCAGACCATCACCAGTGTCGATTGGGTAAGTGGTATTATGAAGGAGATGGTAAAAAACATTACAGTCATTACGCGGAGTATTCACATTTAGAGGGACCCCATGCATTAGTCCATCAGTCAGGCATTGCGGCTCTAAATGCACATGAAAACGGGGATGGAGCAACGTTAATCACACACCTAAACAAAATGGAAGAAGCCAGCGCTCGAGTTTTTGACTTCTTAAATAAATTAGAAAACAAAGTAAAAAGCGAGATGGGGCATTAAAAATACTTTCGCAAAGCTTGTAAACCAATGAACAAAAACAGAGCTGCAAGCGCAACTCTTGGCTTTGTTATTGGTAAGAGTTACTTTTTAGTTGATGGGCACCTAACCTAAAGTCGTTATTGTCGTCCCCATCCCTTTCCTCCCATTTCTACCAACCGAGACGCGGCTCGTCGAAAGGAAAAGGCGAGATCATTGGCAGACGAAAATTGTGCCAGTGACACGCCAACTCGCCCCGTCGCCGACCACTCATAATAATTCCCTTCTTTGGTGCGGATCATAGTGGTCGCAAAGGAACTCGAGTTTCCTCCCTTGTCATTGACGATCAATTCGCCATCGCCGTCACTGCTTTCGACTTGCGCTTCAAAATCAACAAACAATTCGTCGAGCGGGACTTGTGCCGCCAGCACCAAGCGGGTACGAGATTCATAACACGCGTCGATAAGGGTTACAAATCGTCGTGCTTCGTTGAGGTGATTGGCGTCCAGTTGAGGGACGTGTTCCATGATGATGACCGGAAATCTACGGCAAAGGGAAATATAATCGGCCGCCCCGAGCGGTTGGTAGCACAACTCGGAAAAGTCAAACCAGGCGCACCGGTTATTCAATCTGGTAACTTGGACGCTGCGACCAAAGAGGACGGGAATGCTCTCGGCCTCAGTTGTGGATGCAGTGCCACCAAATATTTCTTCCAACTGCGCCTGTATGTTGTTGTTAATACTATTATCGCCATGAATATCCCTAACTAACCAAAAATAGGATTGGCCATCCGCCCGACTTTCGAGACGATAATCCTTCTGGGAGTCCTTCATGGAAATAATGTCGAACGTGTGTTTTAACATATCTATAAATGGCAAAAAGAGAGAGCGGTTAATGCCTCCCTCATACAAGGCATCGGGGGCGCGATTCGAGGTGGCCACCACCACGACATTCCAATACGATAAGAATAAAAAAAGTCGTTTCAAAATCATAGCATCGGCAACGTCTGTCACTTGAAATTCATCGAAACAGAGGAGTTGGGCTTCTTGTGCCAATTGTTGCGCAACAATGGGGATCGCATCGTCTCGTGGGTGTTCCTGTTTGTAGACAAATATTCGATGATGGACGTCTAGCATGAACTCATGAAAGTGAACGCGGCGTTTGGTAATTTTTGCGTGTTTGTGGCTGGTATTTTTACAGCAAGAATCATCATCAGGAGCATTAACCAAGGCGTAAAAGAGATCCATTAGAAAGCTCTTGCCGACACCGACCGACCCATGAATGTAAATGCCTCGCGGTGATGGACCAAAAGACCACAAATGGAGCTTCTTTCGAAGAAAGGACTGACCGGATGCCAGAGAACGCCCCAGTAACCGAGGGCCGCAGCTTGTAGTGCTGCCCTCTTTTTGATGGCCGGTGCACATGGGTACTGGTGGGAGCGCAGCAAGAGACTCGTGCAGGGCATCGAGTTTTGCTGCCAGAGCGACTTGCGCGTAATCTCGTTGCACCTCCCCCGCTTTCACCTTGCGTTCATATGCCGCTGTCACGGGGCCTGTTTGGAGACACCGCTTTGCGACGCGATGTTGTGCTGTCATTTTCTTCGTCACCGTCTTCATCATGGCCTCATGCGTTTACTAACGTGAAAGTAAGTACGCTGGATTTCTGCATGAATATCAATGGATACCCATATACACCCTCTTCTATTTTTAACAACAGTTTTGCTCTCACTTTCGATATTCGAGTCGGCAATCTGTTTAGTGCAATGGGGCAACGCAGAAGCTTTAGGATAGAGGCAAAATAAAGCAATATTTTTCATAAACTTAAAATACATGACGCCTCATTTTTTCCATAATGACATCTATTTAATGTTCTTAAGAAAGTTAATGTCCGCTAATTTTCATTTATTAATCATATGATGATACTTCGCTCAATATAGTCTGATATGCACCTCTTGAAGGTCTTTAATTTGTTCAAAGCGGCATTCAGTCAAAGGTCAAACTGGTTCCAACGACGATAGCTCCCATTGGTTTTTAGCCCGTTTAATTTAAGAGGTGGTTACATTAATTAATGTGTAATTTAACGGTGACAACACTTATCTAACACAAAGCAAAAATGTACCGTGCTTTGTAAAAAGCAGTTACAAGCCTTCACAAAAGGATTGGTAGTTTGAGTTGGGCTAACCCACCCTCGACCCGTGACATAAACTTAGGGAAAAGGTAATTCAAGCCGCGAAATCCGTTGCCATTAAGGCACTTGGCTAACGGGATCAGTATTAGAGAGATAGCAACAAATAAAGACGTAAGCTGTGCCGCAGCGTTGTTTTGCGGCAACAGCTTTTGGTCAAGATTTTTTTAGCTGCACTACATTGTTATTCCTAATATTGTTCCAAGTTTCCTTAAATAGGCGAACCTGGCGGTAGCGGTTCTACTTCAAAGCTACTTGGCCATGTCTTACTAGCCCAATAGGTATCAAAATGCTCTTTCAGTATTTCATACTGATTGTCGTCAGCTTTGTCATCTAACCATTCGCTGAATTCAAGCAGGGCAAGTTCGGCTTCCATTCTTACCTCAGGCGCAAGCTTGTCGTTAGTTACCGCTTTCATCACCGCATTTAACGCCACTAACTGTAAGCGTTTAGCTAATGGGCTTTGCGATTTATTTTTATACCAATGTACGCTAAGTATTTGCTTCACCAGCATGGAAACGCCCACTTTTTTGCGTCTATCTTTGCTGCTTTTTACTTGCCACTCTAAGCGGTTTAAGCGCTCTGGGTGTAATAACAACTCAAAAGCAAAGTTCGACGCCGAAGCGGCTGCAGAAACTGGGTCTAACATTAAGCCCATTTTGCCCTTAAAGTGCTCGCGGGTAATGTCGTCACCGTAGGCGGTAGGTGGAATAAGCGCGAGTACCGACTCAGGTATAGTCAGATAATCAGCGGTAGTCGCAGTAATCAACTGCTGCATTGCGCGTTGCTGCACTGCGGGCGCTACAAACTGCTGGCCCTGCGCTTGGGTGTAATCGCCTTTGCGTTCATATTCGTAAACTAAGCCGCCTACTTGCTTTGCCACGGCTTCTAGCTGATAGCGATGTAACAAATAAATGGGCACTAAAGCATTTTCAAGTGACGACAAGCTGCTGTTTGGGCTTAACGTATCTAAACCTAAATTGGCTAACGCCAGTTCGCGCACTTGTGAAATTTCATCGAAAGTATCTAGCGGGTTACTACCATTTTCCCACATATGACCGTTTGCCGATGCATGGCGACTACTGCGGGTATCTGGGTCTGACTTAAAGCTTAAGCCCTCGTTGCGACCTTTTACGATAATTTTTGCCAAGGCTTCGGCCTCTTCTACGTCACTGGCAAAGTCTTGGTAACCATACGCTACGGCGTGTATATCCCATGCGCCTATACCTTTGTCATAGGCACCTTCTAAGCTGATTTTGCCATTTTTAATGCTAATTTTGGGGTGAGGATAATCCATCACAGACGCACGGTTGTTTTCACTTGCTGCAAAATTGTGTGCTATGCCTAACGTGTGCCCTACTTCGTGGGCAGACAGCTGCCTAATGCGGTCTAGCGCCATTTCTTGCTGTACGGTAGTGTTGGTGTTTCCTTCTTTAAACGGGCTGGTTAGACCAAGGGCAATTAAATAATCTTGTCTTACTCGCAGCGAACCTAAAGTAACGTGACCTTTGATAATTTCCCCCGTACGCGGGTCGACAACCGACGAACCATAAGACCAGCCGCGCGTTGCGCGATGTACCCAGTTAATAACGTTGTAGCGCACGTCCATAGGGTCGGCACCTTCAGGCAGTACTTTTACCTGAAACGCGTCTTTGTAGCCTGCAGCTTCATAGGCTTGGTTCCACCAGCTTGCGCCTTCTTTAAGCGCGGTCATTACGGGTTCTGGGATACCTGGGTCTAGGTAATACACAATTGGCTCCACTGCTTCGCTCATTGCTGCATGGGGCGTTTTCTTGTTTAAGCGATGGCGAGTAATAAAACGCTGTTCAGTAGGTTCACTGATAGGTGTGGAATAGTCAAAGTAGCTGAATTTCCAGTAGCCAGAATATGGGTGGTATTCTCTGGGCGTGTAGTTGTCGTCAGGCAGTGCCACAAACGAGTGATGTAAGTGCACCGTCACGCTTTCTGGATCGGGCGTAACTTGCTGCACGTATTCGCCCGGCTTTTTACCAGCAAAAGTGACTAGAGCCTCTAATTCAGTATTCTTTTCAAAGCCTTTGGTTTTAGGTAAGTACACGCCGCTTCGCATCTTATCTACACTGAAACTACCTTGGTTGGTGCGTGCCATACGGTTGCCGATACCGTGAATATCACTTAATAAGAACGGTGTGTAATCTATTAGACTAGTACTATCACTTTTAGCTACCAGCGTAAAACCGGCTATAACCGAATCAGCAAACGCTTCATCAATGCTTTGTTTCTCAGCGGCGCTGCCGTGGGTCGCACGATATTTGGTGTTGTGCTGCTTCAATAAAACCTTGTTACCAAATTTTTCAAAGCTGACTAAGCGCGTATCGCCCAGCTGGCCGCGATCAAGGCCTATATCGTTTGAACCTACGCCATAAGGCAAACTGCTTTGGAACAAATATTCGGCATCGCTTGTAGGCACGGCCAAGTAAACTTTATCGCTTTCATTGTCATAGTAAACGGGGATTAACCCGTCTTTTTTGGTCATATCGCCTGTGAATTCAGTAATGCCTGGCAACGCTGCCCAAGCTGAAGAGGCAGACACGACAAACAATACCGTAAACGCAATAGCTGATTTACCCGATGCTTTCACCTGTCGCGCGGCTTTGTGAAAAATGTTCAATTGCAGCATGCAGTTAGTCCTTATTATTGTGAATTTCTAGCCTACCCTATGTGGTGGGTTTTGCCCATGGTAGTTCGTCGTTTTAACGCGACTCCTTGCTCAACTCTAACATTGACTGCCATTATCAATAATCTGTTGAAATTGATTACAGTATTTAGAGTATTATATATCGAAGAAAGTGGTGATAATCTGACTTGGCTGTTATGAAAAAAGACAACCGGGAGAACAATTATGTTAGGCGAAAACCACTCGCTACTATGCGACTTTCCAGAGCACAAAGATACGATTAACCATTTAAATGCGAATAACCCTGACTTTGCCGAAAAAGCAAAACGCTATCACAATTTAGATGATGAAATTAGAAACCTTGAAGAGCTTGGCTCGCCCGCTAGTGATGAAACATTGCACCAGTTGAAACACGCCCGCGCCGGGTTGAAAGATGAGCTTTATCAGGTGTTGATAAACGTTAAGTAGACATCCATTTAGTATGCGAAGCTGCTTGTTTAATGGGTGATTCGTTTAGTCGAGCATGTTAGAACCAATCTCTAAAAACCATCGATAAGTAAATCAATGCCAGCTTTAATTTCGTTTCTCATATTTTTAAGAGGCTGTTCGGCTAGGTGTTTCAAGCCACGCTTTGAAACAGTAGCAATATCAAGTAAGTCGATATAGTAAAGGACGCCATTCACCTCACAGGGTATTTGTAAGTCTTTCACGTATGGTTGTCCATCCAGTATCTTTAATGGCGCTACTAACAAGCTTTCCACTTCGTTAAAAACTGTGTTAGTCAAGACGATAACTATAGAGGATGAATATCTACATACTGAAAACTAACTTATCACGATAGCTGACCGATTGACTCCGAAAACGTTCCATTCTTAATTACTTTGTCATTATGTGCTTTAAGGGCGCCATCATTCTGCTTGAACCATTCTACTTTTTCTTTCTCGTTTACCGCCCTAATTAAAGCGGCGTCAAAAACCTCAGAGAGCTTTATATCGAGAGACTTTGCCTCATTGAGAAGGTCACTATTTGTCGATGTATTACAAGAAACTTTTTGACGCATAACTACCTCAAGCTAATCTACTAAAATTATTATGCGCAAAAGTTGTGCGCATAGCAAACGCAGCCCCTTTCCTTTTTCAAAGATTTACTTGAATCACAGCTTAGAGTAAGCCCTAATTGCGTTATCGTTCTAATCGGCTCAAAAAAAGGGTTTAATTTTGAAGTTTACCTCTCGCGTTACCGCTATTTCTCCGTTTCTTGCCATGGCCTATGGCGAAAAAGCCACCGTACTAGAAGAGCAAGGTAAAGATGTTATTAGGCTTAATTTAGGCGAGCCTGATTTCGGCGCACCTACGGCAGTACTCGCGGAAATGAAAGAAAGCTTGGATATTCCTGATTTTCCCTATACCTCTGCATTGGGTATTCCAGAACTACGTCAATCAATTGCTAGCTTTTATGAAACTAAACACGGCATACAGGTAAGCCCATCACGAGTCGTAGTTACCGCTGGTGCTTCAGGCGCGCTACTTTTGGCAAGCGCCGCTTTAGTAGAGCCTGGCGATAACGTGATATTGGGCGACCCGTCTTATCCGTGCAATCGTCGATTTTTAAACGCGTTTGGCGCAGAAGTAACGCTAGTACCAACACGCAGTGAGGATAGTTTTCAGCTAACCGCCGAAAGTGTTGCCGATAACTGGAAGCACAACACGAAAGGCGTGCTAATCGCCACACCTGCCAACCCTACAGGCACGGCGATAGATATAGACGAGCTGTATAAGATTGGACAATACTGCAAAGCCAAGGGTGGCTTTTTAATTGTTGATGAAATTTATTTAGACCTAGCGCTTTCATTGGATGTTCAAGTGGATACTGCCGCGTCTAAATCAAATGACAACAAGCTCCAAACTGTGCTTGCATTCGAAGAATTGCAGGACACTGTGGTAGTTATAAACAGCTTTTCAAAATACTTTGGTATGACGGGTTGGCGTCTTGGTTGGTGCGTAGTGCCTGAGTCTATGACCCCAATAGTCGAAAAGCTCGCACAGAATTTGTTTATTTGCCCCTCTACCATTTCTCAAAAAGCCGCACTTGCGTGCTTTACCCCTGAAGCGTTGGCGCAGTGTGAGCAAAACCGCAATACGCTGATAGAGCGTGCATCTCTTGTTTTTAATGCGCTTAAAAATATGGGGCTTAGTTTGGATGCAAAGCCTGACGGCGCGTTTTACGCTTACATCAACATTAAGCATACGGGCTTAAGTGCTATTGAATTCTGTGATGCTCTGCTCTCGCAGTATTATGTGGCGCTAACACCGGGTAATGATTTTGGTGAGCACAATGCCGACCACTATGTACGGCTGTCCTTCGCGACCAACATTGAACGCCTTAGCGAAGGGCTTTCACGACTGGCTAAGTTTATTGAGTCACTAAGATAGCGCGTTTTGTCGACTGCTGTTTAATTTCGTGAATAGACAAATATTATCTAAAAAAATGAAAGATATCTGCACTTGTGCGTATATTGGGTAATACATATTGATGACACGTGTCGAAACGATATAAAACAGGACAAAACAATGAGTAACGAACGGGAATTTGATGTAGTTATTTTCGGTGCCACTGGTTTTACGGGCAAACTAGTGGCTGAATATTTTCAGGCGCAATATGGCAATGACAGCAATGTTAAATGGGCAGTAGCAGGTCGCAACGAAGCTAAACTTAACGACGTAAAACAGGAACTAGGCATTAGCGATAGCGTTGCTAGTATTGTTGCCGACGGTGATGATCTCGACGCGCTAGATGACATGACTAAGCGAACTGCGGTTGTACTTACCACAGTGGGTCCTTATCAAATTTACGGTGAGAAGTTACTCTCTGCGTGTGTTGATAATGGTACGGGCTATACAGATTTATGTGGTGAACCAGCGTGGATGCACCAAATGATCAATAAGTATGAAGCGAAAGCGAAAGAAACTGGCGCAAACATTGTATTTTCTTGCGGCTTCGACTCAGTGCCATTTGACTTGGGTGTTCACTACTTACAAGCGCATGCAAAGAAACAAACTGGCGATGTTATTGAATATGTTAAAGGTCGCGTTCGCAAGATGCAGGGTACCTTCTCTGGTGGCACGGCTGCTAGCCTTAAAGCAACCATGGCTGCTGCTCACAAAGACAAATCGGTAATGGCCGCGCTTATCAACCCGCTTTCGTTAACCGATGGCGCATCAAACCAGCCCCAGCCCGACGGCAACAAACCTTATTTCGACGAGCAATTAGGTACGTGGGTAGCGCCATTTATTATGGCGGCAATTAATACCAAGAACGTTCACCGCTCTAACTACCTAGCAGGCTATGCTTACGGTAAGAACTTTCAGTACGATGAAATGATGATGACGGGGCCTGGCGAGAAAGGTGAAGCCATGGCAAACCACGTCGCTAAAGATAAGTCGCTGGCTAGCGATGATGGCCCTAAACCTGGAGAAGGCCCAAGTAAAGAAGAGCGTGAGAACGGTTTTTACGATGTGATGTTTGTAGGTACAGCCACCAATGGCGACATGCTAGCCGTTTCGGTTAAAGGCGATAAAGACCCTGGCTATGGTTCTACCAGCAAGATGATTTCAGAATCGGCGCTTTGCTTGTGTAAAGACGTTAACCTATCTGGCGGCTTTTTCACACCAGCAGCAGCCTTAGGCGATAAGTTAATTAGTCGCCTAGAAGAAAAAGCAGGCTTAACGTTTGCTATCGAAAAATAAGAGCTAAAGCAAAGACTAAAGTAAAGTTTAAACTTAGTTTATCCTATAAAAAATAGCGTGCATTTTCGCACAACTACTATTAAAAAGGCTGAACACAATTAGTGCTCAGCCTTTTCTGTCTGCGCTAGGTGTTCTTATTGTTTTCTCTAAGCAAGTACTGCTTTTAATGCTTTAACGCACGCATCTGTTTCAGAAGGCGTACCTACACTTATTCGCGACCATGAATCGTAACCGGGCCAGGTGCGCCCTACTACCTTTATCCCTTGGGCTTTCATTTTTTCCGCGAATTCATCGTGCGGCATACCCGTATCCATATAAATGAAATTCCCCTGCGGATTTGGTGCATACGGCTGGTTCAACTCCTTGGCCGCTTTCACTAGTTTTTCACGCTCGGTTTTAATGCGTGAACGCATTGTGTTTAAGTTCGCATGGTCGTCCATACTTGCCATACCCGCCACTAATGCCAAATAGTTCACACCACCCATGCGTAGCATGCCTCCCATAGTTTTAGCTTGTTCGGTGGGCATAATGGCGTAGCCTAAACGCTGGCCTGCCATTGCGTGAATCTTAGAAAAGGTGCGGCATATCACGACGTTGTGACCTTCTGCTACTAGCTTAGATTGCACATTAGCTGGATAAGCATCAGACATTTCAATGTAGGCCTCATCTATAAACACCTGTGCTTTCTTTGACACACGCTTTGCAAAAGCAGTGAGCTTGGCAGCATCGACCATGCTCCCCGTGGGGTTATTTGGATTACATACATAAACGGCGGTAGTATCTTCTGTTACAGATTCCTCAATCGCATCAAGGTCAAATGTCATGTCCGCTGCAAGGGGAACATAAGTGACATCTGCCCCCATAAACTCGGCGCCTCGCGGCACCCCTTCATAGGTTGCCATAGAGGTAACTAGTTTGTTGCCATTTTTTGTGATCCAGTCAGCGTAGCCAAAAAGAATAGGTGATGAGCCGTTGGTAATAACAATTTGGTCGGCAGATACGCCCTCTTGCTCTGCAATTTTTTGCGCTAATACTTCAACGGTAGCATCAGTGTAACGTGCTAGATTTAAAAGCTCGCTTTGCATCGCTTTTGCAGCTTTTTTCGAAGGTCCAAAGGCATTTTCGTTTGACGACAAGCGAATAAGGCCGTCGTTCACATTAGGAGTAGCTGATGGAAAATGTTCGGTCGGCATACCTGCTGCGTGAAGTTCACCCATAATACTGTCGACACTGGTCGTCAATGCCACTGCACCAGCGCCTAAACCTACTGACTTTAACCAGTTGCGACGTGACGAATTCACCGTGGTTTGTTGTACATTTTTATTCATATTTCGCTCTGCCTTCCATCTACAATATCCTTAGACTAAAGACTTAATTTTGAACGTGCAATAGAATAAAAAACGTAAACCATTGAATCAAATGCACTTTTTGCGTGCATAAAACGCACTAAAATTGACAATACAAGAAGTTTTAATGTGTTAAGCAGTTACATTGCGGTGCAGCGGCATTTTGAGGGTTTGAGCGTTTGCGATGAATGACATTTTTTAAATATCACGAAGCAAAAAAAAAAACAAAGCAGTAATCGTTTGAGATACAAATGGATACAGCATGTAACGAATTGTATTTATCAGAATGTCCTCCGCATAATTCTTTAAACTTTAATACGACAACTTGAGTACAAAACTTTGTTATCACCATAAAACAGGATTTTAAAATGGCTAAGGATCACGGTACTCAAATTAAAAACGACGATACTTACGAAGCGCTTCGCGATGAAGGCTACAGCAAGGAGAAGTCAGCGCGTATAGCGAATGCACAGGCGAACAGCGAACAAACGCCTTCTCAAGATGGCGGAAAAGGCAAAACGTATGAGGACCGCACTAAAGATGAGCTTTATCAAAAAGCAAAAGAGGTAGGTATTGAAGGTCGCTCAAACATGAACAAAGACGAGCTGATCGACGCGCTACGCAATCACTAGTGACGAGCACACCGTCACTTACAGGACTGCTCCTGTCGAGAATTACCAGTTACTGGTTTTCCATAAGTTGGGTAGGTACAAAGCGTTTGTAGCCATCAATGTTAGTTGTAAAGCAAAATCCTATTTTTTAAACGGCATCGCAAAAAGTGCTCTATAACTGGGCTGAATCTCACTAATACCTGTATCTTCAGTATCAGCGTCCTGAAACGTTCCAAATATTCGATCCCAAAGAATACACACGCATCCAAAGTTAGTGTTACTTTCACTTATTATTTGAGAGTGATGGTGAACGTGATAGCGATTGGTGGTAAAAAACCAGCCCACTACTGCCGAGTTCAACTTTAAATTACTGTGTGCAAGCAATGCAGTTATTGCCGTTAGTGAAACAAATGCAGCACCAACTGCTTCACCACCCAGAAGAAAGCCCACAATAGCCCTTGGGAGGATAAGGAAAAACGCCTCTATTGGATGATTCGCCAAAGAATTCAAGCTGCTTAATTTTTTAAACGCATGGTGAGCACCGTGGCCTGACAACCTCCAAAGCCATCCCCAACGGTGAGACGCTCTATGATACCAATAGTTGACAAATTCGAATGCTGCGGAAATTATTAGGACTTGCACAATAACGGGCCATTGTGTTGGCCAAACATCCAGTTGCCATGCCTGGCTAAAATTTTCCATCCATCGAAAAAGCGAAGCTTCGTAAAGTGTCTCTACCGCGACATAGGCGACTGCTGCTACAAACACAAACCCGAGAAGCGCTACGTTTTCTCCTATGTTTTTTCGCCAGCTAGACCGCGCTGGAATGACGACTTCAAGTAAAGTAATAATGCAAAATGCAGCAGCAATAAATAAAGTATGCGCATCAATTGAGGCGCCTGCATGCGCCAAGTACAAAGAAATTGCAATGAGGGTGGGCTGAAGTGTCCAAAATATTCCTACGCGCAGGATACTTTTAAATAACGATTCGCTTTTAACGTGTGTTTGATTAATCATAACTCATCTTTGTTTATCAGCTGTGAGCTATCTTTAATTCAGAGCGCGCCCAAAGGCTTCTATACTATCCATAGTGTAGGCTTAACTTCACCAGCGATTTATGTCCGTTTGTAACAAATACTGTCTGTCGAATTAACTTGGGGCTTAGTTTGTTAGTATTTTCAGTTCAACTATTCGACGTTGCTCTTTTAGCTAAAACTCCAATAAAGCCAAAACATAACCCTATGAACGCGCCCACTGCACCCAACCATACGCCAGCATCGCCATAACTGACGTTACTCAAAAATACACCAGACACAATGCCGCTATAAGCGAAAAGAAGGCCTAGCCCAGCTCCGAGATAACCGTATCTCGCTTGATACTTACGAGGGTTGAAAAATGAAGAGGTAAATGCAGAACTTGAGAGCTGTTCAATGCTCACATTGAGTGTTGACGAAAGTGCAAGCTTGGTTTCTAGCGAGGCTATCCCCGTATTTTCTACCCGTTGGATTGTGCGTAAACTTAATCCCGCCGCATTAGCCAATTTTTCCTGAGACCAGGATTTTTCCCGTCTAAAACACTTCAATGCTTCACTGTTAATAGTTTCTTTCATTAAAACTCCCTTTCACTAAAAACAAAACCACTGAGGATTTTGCTGAATTGCTCACGAAATTGCTACGACATTGATACGACAAACTACCGCCAAGTATTAATTCTGTCTAATTCAAAGCTCATTAATGACTTAAATTCATTGAAAAATGAATTTAAGTCATTTTTATTCATAAATAAAACCCCGTATAACGTACCTATAGCTTTTACAGCAGTTACAACACTCGGTTTAATCTTTTGAATAGAAGCACATTCTCATGAACAGTAACGTGGACACAAATTTCTCTTTTACTATTAACAGCGTTAAGTTTGATGAAGATTATCACCCGTCAGACAACACGCGCATTACTACTAATTTTGCTAATTTGGCGCGAGGTGAGCGCCGCAAAGAAAACTTGCGCGATGCATTAAGTATGATTAACAACCGCTTTAATGCACTCGCTAGCTGGGACAATGAAAATGGCGACCGCTACGCGGTTGAACTCAAAATTGTGTCGGTAGAAATTGATGTAGAGGGTAACGGCAACACCTTCCCCACAATTGAGATCTTGCAAACCAATATCATCGATAATCAAACCGGAAAACGTACCCAAGGTATTGCGGGAAATAACTTCTCGTCTTACGTTCGCGATTATGACTTTAGTGTTCGTCTGTCTAATCACAATCGCGGGCAGTCGTCATTCAGCGTTCCTAATGATTTTGGTGATTTGCATGGAAAGCTGTTTAAATATTTCGTTAATTCAGAAGCCTATAAAACACACTTTTCAAAGTTGCCAGTCATTTGCTTAAGTGTTTCTGACAATAAAACTTACCGTAGAACAGAAAATCAACACCCTGTATTAGGTGTTGAATATCAACCGAACGAATCCTCGTTGACCGAGCTGTATTTCAAAAAGATGGGCTTAAACGTTCGTTATTTTATGCCGCCGAATAGTGCCGCACCTTTCGCTTTTTATTTTTTCGGTGACTTGTTAAACGGCTACACAAACTTAGAGCTCATAAGCACAATCGCGACGATGGAAACCTTTCAGAAAATCTATCGTCCTGAAATTTACAACGCTAACGCGCAAGCAGGTTTAAGCTATAAGCCAAACCTTAAAAATAGCGATCACTCAGTAACTCGCATTGTATATGACCGCGAAGAGCGAACTCACCTAGCTGTTGAGCAAGGTAAGTTTGTAGAAGAAAACTTTATAAAGCCTTATCAACACAAGTTAGCGCAATTCACGGCAAGCTACGCCTAATAAATTCAATTAGATGCTTGTGATATTCCAACCACACACGTTGCGACTGTATAACTTTGACAAGGGCAGCACGTTTTGCCCTTCACGCACACGTACGATTTATTGATTAAAAGAAAGCGAATTACATGAAAAAACTCTTCCCCACCTCTATTGCAGGCAGTCTTCCAAAACCGTCGTGGCTTGCTGAGCCTGAAAAGTTATGGTCGCCATGGAAGCTAGAAGACAATGCTTTGAACGAAGGTAAAAAAGATGCGCTTCGCGTTACGCTTCAAGAGCAAGCTGTATCTGGCATCGATATTGTTTGCGACGGTGAGCAAACCCGACAACACTTTGTAACCACCTTTATTGAACACCTCGACGGTGTTGATTTTGAGAATCGTAAAACTGTGCGTATTCGCAATCGTTACGACGCAAGCGTTCCTGTTGTTACGCAAGCAGTTAAACGGCCAAAATCGGTATTCGTTGAAGATGCCAAGTTTTTACGAAGCCAAACTGATCAACCTATTAAGTGGGCATTACCAGGTCCAATGACTATGGTTGATACCCTGTATGATGATCACTATAAAAGCCGCGAAAAGCTCGCGTGGGAATTCGCCAAGATTCTAAACCAAGAAGCGAAAGAACTTGAGGCAGCGGGTGTAGATATAATTCAGTTCGACGAACCCTCGTTTAACGTATTCTTTGATGAAGTGAACGAATGGGGAATTGCTGCGCTAGAGCGCGCTATTGAAGGGCTAAAATGTGAAACTGCGGTACACATTTGCTACGGTTACGGCATTAAAGCAAATACCGACTGGAAGAAAACGCTAGGCTCAGAATGGCGCCAATATGAAGAAAGCTTCCCTAAGCTAGCGAAGTCGAACATCGATATGGTGTCATTGGAATGCCACAACTCCCATGTACCCATTGAACTAATTTCACTTCTTAAAGGCAAAAAAGTGATGGTAGGTGCTATTGATGTTGCAACTGACACAATAGAGACACCAGAAGAAGTAGCCGCTACATTGCGCGAAGCATTGAAGTATGTGGATGCCGACAAACTCTACCCTTGTACAAACTGTGGCATGGCTCCTCTTACTCGACAGGTTGCGCGAGGCAAGCTTGAAGCGCTTTGCGCGGGTGCTGAAATAGTAAGGCAGGAATTAGCGCAAAAGCAGTCTGCGTAACACGGCTTTGTGCTAGTTCACTTTTTAGCTTCTTTTGTTAATCATCATCAAGCGCCAAGCCCGCGCAAGCGGGCGCAAGCGGGCGCGCCATCTTCATCATTATCGCTAGTTTTCGTGATAGGTTTCTCATGGTTCCCCGTCACGACTGAATAATTGCTTTAGTCTTTCGTTAAAATTTTACCATACCTCAGCCATTTATTAGTGTTTGTTTAAACTACAGTGTAAACTCTGCCTCTCTCTTTGAGAGCGAGTGGTTCAAGAGATATTGAGTTTGGCGCAAAAGGAAAAGCCAAATTACATGTAGTAATCCAAACTGAAGATACAAGCGACAATGACTCCACAACTTTTAATAAAAAAACGAGTTAAGTTTTTAAATTTAATCCAGCTACTATTCATTTCAATAAGTACTTTCACTCTTCCTATTGCTGCAGAAGCTGCTAACAGTATTTTAGAGAAAGCGTACGAAATAAGAAGTTCTGACCCTCAAACATCTAAAGAACTATTTAATAGTTTAGACAAAGCAAATTTAAGCAAGGATGATAAGCAACTTTATGACTTTACTGCCGCCTACATTAAGCTAGTCGCCGGCGACTTACTTGCCGCGTCCGAAGCCTATCGGCAAATTGCTAAAGGTGATTATTCGTTTCAGTATCAATTTCAATCGTACGCTGCGTTAGCTGCTCTTAACGCCGCTACGCAAAATTGGAACGATGCGTTTTCGGCTATGGATTTTTTGACTGAAAACATTGACAGAGTCAGTGATCCCTTAGTGAAAGAACAAGCGCATAACGCGATAATTAATTTCTATAGTTCAATTGACGAAAAAGAGACGGTAATAAACTATGCGAACTCATTAATTGATGGGCAACATTCTCCACGTTTCACTTGTCTATTACATATGCAGCTTATCGTTGCTCTTGTCTTAACCCAAAACGACTCACTATCAGAAGACCGATTTACTCAAGCTCTGAATTTTTGTGAAATAGCGAACGAGCGAATAGCGCTTATTGCCATATACACACATTTCGCCACTTATTTATACAACGAAAAAGAAATCGATCGCTCTCTCGTTGTTCTCCAAGAACATCTGGCCGACGTTGAAAGTACTAATTACCCTCCATTGTTGGAAGAACATTATGCGCTGTTAAGTAAGATATATTTTTTACGTGACGAATATAAGCTTGCCAAAGAATACGCGTATAAAGTTTTAAATGAAAATGAAGATACCGGATACGCGGTGATTTCAGATATCGATGCCTATGAGGTGTTATACAAAATTGCAGAAAAACAGCAGGATTATAAAAAGGCGCTTGAATTACATAAAGCCTATGCAAAAGCGAGGTCTTTGAACTTATCGAGTATGAGTAACAAAATGTTAAGTATTCACAAAGCTCAGCAAGATAGTCTTATTAAATCAAACCAAATCACTTTACTCGACGCAGAAAACTCCCTACTGAAAGCACGAGCTCAGCTCGCGAAGGAAGAAGACAACATACGTAAACTTATATACTTGGTGCTTTTTTTGGCGTTTTCAGTGGTCGGGTTTTGGTTATACAAAAAGCGTAGTCACTACATTGCACTAAAAAATATCTCACAAAGAGATTGCCTTACAGGCACAGCAAACCGTACCTATTTTTCAGCAATGGCGACTGAGCAGATAAGCATCGCAGAGCAACAATCAAAGCCGGTCAGCTTGATCATTTTTGACTTAGACGACTTTAAACAAATAAACGATACTTTTGGACATCAAGTGGGCGATCAGGCTTTGCAAACTGCGGTGTCGGCAGCTTCAAAAGGCTGCAGACCACAAGACTGTATTGGTCGACTAGGTGGCGAAGAATTTGGAATTATTTTGCCGAACTGTAGCCTTGAACAAGCTCTCATCGTCGCTGAGCGCTGTAGAAAAGAAATAGCGCTAACAAATCAATCTGACCAACAAAGCTTCAAGCTCACCGCCAGTTTTGGCGTTGCAAGTGCCCCCAAATGCGCCTACGACTTTGAAGTGTTATTTGAAGCCGCAGATGGTGCCCTTTACCAGTCAAAACATTCAGGGAAAAACCAAGTTAACTGTTCGCTTAACGGTGATTATTGATAGGTCAAAAATACTGCTGCCTGAAGGGAACCATGCACTATGGCATTAGATAACTTCAGGCGGTCAGATTTTAACAGCAAGTCCCCGTTAACCAAATTAAAACATTTAAGTTAACAATTCCTAGCTACCGATAAATATGCCAAATATTACGACGAATTGCAGAACCAATATAGATATGACCAATATTTGTTCTGGTGAGCGAAATTTTCATCTTTATAATCAAATAAACTAAAACAATTAGTACTTTTTTAATAAAATATTTTGGCCATAAAACACGCCATTCGTTCACGCTTTGACCCATCGTTCATAAAATCAACATAACCTGTTTATTTTTAATTCAGCCTCTGCAAAACATAGCAAAATCCTATTATTTAAATAAACATCAAAAAATAGTTAATTAATGAAATAGCATTACTTATTTCACCGCAAAAAATTGATTTAGCTAATCTTTGCTCATTAGAATGCGCGCCCCTTTAGACTTAAGTATAAATTTATACATAAATCGACTTTGTAAGGCTTGCCTACAATTTTGGCCTTATTTAACAACAAGCATATAAATTCTAATTCATTAGGAACAATCCATGAAAAACATTGCAACTGCTGTTCGGTTAGCATTGGCTGGAAGTGTCGCTCTGACATCTGGCAACGTAATAGCGCAAGATTCAACGACTGAAAGCGCTGATGTTGAAAAAATTCAGGTTACAGGTTCACGTATTTCTCGCCAGGGCGCGATTGCCCCTTCACCAGTTACCGCTATTTCAGGCGAGTCTCTGCTGAATTCAGGAGCAATGAACATTGGCGAAGTGCTTAACGAACTGCCTTCTCTTGCAAATACGTTCTCGCTAAGTAACTCAGGTCAATTTATCGGTACTGCGGGTTTAAACATTCTAGATCTACGCGGTATGGGCACAGACCGCACGCTTGTCTTAGTTGACGGTAAAAGGCACGTATCTTCATCAGCGGGAACCGCTGCAGTAGATACCAACACTATCCCTACTTCATGGATTGAACGCGTAGAAATCGTAACGGGCGGTGCATCTGCCGTATACGGTGCCGACGCCGTGACGGGTGTGGTTAACTTCATTCTTAAAAAGAATGTTGAAGGATTCGACATCAGCGCGACACAAGGCTTTGCGCAGGAAAATGGTTATAAAAACGATAAGTACCAGGCGTCTTATGGTTTTAACTTCGATAACGACCGTGGCAACATTGCTTTTGCCGCTGAATACAGCTCTCAAGAGTCGCTAGATGCGTTAGACAACCCTTGGACTGCTACGTCTTACCGCAATATGAGCTTTGAAAGCATCATGGGTTACGAGCGAAGTGAAGATCAGCTAGATTCAACCGCCTATCCAGATGATATTTACACTGCTAACGCGGGTTATTACGTAATAAACAATGCGGGGGTATTTGGCGATGGCACAAAAACTTTCAATGCCGACGGTTCAATTAAAGACATCTATATTGGCGACCAAGTAGATGGCGTTTTCTGCGCAAATTGTGATTCTTTCAACCTTCGCCAGTTCACACAGCTACAGCCAGAATTTGACCGTACGAACCTAAACGTTAAAGGTAACTACGAGCTTAATGACGATACTAGGGTTTACGCGCAAGCTAAATATGCTCGCACTCGTGCGATTTCTATGGCGCAACCAGCATTCTTTTTCTATAGCGACGAAACAACTATATCGCGCAACAATGCATTTCTAGACGACAGTGTTACTGAGTACATGGTCGAGAACAACCTTGATAGTATTGTACTAAACCGGATGATGACCGATTTAGGTGTTCGTACAGAAGCTGACGAGCGTGAAACCTATCGCTATGTACTTGGTATTGAAGGCTACATCGGTGATGAGTGGAACTACGAAGCGTTTGTCAACTACGGTAAAACAGAGCTAGAGCGTGAAAACCGCAACAATCTGATTTTACAAAACTTCTACAACGCAATAGATGCTGTCGAAGATGATAATGGCAACATTGTTTGTGCATCAGGTGGCGAAGATGGCTGTGTTCCCCTTAATATTATGGGTTATGGTCAAGCTTCACAAGAAGCTATCGACTACGTTAATACTACGTCTGTAGGTACTAGCAAAATTGAGCAGTACAACGCAGGCGCAACAATCGCCAATTCAGGTATTTATGAGCTACCAGCGGGCTATGTAGGTTTCGCAGCAGGTGTGGAATACCGCAAAGAGAAAAGTGAAATTGACGAGCCTGAAAACGCTGCAGGTACCTTCTTCAACGCGCTAGGTGAAGACAAGGGTGAATACGACGTTTCTGAGGTATTTACTGAAGTAACTATTCCGCTTCTTGAAGGTCTACCAGGCGTAGATATGCTTACGTTCGACACAGCAGCGCGCATTGCTAACTATTCATCTATCGGCAACGCAAAAAGCTGGAAGCTTGGTTTAGATTGGCAGGTTTTCGAAGACTTACGTGTTAGAGCAACTAAGTCCTCTGCCCTTCGCGCTCCGAACATTAGTGAACTTTACGGTGAAGCTAGCCAAACGTTCTTTAACGTTGACGATCCATGCCGTACAAACAATCTAGAAAACCTAGCTAACGCCGATCAGCGCATTGCTAACTGTGAAGCACTGGGCGTTCCGGCAGACTTTAACTCTGACTACGATGCGGCTACCTTGGAAGGCGTAAACGGCGGTAACATTGACCTTCAGGCAGAACAGTCTATCTCTAAAACCTTAGGTTTGGTTTACACCCCAGCTTGGTTTGAAGGCTTTACTGCGACAGTCGATTACTGGGAAATTGAACTAACTGACGCAATCACCAATATAGATGGTCAAACTATTCTGGACCGTTGCGTTGACTCTGAGACGGGCATCAACAATCCATATTGTGATCTTATCGACCGTGATTCGGAAACAGGCGAAATTACCCAAATCCGCAGCTATGCGCTAAACATCGCAGGTCAAGAAGCAAAAGGTGTAGATTTCGAATTAGGTTACGACTTTGATGCGCTTGAAGGTGCATTCCGTACAAGCCTAATTGCGACTTACCTCAAAGACCGTAAAGAATTCCCATTCCAGGACAACCCGGAACTATTCTATCAAAACGCTGGCACTGCTGGTGAGTCTGACTGGCAAGGTGTATTCACGATGAACTACAGCCGTGGTGATTGGGAAGCAAGTTGGAAAACGCGCTATATCGAGCGCGCAAGCATCTATGACAATCAAGACCTAGCGCTAAACCCTAACCCAAGTAATCGTATGGAACTGCCTTCATACGCAGTAACTGATGTAACTGCAGGCTACAACTTTAAAAATGGTGTCAGCCTAACTGTGGGTATTGATAACCTGTTTAACCGCGCACTACCTACAGGTACAACCGGTACTGGCTCAACAGACGCTGCATACGACAATATCGGTCGCTTTGGCTATGTAACGGTAGCGTACAAGATGTAATTTGCGATTTAGTTTGTCACTCAAAAACCGGTGTTTGAAGTGACCCCCATTAGTTGGACATTCCAATTATTGGGGGTCACTACAGTTTTTACGCCGCTTTTTTTAAAACATATCTGACAACGGCATAAGCTTTACTTCTGCACAGAATAGCGGAGATTCACTACTCACCCACCCCGCGCAAGTAAGATGGCAGGGATCAGTTTCAACAGGTGACACCAGCATGTTTAAACAGTCGTTGCTTTTAAGCTGTGCTAACTGCTGGTTATCGATGCACATGTTTTGAGAAACGTAGATCATGGGGTTTTGGATTAAGTCGTAATTTAAGGCCTGCGCCCTTTCTAACATCGCTGATGACATCAAAGAGAGTGGATAAAAATGTGGGAAACAGACCTTATCCACAAACTCATCAATATACTGAGTTTGATCGGCAAAAGCACTTAACAGATAATTTTTAACGTTACCGACAATCATCCACTTTCGCTTTAAAAAAACGCTGTCATCTAACAGCGTGCGGTCTACCATCTTCGAAATTTGGTCTTTGCTATATTTTAACAACGAGGAAGTAACAGACAGGTAGTCAGACTGGCGGTGAAAGCCCATTAAACTGGGTTTTCCAGACGCTTTTAAGACCAATCGTTGCGATTCTTGCTCTCCCTTTTCTGTTTGAGTAACACGGGCACGTTTTACTACTAGATTAAGTTCGTCACCAACTTTTGCCGGGTTAACGAAAGTAAACTCGTAAACCGAATATAGTCTCTGCTCAATGGAAGACGCACTTTGATTTAGCTGGGTTTCTACATAAAGGCCAAGTTGAAACCCCAGCGCTATGGTGCCTTGAAACGGGTTACCTGATATGCGTTGCCAACGCTCAGGGTCGTGAAATAAGTTGAAATCGTCCGTGGCATTCCGAGCGATGTCAATATGTAATTGGGTAAGTGTATGCACTAGCTTTCCTTAAAAGAGGAAACAGCAACTGCTTATTTAATTCTTGGACACAAGCCTCGTGTATTCAGAATTATTAAAATTAGGTGAATGTCGACGACCTCAAACGACAATCTACATTCCAGTATAGAATATGCTAGTGAAAGCAACTACCTTTCAAAGTTTATACTCATCCAGATTAGTACAAGTTTGCTGAAAAGAATTACTTTATCGCTATGTATACATCAATGTGGTTACCGTTTACATAGTGCTCGAAATCTACCGTGAATATCCTTTCATAATCCGCGTTTTCTTGGGTAAAGTATTTCCAAACATCGGTCCATGCATCAATAGCGATTTGCGGCATTTCTCCTTGCTTAGTAAAAACAAGGTACTTTCCTTTTGGAATAGTGATGTTTTCGACTTCTACATTTTCCGGCACTTTTTCACCATCAGAGCCTGCCAGCACGGAAAAATCGCCAGTATGATCACTCTCATAGTTATAATACACTCCATACACACGCTCCCCGCCCATGTAATTTACAGGTATTCTACTGTCAAAGCGCTGCCATAGCCCTGGGATTTTTCCGTTTTGAGAAAACTCTGCTTCGTTGTTCGTTTGCACCGAAAAGCCTTTAACATTTATAGGTTCAGAGATATGTCTAATTTCCATTTTTATATGCCTTCTCAATTGGGGTGACTTATTGGTCTTAAAGAGTGAATCTTACACTACTGTAAAAGTGAGGCAAAAACGTTATAAAGCTCAATTTTTCGGTATTTCCCGCTCATCAACGAGCATTTCGCCCTCAGAACAAATATAATCCTGTCTTAACTCTTTAAAACTGCAACACATTGTGAATCGACGTTTTTTACTTGCTATCGTCGCTGTTCTTTTGGCCATGATAACTATCCAATCGGGCGCATCTTTTGCCAAACAACTCTTTCCTATCGTGGGGCCTGAAGGTACTAGCGCCCTGCGCGCATTCTTCGCCGCCTTGCTATTAACAGTAATTTTCAAACCTTGGAAAGCAAGCTTAAGTGCAAAGGGATGGCGAAACGTCATCATTTATGGCACTTGTTTAGGGGCAATGAATATCATCTTCTACCTTGCCATTGAGCGTATCCCGCTGGGCATAGGCGTTGCTCTTGAATTTACAGGTCCATTAGCGGTGGCTTTTTTTAGTGCAAGAAAAAAACGTGATTTTGCATGGGCCATTTTAGCTGTTGTAGGCGTTTGTTTACTGCTTCCTGACATTTTTGGTGCATCAACAAAAGGGCTAGATCCTACCGGCGTAATGCTAGCACTAACCGCGGGCGCTTTTTGGGCCGGCTACATTGTATTTGGTAACAAAACAGGCAATGAAGGTTCGGGCGGTGTTACGGTTACCTTAGGAATGCTAGTAGCCGCCATCTGTGTTGTTCCCATTGGTATAGTGAGTCAAGGGGGCACGCTGCTATCTTCAGAGGCGCTCCTCATTGGCTGCGCCGTTGGGATTTTCTCATCCGCCATTCCCTACACGTTAGAAATGCATGCAATGCGTAACATGCCCAAGCAAACTTTCAGCATAATGATGAGCGTAGAGCCTGCTATTGCAGCTATTGCAGCGTTTTTCATAATTGATGAAACACTTACGCTGACTCAATGGCTTGCAGTAGCTTTAGTGGTCATAGCTACCGCCGGAAGTTCTGCTACTCAGAAACAAGTACCCAAAGAAAAACAGCTCGAAACGCTTTCTTAGTGTTTCAACCTGCTTCTGTAAGTTCTTTTTGCTGAATTGCTTTATGAACTAAGCAGCTACCTTCCCCGTTTAACACTGTGTGAATAGTAAAACTAACGCAACAGGGAATGATGATGAAACACTACGCGGTAAATACAGAAGTTGAATGGGAATGGGGCAACGGCAGTGCCACAGGTAATATAAGAGAGAAGTTTACTAGCGATGTTAAACGTACTATTAAAGGTTCATCGGTAAAGCGTGAAGCGAGCGACAGTGACCCTGCGTACCTAATTGAGCAAGACGACGGCAGTAAAGTTTTGAAGTCTCACAGCGAAATTAAAAAGTCGTCGTAACTTGCCTTTAAATCCATTTTGAAAAATGCAGCCTTCTTTTTTCATTGACAGTGATGTAGTTAACGTAGCGAGGTCACTCGTTGGCAATTTTCTTTTTAGTAAGGTCGGTGGTGCAATTACCGGAGGAATGATTACGGAAACTGAGGCCTATTGCGGTCAACAGGATCTCGCCATGCAAAAGCACCTTTTGCGCCGCCCCTCATCTGTAACAACGCTAAAACAAAAGGGCGGCATAGCCTACATCTATACTGTTTATGGTTACCACAGCATGTTCAATATTGTCACTAACGACGTGGGCTATGCTGATTCTGTGCTTATCCGAGCGATCTTTCCTACCGAGGGCTTAGATATAATGCAGGAACGAAGAGGGTCTAACATTGCTATGCGTAACTTGTGTTCTGGCCCAGCGAAACTTTCGCAAGCTTTAGCGTTAACACCAGCGCTAAATGGCGAACCCGTGGTAAACAGCAATACTATCTGGATTGAGAGCAACGCCGAATTTAATGCCGCTGAGAGTATTATCAGCGCACCTCGCATAGGCATAGATTACGCTAAAGAAGAAAGAAAATACGATAAAAGCAAAGCGCGTCCCGCACGGGATGATACAACCCTACCCTGGCGCTTCACACTGAAAAAGGGTGTATGAAACGGTTCGTTGTTACAAGGCTCTTTACACATCTTCACTAGAGCCTAATTAGTTAAGGCGTATGTTAGCTTACAGTCTATATACTTCAGCAGTTCGTTTACTACCCTTGGTACGGCGATATCCCCATTAGCATTTTTGGCTTCTACAAAAATATCACAGTCATCGTACTGAATTTGCTGGCGGATAACATAGTCATTGAGTTGGTCAAACAGGGTTTCCTTTAACGGCACCATACCGACAAAAACATCAGCCTTTTGGTCATCAACATGCCCATCGCGTTTAATAAAATAAGCGCCTTCTATTTCTCGTTTTAGCGTGTACGCTTGCATGGCATCTAACGTTGTTAAGCGAAAGTGCACACTTATTTGGGGTTCTGTCACTGGTAATCTCGGTTTTTCGGTTGAAGTTTATTTAAAGCCTGTTGACCTTTGGTATACAGCAAAGGTCAACAGGCTCTAATTGGCTACTGATTGATTTCCACTTTCCAAGGTGGGTTCACCCTATTTTCCCCTGCCCAGTACAGCTTTATTTTATTGCCCGATGGATCTTTTAAGATGGCCTCTTTCCAAAGGTACCGTTGTTCAGTTGGCGGTTGCTCAAAATGAACCCCTTTTCTCACAAGAGAGGTGTACAGCTCGTCCAACGCCTCGTGTTCAAAATAAATCACACTTTGATTTTGAGCACTTTCGTCCTCTAATGATAACGAAAACGTAGACGAGCCTTGAGGACACGTGAATCTGGCATAATGAGGTGTATCTACAATTTGAGTGAATCCCAGGGTAAGGTAAAACTCCACCGCTTCGACCATGTTGGTAACGGGTAACGTAACTTGGTTCAATTCCATAAGAGCTTACTCCTTATATAAAATGTTTAAACTGCGCTCGCCTGCTCGTTATTATCCGAAAGCTAACGCTTAGTTTTTACAAACTAAGGCTATATAAACCATCTTACCTTAGAAAGCCTCATTGAGTCTGCTGCCTCTTGAATAATCACTTATTCATAGCTTTAGATAAACATAGATTTGAACGCTTTAGACTAGCGTTGCTTCTGCTTGATCCACATCAACGCAGCCTAGCCGTAAGTCCACCACAATAAGACCATCAAAACTAACCAGTGATACCTTGTATGCTTACGTTGGTAAATAGTACAGATGCGAATGATGACATTGTGCCTGAAGCACACGGACTGTACCGTCTGCATTTAAAGCCTAACACGCAAATGGCGATAGAGAATAAGCCCGTCTTCGGTGCGAATATTACGCTACATAGCAGCGTATTGAAGCACGATAATTTTGTGGCAACGCCAGATAATATATTAGGTTGGCTAGATCACTGCGGCTTGTCACACTTTGCAGTGAAAGCCGAAACTGACAATTCAGAAAATGAAGATACCTCTGTACTTTTGCCTTCACAATTTCTAAATGCTGAAGGCGGAATTTTGCGTGTAACTGCCCCCACCCGCATTTATCTAATCAGCAAAACGCCTATTGATATAAACAGACGAGGCCTGTGCCTTTTTACGCCAGTAAAGTAACGACCCAGAAATGTACTCTGACCCCAAAATTTTTGGGGTCAGAGTACATTTATTTCTATTCAATCTCTGGGGTGGCGTTTGATGTGCTCTCTAGGTGCAGGCTTATGGCCTCAGAAAGCCCGGAATAACGCTTATCCACCCGTTGAACCATGTGGCTAAATGTAGCGGTGTCAGAGATGATTAAGAAGCCGTCTTTAGCTCGGGTTAATCCTGTGTACACTAGGCCTCGATGAAATAAGTTGGCGGCTTTTTCGCTATCAGGCTTAGGTAAAATAAGCACAACATGATTAAACTCAGAGCCCTGAGATTTATGTATGGTCATGGCGTACACAGTTTCAAACTGCGGTACTCTTGATAGCGATATGCTGCGCAACGCTTGTTTTTGCTCTAGCGTCTTGTCAGCACTGTCTGCCGCATTTGCCGACGCTTTCTGACTTGAACCGTTTTGACCTGAAGCTTGGTTATCCTGGTAAAACCACGCATATAGTTTTCCCTTGTTGTCAGGCCAGATTACGCCAACCTCACCGTTTGAAAGTCGCTGTGGGTGATGATTCTTTACAATCATGATGGGCTGACCTTGATAGAAATACCCTTCCCGCTTTCTGATTTTGTGCTTGATAGCATCGAACACCAAATTATTCAGGCCTTCTACGCCCATTCCGCCCTTGCGAACCGGGGTCAGCCACCTAACCACATTCAAACGATTAAGTGCTTCTTCAGCACTGCCAGCGTCAAAAATAGGCAAGAAGCTTTCTTTGGCCAACTGGTGTAAATCACGGCCGCTAACCTGGCGCTCTGGCCATAAGTGAACGCCAGATTGTAATCGTGATGCCGTATTTGAACCAGGGTTAGAATCGATATTTGAACCAAGACCCGCACTTTCGTTATTGTCGCCAGCCTTGTCGGAAATAGCGGCAAGTGCACCGCTTGCATCACCTCGCTGTATGGCCGTTGCAACTTTCGCCACCTGCCCCTTGAAGCGCTGAGGTGCTTGAAGAGTTGCTACATAACTTTTTGCCTGCTCATCAACCGGTAACAAGGGTAAATGCGGACATAGCGTAGCAATGTGCTGACGCATTAACGATGGCACGCCACCTAAAGAAAGCGCGTCGTCATGACTGTTTAAACTAAGTGAGCTATGTGCGCTGTTTGTGCCATTTGGCACATTCGCGTTGTCATCAAAACTTGCTGTCCCGGTACTAACTAGCTGCTCTAGCACGTTACCGAGCTCGACTGCTGGAAGCTGGTCGGCATCACCGATAAAATAGAGCCGCGCATGGTCTGGTAACGCTCGTACTATGCGCGTCATTAGCGCTAAGTCGACCATACTTGCCTCATCGACAATGAGTACATCTGCCGACAACTGGTTGTGCTGATTGAACTTAGTCGATACGCCGTGCTCGCGCAATCCTAATAATCTATGCAGCGTCACAGCATCGGTAGGCACGTTGTTAAGCACTGTGTCGTCCAATTTGCCGCGAAGCCCGTCTACGCTGTTCATGATAGATTCGGTCATACGCTGTTGCGCTTTCCCTGTAGGCGCCGCCAGCACAATTTTTAAGTTTTCATCGCAAGCCTGTAATGCCAATAATAAACGCAATACGGTATAGGTTTTACCTGTTCCTGGCCCACCGTTTATAACGCAAAAGCGTTGCATCAGGCTTTTCGCCACCGCTATTTGCTGCCAATCTTGCCGATCGGCTGTTTCGGTAGGAAAGATAGCGGGCCAAAGATGTTTTACTTTTTCGCTTGTCTCATCACTTAACGGCGTAAGCGCTGCTCGTTTTACAACATTGCGCGCCACTTCTTGTTCAAATTCATAGTAGCGACGGCTGTACAGCTTGCCGTTGCTATAAACAAATAGTTGAGCCACCTGTGCGTTATCCAGCGCGCTTTTTACAATCCTAAGTAATGGTGTTAGTTGTGGCACGTCAACACCTGCTTTGGGCGCTTTTTCCGGCTCGGTTTGTTCAACCAGTGTCAGTGAAGCAGCCGCCACCCCGTTACTGCCATGTTCATTTGTTTGGGCCGCCAAGACTACCTCTTGTTCTGCGACTACCTCTTTAAAAAGCGTTGTACCCGCTATGTCTTTAAGATAGATGCAGCTGTGGCCATTGCGCTGCATATACGACAAATACGCTAAGACCCCAGCCCAGATAAGCCTGTCTTCTTGTTCTAGTTCGTCAACAAAGCCAAATTCTTTTGCGACAAACTTGTCGATCGCCTCGATGCCAAACAAGTTATCAAAAAATGACGATACGGAATCTTGATTGTTATTCATTATTTTCCTTTGCTTCACTTTCTTTAACGTTTATTACTCGTCATCGAAACTAAACTGCTGCTGACCAGAAGACTGTTGCTCCAAAGGCTGGCGAGAACTGCCTGCATGCTTTGTACTATCGCCTTGGTAGGCATCATTTTTGCTCGCAAATATCCCGTCTAATCGGTTGAGTACAGACGATGGAATATCAGTATAAAATACCCCTTCCCCGCGCTCGTTTTCTGGGTGCATCCCGCGTAGATACAGGTAATACACTCCACCGAAATGCATATCTGGGTCGTAGTTAGGCAGCGTATTCTTTAAATAGCGATGTAGCGCCAGGCAGTAAATTAAGTACTGAAGGTCGTAAAGGTGATGCTGGTTGTTATGAAACAGCGCTGTTGGCGTGTAGCTATCTAATGTATCGCCAAGCCAGGTTGACTTGTAGTCTGCCACATAAAACTGACCGTCATGCTCAAAAATCAAATCAATAAACCCGTGCATCATTCCCTGTAATTTCGCTGTGATTAGTTGAGGCGCTGTTTCCACTTCGCCACCAATAACGTCAGCCACGTTTTTTCGATGAGTCGCCAGAACTTCACGAAGCTGAGTCCATTGCGTGCCGTTCATTGGAAAATAGAATTCGGCTTCGCGCAGGGTTTGCGCTACCGGCAAATCACTCATGCTAAACTGCGTATTAGGATACAGAGGCGTCTGTAGGGCTTCTTCTAACCATTCATAAAGTAGCGGCGTTCGCTTCTCATCTAACCCGAAGCGGTTAACCAGTTCCTTGCCAGTTTCTTCCCAATCGGGCGCACTAAAGTCACTGTGCTCTAGAATATCGTGAAGTAAATTACCTGCGCTCGCACCTTTCTCTAGGGTAAAACGCAGATCACTTTTACTTACCGTACTTTCAATACCTGCCGAGGAATTGATGTCTGCATCAATCGAGCCCATCTCACCCATAAGGGTGTCGCTTGCATACACTTCTTCATCTCGAATGGTTTGAAGTACGGGCACACTAGGAAAGGTTTGACTCAAGGGCTCTGTTGATGCGCCGGTCTCTGGGCTTTGCCCTGTAACAACCATGGTTAAACGGCTCATTGCTGAGAATGAATACAGTCGCCATTCTTCGCTTGCCGTGCCGGTAAATTGCAACGCGGTAAGCTGAGAAAGCTCATCTTCTTGCTCAAAGCCGGTATACACTTCCTCAAACTCATCACCGTCGATATGGCTGGCATGAGACGCTTCTTCTTCAGCAACACGGTTTAACACACTCGACCAATCGTTGTTGCTGCCATCGCCACCTACACCAAGTGCTCGTGCTAATGCGCTTCTTTCATTGTTAGTCAGCGGTACAACACTCATGTAACAGCGATGGGCAGCTCGTGTTACCGCCACATAGGCCAGTCGCATGTCTTCCGCTTCGCTCTCGCTTTGAACGCGAGCTATCGCCTGTGGCGTCTGCCCAAGCTGCATTTGTAAATCTTGTTTTTCTTCGTCGTAATAGGTAAATATTTGCGACGTAGTGTTGCCGTTTTTAGCGGCGTCTCTGTAGCCGGTGGCAAAAGGAACAAACACAATGGGGTACTCTAGCCCTTTCGAGCCGTGTTGAGTAATAAGTCGAATAAGTTGGCTGTCACTTTCTAGGCGCAAAGTAAGCTCTTCATCGCTTTCAGGCTTATGAATTTGCTTATTCAACCAGTCGAGTAGCTGCTCAGGGCGCTGGTGAGTAGTGCTGGCTTTTTCCAGCACTTCAGCCAAATGCTGATAGTTAGTAAGGGCGCGTTCCACGCTGTCAGCATGAGGTTGATAGCTATCTTGCATTAAATACAGCAGCACACTCATGCACCCTTTTTGCAACCACATATCGCGCAGCGACAATACCTTGTCGATAGCAGCATCCCACTGCGCGTCATCTTCATGGTACAACAGTTCAATAAGTGTTTGGGCACTATAACCCCAAAGCGGTGACGCCAAGCTCGATGCCACTTTACTGGTGTCGTTAGCGTGCCAAATACCGTTAAGCAGCCTCAGTACATCTTTGGCTTCGGCACTGGCAAATAAGTTACTGCGATCGCTTAAATAAACACACGCCAAGCCTTTTTGCTGAAGTACACTTTTGATAGCGCCAGCTTCGGTCCTGTCTTTCACCAAGATAGCGATATCCTGAGGCCTCACCGGCGCGGTGCCACCATTGGCGGTTTGAAAGTGCGCTTCGTTCAATAAGCGGTAAATCTCTTGCGCAATCCACTGAGCCATTTTGCGACGCATAATGTGGGTATTTTCTTTATCTTCCAAACACATGCTAACGTAGTTCATTGCGCTGCGTTTCGTTACAGCACTTTTCATTAAACTATCCTGCTCGGCAGGGTCGATAAGTGGCGTTTTTGCCGCGGCCGCTTTAGGCGTAAACTCCACAGGGTTGTATTTTATGTCAAAGCCAAACACATCGGTGGGTTTGTTTGATGCTACTGGCGCACCGTAAAATAACCGGTTATAGGCTTTAACCATGCCCTCTACCGAGCGCCAGTTGGTATTCATCACCCAGCGGTAATCTGCCTGCCTACCCGCCTTTAAATAGGTAAAAATATCGCCGCCGCGAAAGCGATAAATCGCCTGCTTGGGGTCACCTATCATTAACAACGCACTTTCTTTAGCTTCTGCAAGATTAGGATAAACTGCGTCTAAAATCGCGTACTGCTTTGCATCGGTATCTTGAAATTCGTCAATTAGCGCTACAGGAAACTTCTTACGAAGCTCAGGCACAAGAGTATTGTTTGGTTTCACCACTTCGTCGGCGAGCATGCGAATAAGATCGTCGAAGTCGATAACGCCAAGCTGCTTTTTCTGCTTTTCAACGCGGGATTTGATGAACGCAATAGCTTCAACCACCAGCTTGAATACGGGCACTTTACTAAGCGCTTTGTCTTTCTCACCAAATGCTTTTTTAAGCGCCCCTGCAAAATCTTTTATAGGCGTTAAAACCTCTTTTACGCCAGATGCGTTTCGCGCATATCGGTTACCTTTAACGAAGGCCTCCGCTTCCGGTGGAGGAAGATAATAACTTTGTTCATCTACGCAAGAACGCAACCAAGCTTTAAGCGCAGCCAATTCCTGCGGCCGCTCTTTTTTATGGGCAGGTGTTTTGATGAGCTGTTCTACCAATAGCCCTTCATTGTCTTCTACGCTTTGAAGTAGAGACTTCACGTAGGCTAAAGACGTGTGCGGCGCTTCATCTAGCTGCTTTTTACACGCCGCCTCAATATCCTCTTCACTAAGTAATATTGGGGTCAGAGTACTTTTAATGCTGGCGTTAAATTCACGCAACAGTTTGTCGGGTGTATGCCAGCCTGACTCTGCCAGTAGCCTAAACTCGTCCTCACTTTTGCTAATTTTTCGAATGAAATCTTCGGCAGCTTCAAGGTATAGGTCGCTGGTGTCATTGCCCAAATTGAGGGACATAGCAAAGCCGCTGTTAAACGCTAGCTGGGTGATAACATGCTGACAGAAGCCGTGAATAGTAAACACCGAGGCTTCATCAAGCTCTAGCTGCGCCGCTTTTAAAAGGGCCAGACTCTCGTCAATATCACAGCTGTTAAATAAATCCTGATAAACAGGGTCACAGCTACTGTCTATTTCATTGCCGTTATCTTTGGCTTGCTGCCAAATAAGTAGAGCTTCTCTTAGTGTTGCCGCAATACGCCCCTTTATTTCTTCGGTCGCGGCTTTGGTGAAGGTCATCACCAATATTTCTTTTACTGTGAGTTTTTTTTCAAGCAATAGACGCAGGTACAAGCGCGTAATATTAAAGGTTTTACCTGTGCCAGCGCTGGCCTCAATAAGATGGCGCCCTTTTAACGGCATAGCGACGACATCGAGTAATTGCGCTTCAGTGCCGCTGTGGTCGTCGGTTTGCAGCTGAGCTTGCTCGTCTATAGGGTTATCAGAGGATGTAGGGTTGTAACTCATAGCTTTTCCTCCTGAGACGCATTGTTGACCATGGCGAGCAGCACAAAAGCACTTAAATGCGGTATATCATTCCAACTAACGCCCTGAGGAAACAACCAATGTAAGTAAGGATTGCTTGCCATATCGGCGCTGAATTGCCCGCTACTTTGCTGCCAGTCAGTTAACGCTCGCTGTAATTCTATCGTGTCAAAAAGTACAGCGGCTTGATCCACTACCTGTTTCGCTTTTTCGTGTTTTTCACTTGTCGTTTCGCTAGCTACAGCGTTGTCTTTATCAGTGAACGGACACATTTCATCTACTGCCTGTTGAACTTGGCGAAGTATCGCTTTGTCGGTTTCACTAGTCCCGTCGGCACTATTTAGTAGCGCATGCAGAATGTCGGTAAACATCTCAGGCTTTATGCTTTCCACTACTGGCTTAGTGTCTGAATTTCTGGTGCCGGGCATAAAAGTACCGAACAAACTTAAATGAATAGGTGTCGGCGCTGTATAAACAGCCATGTAAAGCTGTTCAATAAACAAAAGTAACCCCACAGCAGTTTCTCGGTCGTAAGCGGGGAAGCGCTGCTTTTTCAAAATGGTTTCGCCCTTTTCCCAGGCACACGAATAGATATCCAGTGGATAATTGCTTGAACTGGTTTCTTCAACGGTACTTGAAAAAACTAATTGGGAGATGAAGAAACCCAATGCGCGGTGTGCGTCAATCTTGCCTGCACAAAGCTCAACTAGCGCGTCACTGCCTAATAAAGCCGACGAAGTAAAGGTGATGTATTTGCCTTGAAAGTGCGCTTTTTTAGGTTCCGCGTCATGAGGGCCCATTGCCTGACTTAATGCCAATGCCCCTTCTTTCCACATTTCAACTTCATCTCTGGCAACGGGGTTATTGGGAATATCCCCTCTAAGCGACGCAAACGTGATCACTTGTTCACTATAAGAAAGCGGGGTGACATCATCTTTCTCTGGCGCAATGCGCTCTGCAGACGAAAAGATAGCGTCGAGCACCTGGTAGCGCAGCAGCGCATTGGTTTCAAACGGCTCGCTATTTTCAAGTAGCGTAAACGATTGAGACAGATTCACACCAAGCCGTTGTACGGAAAAATACTCCAGCGGATCTTTGAAAGCTCTCGCAATTTGAATACCTGATAGACGAAGCGATTGCGTTGATAGTGCATCAGGTGATGGCGCTAACGTTGCCATATCTGCATCGTTGGCAGATTCATTATCTGCTTCGTCGGTATTTAATTTCGTCTTTTGTAACGCGTCAGCTAACCGTAGCCACCCTGTTTCGTAGCTCGGCAGGGTTCCCGTAAAGCCTTCTTCACTGAACGGGTGTAGCGGCGCACTAACGCTGTACTTTGATAACTCCAGTGCGTAGCTGTTTTCTAGCATATCCATGAACTCAGCCAATACTAGACTGGGTTGTCGCTCACTATTATTAGTAACGTCGTTTCCTTGGTAGCTTAAATATAAGCTCTCTCTGGTGGAAATAATGGCTTCTAGGAATAAATACCTGTCCTCCAAACGTCGTGAGCGGTCACCGATTTGGCGGCCAGCGCCTGCCATTAAATCGAGGCCTAGCGGGCTTGATTTTCTGGGGAATTCACTGTCGTTCAGCCCCAAAATACACACTTTTTTAAATGGTATGCTTCGCATTGGCAGCATAGAGCACACAGTAACTTGACCGGTCATAAAATGGTTTCCGGCATCTGGCGACGAGAAACGATTGAGTAGCAGGTCGCGTACCTGACGAAGGGTGAGTTCGTGCTCATAACCTGCCTCCTCGCATCGTGCAGCAAGATCGGCAGCAACTTTGGCAATAAGATCCCAACTTTGCTGCTGCTCTTTTATCGGCATAAAACACGCATCTCTAAGTGCTATTAAGGCTTTAGACCACTGCTTAGGTGTCCTTGATGCTGTTAATGCTTGGGCAAACTCACCGAGCATAGCCACAACGTCAATAAGCTTGCCTAGCGTAAGCGCACTTTGTCCTTCAACATCGGGAATAGTTAGTAAGTCACTAACAATGACTTCACTATCTGGTGCAAGCATGCCCATAAGTAATCGGCGTATTCCCCACCACCAGCTGTAAGTGTCGTCTAGATCAACGCCCTCTGAAACGGCCGTTTTATGGGCGCTATTAAGACCCCAATGAATATGAGCTTGTTTTAGCCATACCACCATTTGCTCTATATCATCTTGTGACACTGAGAAACGCTTTTGCACTGAATCTAGCTGCAGATAATCCATAATGTCCGACACACCAAAGCGGCTATCGGGCAGCTGTAACAGCGCCATAAACGCCGCAATCAACGGCTCTGCATCCATTGGGCTTCTATCTGCAATGGTACAAGGAAGCCTAACCTGCCCCCTGCCAGCCAAAGCCTTAGTACCTACTCTGTGAAATACAGCATCAACAAATGGTGCGTAGTTTTCGATGGCGGGGCACATCACTAAAATATCAGACGGGGTACGCGTTTTATCCTGAGATAACCAATGTAGTAAGTGGTCGTGTAACACTTGAACTTCGCGAAGCGCAGAATGGGTGCACATGATAGTAACGCTATCGTCTTTCTCTCTTAAATCATGAGTAAGTGGCTTAGGTTGAGCGGCTTGCAATATATCGTTGTGAATATATTCGAGTAGACCACGATCATTGTCGCTGTCAGCGTTATCGTTTGTTTCTTCAAAACCCGGTGAATCGAACGCACTAATCTCAAAGGTATCCAGCTCAGTGAGTAAGTTGAATAGCTCTCTGCCCTGCTTACCTAAGTTGCCAAGCAGCGGGTTTGACTGATCTTCTTCCATCCATTTTTTGAGGCCTTCTAAGCGCAAGAACTTCGCCTGTTCGCTACTACTTTTCGCTTCACCCCAATAATTAACGCTAGGATTTAAGTGAAATATATGAATATCAATGTGCTGCGCGAGAGCGTCGAAAAACGCGATCAGCTGCGGGGCCATAGTATTAATTGCAAACACTATGACACGAGAAGGCAACTTATTCGTTGGATCACTGGGTAAGTGGTCAGCTTCCAACACCCCTAACGCCTCTAAGGTCATTTGATGCAAACGTGCAGGATGCAGCGGTTGCTCTTTGACCAATATGCGCCAAATTTCACTTTGCCATATCTCCATGTCATCAAATACAGCGCGTTCGTTAGCTTCCCATTTGAATAGCCAGTCTGGGCGGTACAGCAAGTATTGCTCGTACACGTCAGCAAGAGCGGTAGCTAGCTGAAGGCGCTGTAGCCCCTGCTCTTGTTCGCTACCAGCATTTTGCCAATACTGGTTAACTTGCTCAAAGGCTTCTGTGCTCATTAGCGAGCAATCTTGGAGAATGTTATCAATGCGCCATGTCAGCACTTCACGGCGATAAGGCGACTGCTTAGGTACTAAGTCTTGCCCCAATACCGCACGTGCCGTATTCCACATAAAACGCACTGGTAAAGGATAATCAATATTCATCGCCACACCATGCTCAGAGGCTAGTTGCATACTAACCCAGTGCTGCATACCTGGGCTTTCAACCAAGATGGTTTCTGGCGTAAACACACCTATGGGCTGCTGACGTAAAAGCGTGGTGAGAAGAAAACTTAAGTGTTCTAATTTATTAGAGGGATATAGCGCAAGCAATCGAAAAATCCTTTGTAGAACGTGCTTTTAGATACTGTGCAAAGACTGAACAGGTATCGTTGACCTTATAATTTAGTGTATCGCATTGGGCTCAGTAGTTAAGTGATTTCTCTAAAATTTAGATAAGCAAATGTCTTATGGTAATAATACAAAATCTTGGGCACGGCGAAGAATCAATGCTGGTGAGTGCTTAAACAAGATGATAAGAAAAGCTGACACGCCGGATAAGCGAAAAAATAAAGTTGCTATTTTTTAGGCAAAAAAAACCCACACAGACCTCAGGACACGAAAAATCTGTATGGGTAAGGTTTACGGTCTACTCAGTAACAACGTGAATGAGCGTTGCCTGGCACTCATTCACGTTAGCGCTACTGGGCAGCACTGTTAACAAATTGAATTTTGCAGATTGAATGCCAACTTTTTAACCTTTATTATTCAACAACTTAAACAAAACCCCATACTTTAGTTGTAACCATACAGTTTTACTATGGTGCAAATGCACCACGAGCATGCATTAAACCGGAAATACATCATTGCTGTATCAGTAATATCAATTAGCGGTTCCTCCTACATCGTCATTCAAGTACAATTTCGTCTTTAGAAAACGTAACGTAATTTCACGGTCAGGAGCAACAATGTTAACCGCGCAACAACTCGCCACTATGCTTTCTCTTCAGGATAAAATGAACGCCAAAGTAAACCATGACTGGCTAAATGCTGGTTACGGATACTTACGTGCAGCAATGGTAGAGTCAGTTGAAGCAATTGAGCATCATGGTTGGAAATGGTGGAAAGCACAGCAAAAAGACTTGCCTCAACTTCAAATGGAATTAGTAGACATTTGGCACTTCGCGCTAAGCGCCTGCATTATTGAATATAAAGGTGACATCGCTGAGTCTGCGAAAAATATTGCTTCTGAACTAGCAAGTGGCAGCAGTTCTGTGACTTTTGACGGAAAAGACTATGACGCGTCAAATCAGTCGCTTCTTGATAACTTAGAATTAATGACAGGACTTTGCGCCGCCAAACGCTTTAGCGTCCCACTATTCATGTTCATCGTAAGCCAATGCGACATGTCGGCTGATGAGTTGTATCGTCAGTATGTAGGCAAAAATGTTCTCAACTTCTTCCGCCAAGACAACGGCTACAAAGAAGGCACTTATGTGAAAGTGTGGGAAGGTCGTGAAGACAACGAGCACTTGGTAGAAGTAATGGATGCCCTAGACTTAACGAAGCCTGAGTTTAGCGACTTAGTCTACGAAGGTTTACGCGCTCGCTACCCTGCTTAATTTTACATTGAGTTTGGCACGCGCGATTGAGTAAAGTGGTCTACTTGTAATAGCGATTGCAGAAAAACCAGAGCGGCTTCAGCGCTAACCGCGCTTCATGTTCTGATAACAAAAAGCTCTGTCATAGACAGAGCTTTTTTCATTATTTCTAAAGCGAAGGGCTATACAGGAAATTTAAGCATCAACCCAAACTAATTTGTCGCTATAGCTACCTTGGATAATATCAACAAAGCGGTCTTCTAAAACATGACGCTTTACTTTAAGCGTCGGAGTCAGCAAGTCGTTTTCGATGCTCCATTCGTTTTTCATAATGACAACGCGATCCATAACCTGATGGCTTTCCAGTTTTGCGTTGATAGCTTCGAATGTTTTCTTAAGGCTTGCTTCAATACCTGCTTTGTCTTTTTTCTGCGCTTCTTCACTAAGCACTAGCAAAGCCACAGGTTGAGGCAAATTAGTCCCCGTTACACACACTTGCTCAACAATAGGGTTTTCCATGAATTTTGCTTCAATCGGCGCTGGCGTAACATATTTGCCCTTCGCAGTTTTAAAGATGTCTTTTAGACGACCAGTAATTTTAACGTAGCCATCAGCATCAATTACCCCTTTATCGCCGGTGCGCAGATAACCATCCTCAGTAAAGACTTCAGCCGTTTTTTGTGGTTCCAAGTAGTATTCCAGCATATTGCACGGCGACTTAACTTGAATCTCACCCTCTTCTGAAGTACGGATGTCTACGCCGTCGTATGGCTTGCCGATACAGCCGATTTTATCATGACGGAAAGGCACACTGCCGGTGCCATAAGCACTGTTCTCGGTCATTCCCCATCCCTCAGAAATGTAGATACCGATTTTCGCGAACCATTCAATGACAGCCGGCGCAAGTGGCGCTGAGCCACTTGCCCACAAGCGCGCATTGTTAATGCCCAATCCATTGCGAATTTTCTTCGCTACAATTTTGTTCAAAAATGGAATCTTGAGCAGCGTATCCAGCTTTTTCTGAGGCATTTTCGCGAGTACGCCCATTTGAAACTTAGTCCACAGACGAGGCACCGAAATAAATAGCGTTGGCTGACAATGACCGACATCGCGCTGGAATGTCGCTAAGTCTTCCACAAAATGGATTTTTCCACCGCTGTAGTAGCTAGAAAGCTCCACTAATACACGTTCAGTAATGTGCGCGAGTGGTAAATAGCTCATTGTGCGATCGTTCTGATTGATACCTAGCTGGTCAAGAGAGCGACGCGCTGCCCAACAAGCCGTATTGTAGCTATGTACCACCCCTTTAGGCTGACCAGTACTGCCTGATGTATAAATGATTGTCATCAAATCATCCATATCAGGTACAGGTGAATCTGTAATGGGTGCGATATCCATAAACTCTTTCCACTGCTGCTTGGTAGCAATGTTTGGATAAGGGAAGGCAACCGTTAAATATTCTGAAGGAATAGATGCAACTTGTTCAGCAGTGTTGTCTAGTTTTCCAACGAACAGTAGCTGCACGTCAGCATGTTTCAATACATACTGGACAGTGTCTGGACCGGCTGTTGAGAAAATAGGTACCGACACGTGACCTGCCATCATAATGCCCAGATCAGCGATAAACCACTCAGCACAGTTTTTTGAAAAGATGCCTATACGGCTGCCTTGCGGGAAATCGAATTCACGTAAACGTGCTGCCACTTTTCTGGCTTGTTCGGCGACTTGTTTCCATGTGTAGTCGTGATATTCACCGTTAATAGGCTGCGTAAGAAATACGTCGTTTCCACGGCTTTGTTCCCAGTGGTACAACATACTTAATGGCGATGTTATTACTTCCGTGGTATTTGCGTTTGCTGTCATGTCTAGCGGCATAAGTCACTCATATGTTGTTATAATGTAGCTCATTTTTACAATGATTTCACAGACTCCTAATAAGCCCTATTTTTTATTGAAAAACAAGCTTTTTAAACAAGCGTTTACATTCTTTGCGATGAATAACAAGACATTGGGCGCTAAATTTAATTTTTTTATAGATGAAGCTTTTTGCTCTTTATGATCTTTCTCGGATAAAAACTGGCTACAGCTCCTATGCCCACTTTTTAAACAACAGAGGTGCAAGCTCATCAGCTGCGCATGGCTTCGCGTAAAAATATCCTTGGTGGAAAAAGCACGATTTCTCAATAAGTTCGTCAACCTGCGCTTTAGTTTCAACCCCTTCTGCAACACAACTCATATTTAGGTTAGTCGCGAGTGCTATCGTCGTCGTAACCAACGCTTCGTTGGCATTACCAGGCGCCATTTCGTTAACGAAGCTTTTGTCTATTTTAAGTACCGACAGTGGATAACGTTTTAAATAACTGAGCGATGAATACCCCGTTCCAAAGTCATCTAGTGCTAGCACAAAACCTTCATTAACAAAGCGATTAATTTGCCTCAAGGCATTATCGCTATCGTCCATTAACACCCCTTCAGTGATCTCAAATCTGAATGCTTCTTTTGGTAAATCGAATTCGTTTAACAGACTCAGTACACCGCTTAAGTCGAATTCTGTCTTAAAATGAAGCGCGGATAAGTTAATCGACACATACCCAGTAAAGCCTTGGCTATACCAAGATGCCAAGTCTTCTGCGGCTCGGCGCATGGCTTGCCGTGTCACTTCTATAATATATTTAAGTTCTTCTAAAATAGGTATGAATTGGTCGGGGAATAGTGGCTCGCCATCTAGCTTACTTCTCAGCAGTAACTCAACGCCTATTGTGGTATTGGTCCTTGCATCGATGATTGGTTGATAGTGATTAAAGAAACAGTTATCCGAGTACGCGCGCTTAACTTTATTTTCTAACTGTAAACGTGTTTTAGCACGTTCATTCATGTCACTGGTAAAGTATGTAAAACCACTTAATGCATCTTTCTTGGCGCTATACATGGCAACGTCGGCCTGCTTAATAAGCTCTGCGGGCTCGGACGCATCTTCGGGATAAAAAGCAACGCCAATACTACAGGATACGCGCAGCACTTCTTCAGCCAGTGAAATTGGTGTTTCTACCGATTCGATAATCTGTGCGACGAAAGAACTTAGGTCATCGCTTTCATCTACCTCTTCGATGACAATAACGAATTCATCACCTCCAAGCCGCGCCACCGTGCCAGACTCTGCTACTAGATTTCGCATTCTGTTCGCCACTATACGTAACAGTTTGTCGCCATAATCGTGGCCGAGAGAATCGTTAATACCTTTAAACCTGTCCAAATCTACAAACATTACTGCTACACGATGTTCGTGATGTCGAGCAAGCCCAATGGCATGTTCAAGTCTATCAAGCAGCAAGGTTCTATTTACCAGCCCCGTCAAGCTGTCGTACGTAGCAATCTTCAGCAACTTGCGTTCTGCGTTTTTCTGCTCAGTAATATCTGAAATAACAATAAGGTAGTGCTCTGCGTCGTTAGTCTCGCCACTTACTGCAGTAATATCTATCAGCACGTCGTAACGCTTGCCGTCGGCACCGTCAATAACGGCTTCGTCTTTCCAAAAATCACCGCCCTGCATTTCCGGGAGCTTACCTGAAAGATGCCTATTAAGGTTGGGATAGCGCATATAAAGCCGCGCAAGCTGCTTGGGCAGAGGATCTTTACTATTAAAACCAAACACTTGTTCAAAGGAAGGATTAGCCGCGACGAGACGCTTGTCCTTATCGAAAATTAGTACCCAATCTCGAGTTTGCCTAAAAGCATCACTAAATAACGTCACTTGCTGTTGTGCTTTTTGTAATCGGAATAAGTGACGCTGCCTAGAAAGTAAGTAAGCCACTAACAGGCCCAAGGCTAAGGTGGCATATATCGAATAGGCCAACGGCGAACGAAGCGGTGCGTATGGCATAGACAGGCTTACTTCCGCTGGCAGAACGTTAAAGTCGAAGCTTCCAGGTGTGGGCGCGACGGTAAAAACATATTCGCCAGGTTCGATATTAGTAAAGGTTACTTTCGCATCTTCAGTAATACCTTCGGTAACCACTTTGTCACCATTTAAAAGTTTGTAGTAATACTTCACTTTTCCTATGCCAGACATGGCGAGTGCGGAAAAGTGAATGGTTAGTCCATAGTCCTCATAATTTAAATTAAAATGGTGACCGCTTAAGTTTTTTAGGGGCTGATTTAGCTCGCGATTACCTAGTACAACTTCAGTAATGGCGGTTTTCTTGCCGAGTAAACCACCGCCAGCATCTAAACTTTCCAGTTGTGACGCAGAAAAGACAACGGCACCACTAGTAGAACCATAGGCCAGCCTTCCATCGTTAAGTTTTAGCGATGCCCCCTGATTGAACTCTGAAACACTTAATTCTCGACCGTAAATAAAATTCTTAATTTGACCGGTTGAAGGGTCGTATCTGTGAAGACCTTTATGCGAGCTAAACCAGATACTGCCAGACTCATCCTTCTGAAGCCCATAAACAATGTTTGATAATAAAATATTGTTATCATTCAAATTATAAAGAGGTTCGAAAGTATCCGCATCTAGGCCGATTAGCCCCACGCCACTGTAAGCAAGCCAAAGTACGCCCATATCGTCAATTACCCACGATGTAATGGAACGTTCGCTACCTCTATGGACCTCGGGGAAACGATATACCAGTTCATGCTGCGAGGTTGCCGGATCGATTAACCACAATCCTCCCTCTGTAGCTAAGAACAACCTGTCATTGTGGTATTTTGACTGTCCTATAAAACCATTAGAAAAATTGATATCGAACACTCGAGGGTCTAGTTTAAATGGCGAAATTTCTTTTTTGGCGACGTCGTATTTTAAAAAGCTTTCGTAACCAATGAAATACAGAATACCCTCATTGGATAAGAGCATGCCGGGCCCATAAGTATCAAAAACCGTATTTTCCCCTCCACTCGATACTTCAGGACGAGACACTTCTCCTGTTTTCGGGTCAAATAACCGTATCCCCTCATAAGTACTTAAGAACAATTTTCCACTCTGCAAAGGGATAATCTTATCGACTGCTCCCTTTCCATAAACTTCGTCATCGAAGTAATAAAACTTTTCGGATATATTCGTAGCGAAGTCATAATGATTTAGCCCGTTTTCAGTCCCTATCCATATTTTATTGGGCTCTGTTTCAGCAAATGTCCACACAACATGACTGGTTAGCGTACTGTCTTCACCTGTTCTTTCATTCTGGATAGCAAAGATATCTGCGCTTTTCACCCCAAAATACAACGCACCAGCGTAAACAGAACTCATCCACAAATTATCTGCTTCATCTTTGGCTATTGCGGTGATCTTTTTATTTGAGATTTCAGTGAAGCCATTATTGGGCTCTAAGATATGTTCGTGCACCCAACCATTAGCTGTTTGAACTAATTGGTACAAGCCTTTATTTGTGCCCATCCAGAACGCATTTTCTTTGTACTGCACCAAAGTCCACACATTTCTATCAGATGCTACTTGTGTAAATACATTTTCTTTAACACCGCTGACTTGCGCTAAAAAATCTTCTTTGTCTGTAACGAATACCCCGAGTACCGTTGTAATCCAGACTCTGTTTTGCTCATCCAACATCAGAAATTTTGCATTGATATTGTCAATATTTTGCTCAATATCACCTAGGTAATCCAAGCTAACCAAAGGCTGTTCAGCATCAAAGATATTTTTGACATAAACACCTTTGGTCGTTGCCACTATCAAAACATCATCGATAGTTATGGCTGAACGAATACTATGTTTATTTTCAAGCAAAGGTGCCGGTAATTCAGCAATGCGGGTTATTTCGTTTTCTTCAGTATCAAACAGTTGCACTTCTTCGTTTAGTGCGATAACGAGTTTACTTGGCGTGTACCAATGAAATGTCTCGGCATGTTGCACAACCCCTTCTATGTCATGATACTTCGTGGGCGCTATTTGAACGACATTTTGTGTGGTTAAATCAAGATAGAAATTTCCTCGCCCATAGATACTGAACCAAAGCGCTTCCGAACCTTGCAGCGCTAGCCGATGAACTGATGCATCTGCAAGGGTATTATCAGGGCCTGTTACGCGTTTAGTTCTTACGCCGTCCCACCGAACTAAGCCACCTTCAGTGGCAATCCATACAAATCCATCTTCGCTTATAACAATGTCATTAACGACATCTTGAGGCAGGCCATTTTTTGTCGAGAGGGACTGAAAAACAGGATTAGATAACCGTGGAGATGCCACTGCACCTAAACAAACAGAAAAAGCCAAAAGAAAAAGGTAGGTCAAACACTTCATCACGAATGGATCGCATAATTTACATTTTTATTATATTTCCAAGTGTAACAGAATGTTTTAAACATGGGCAGCATCATGCCGAGGATTTTACAATCTTGAAAGATATCGTTATAACATTGAAATTTAAGGGCTTATTGAAAGCACCTAGCTAGCTTTGTAATGCAAAAAGTACACCCTTTGACCAACTCTTGGCGATAAGTTTTCCAATGAATCCGCTGCACTGCTATTTGGTTTTGTTTACAAACTGACTGTATTCACACTAGTTCGTTAATCCTGCTGTACAGGCACGCGCCCAACCGGTACAACCTGTCTCCTAATACTGGGCTGTGGCGCTAGCCTGTATAGATCACCATTTTGACCCACATAATGCTTAGTCACACCACATAGCTTCGCAATTTCCGCGTGGGCTTTTAGATGCTGGTGTTCGCCATGAACCGGAATGGCAATTTTGGGTTTAACCCAGTGATACATTAATTTGAGTTCTTCCTCGCAAGGATGGCCGCTCGCGTGAATAGGTAAGACACTATCTTCACTGTGAATAACAGAGACACCTTTTGCTGATAATTCTTTGCTCAAACGCTCTACACTGTCTTCATTGCCAGGAATAACGATAGAAGAAAATAGAACCGTGTCGCCCTTGTCTAGACTAAGGTGGGGATGATTATCTCGTGCTAAGCGGGCCAACGCGGTATTCTTCTCACCTTGACTACCTGTTGCCACTGCTAATACCTCTTGCGGTGGCAAATACCCTAGATGTTGTGGATCTGTAATCGGTAAATCATCCGGCCAAATACCTTGTTGTTTGGCAATGCCATACATGTTCATTAATGAACGTCCATACAATCCCATGTATCGCTTTGTTTTCCTAGCAATTCTTGCCAGTGAAATAAGCCTTGCTATATTGCTACCAAAGCACCCAACAACGACCCTCCCTTTCAGAGGCGCTATAGTACTCAATAATCCGTCGTAACAGTTTCTTTCTGAGATCGAAAAACCAGGTTTTGGCGCGTTAGTGGAATCACCCACCAGGGCAAGGATGTTTTCTTCACCCAATCGCTTGTATAGGTTGACATCGAAAGGTTGACCGGTGATCGGATTGGCATCAATTTTCCAATCTGCAGTATGTAATACTGTTCCCACTGGGGTGGTGATTTTCAGAGCAAAAGGTTCGGGCAAAGAATGAGTAATGGCTAACCAATGCACGCTAAACGGTCCAATTTGCTTCATTTCGTCTGCATCAACTTCAATGATTGCAATTCGGTTTGCGAGCTTGGTTCGAGCAAGCTTGCGCCTTAACACTTCAGCCGTGAACGACGTTGTATAAATAGGCTTTTGAAATCGCTCCCATAAATAAGGAATAGCACCCACATGATCTTCATGTGCGTGCGTAATAACAATACCCGCAAGCGAGTCCTTTTGATTTGAGATGAAAGTCGGATCAGGAGCGACCACTCTGTGCGTTGGCCCTTTGGATTGAATTGCGCGGCCTCCTTTGCCAGCCGCTTTATAATTTGGCACTAGAGGTTCGTCAAACGATACACCGCAATCGACCATCAACCATTGACCATTGTGTCCGTACAAATTGAGGTTCATACCTATTTCGCCTGTCCCTCCTAAGGGAACAAACCACAAATCGTCGATGTTTGGTTGCAACAAAGCGTAAACTGCCTTTTTAAAACGTTAAATATAGCGTGCGAAGACGGGTAACAAAAACAACCTGATTATTCGTGAAGCTCTGCATTTAATTGATCAATGATTTCAGCCCATGCAGCATCTTCAACAATCGCTTCTTTTAAAAAAGCAGACTGACTTTCATTCCAATAAGGCGCTTCGTGTAAGTGCTGGCTTTTATTAAGTCCTCGATGTGCCTCGAAAAATTCAGCTATTTCTTCGTCAGAGCTCCCTAAACCGAGCTGGCTGAATAAGCTATTCATTGTAGGTTGTTCAGTAAACATAACGCCTCCTAGGGTTACACATAAACAAAAGCAAAATTAAAGCGACATCAGCGCTGCATGATAAGCACATGCAAATTGCTTTTTTTTTCGTTACTGAATATTTACCCTCTGATGAGCCCTTGAGATCACACGTTAAAGATGCTCAGCGAACTCCTCTGGGGTAATTACCTCACCCTCTTCTGCGGGAACGGGGCATACTATGACCATAAGTTCGTCTTGTGTCATACCAGGCACCCACTTCAATAAAAATTCTTTAGTTGTCAGCTCCATGGCTTCGCAATGTGCCCAGTCTTCAGTAGCCCACAAAAGCGCAAGCTCAGCATCTGGCCAAACAGGTACGCCATCTTCCTCGTCGGTGGTTAGCATCACACAGCCGTGCTCGTCTTTAAGGATAAACAATTTCTGTTCTGCTTTAATTGTTTCAAGGCTTGCTTCCAAACGCTGAAATGCATTTTTTTCTAGTAAAGGGTGTAATTGAGACATTGGACTCTCTCTAAAATTCTGTCATTTGCGTGCCGAACGTAACGGCACATTTTCTGGTTTCATTTAACAAGCTGTCGATACGCTTTCTATAATTTCAGCAAGACCAACCCGACGTACTTGCTTCATACTGTGCACGTAAACTTTAAGTGACACGTTTTCTATCGTCTCTATTTTAGTCACTTTGGCGCCAGATGGTAACTGCGTTTCAACGTCTATTGGAAGTACAGCTATACCGCCTTCACTTTGTAGATTATTCAGCGCTAAATTTAACGAGTTCGTCCTTAACTTGGCATCGCGAAGTTGCGGATAGGTAGTAAGAAGCCAGTCTCTGGCTTTAGCGCCCCAATCTATTGCTACAAAATCTGCAGCATCTATAGATTCTTTGCCCTCTCCAATACGGAACAGCGCCAGCTCATGCTCTAATAAGACATCGCTATTCACCTCTTCAGATTTAAGTGGCTCGGTGGAAAATGAGAGATCTGTGACCCTTTCATGAAGCTGACGAGACAAAGTATCAAGCGTTAAAACTTCTGCCTTTATCGACCAATCAGGAAATGAATTGTGAAGATGGCTAAGCATTTTAGGCAACAGCAATTCACTGGCAAGCTGTGTTGCGCCACACACGACATATTCAGAAGACTGAATTTGAAGTTCTTGCTTCGCTTCATTCAACGTAGCGCATAATTGCTTAGCATAGGGAAGCAACTTTTCACCTGACTGTGTAAGCTGAATACTATTGCGCTGTCTTATAAAAAGCGTGGTGTGAAAATATTCTTCAAGAAGCTTTATTCGTGCACTAACGGCAGATTGAGTGAGGTAAAGGTTTTCCGCAGCTTTACCAAAGTGACGTGTTTTAGCCACCTCTATAAAGGTGGTGAGAAAGCGTATATCCATGCTTGTTGAACAACCGAATCAAAGTAGACGTAAATTGACACAGATCATACGGCAAGTAAACACAAAAGCACAGAAACGCACCGCTTAATGCGGTGCGCTTAAATAAAATTTCACCAACTCGCTGAATTAATACTCTTCTTGGTGCAGGCGACGCTGTTTATCTCGGCGTTGCAAGTCACGCTTCTGTTTCTCCTTTACCGTACTTTGACGTTTGGAGCTTGGTTTTTTAGCGTGAAAATCTTCCTCTTCTACCGAGTCCCATTCATCACGCTGGTAACGATAGTCTTTACTCATTGACTTCTCTGGGTTGTTAACACACCTCAATTATTATCGTAAGTAGTAAAATGGAAAACGAATTTTAATCATCGTAGCGACAAGAATTTTTGATTACGTACTCAATAAAATATAATAGACCTAGCACACGCGTTTCTATTACGCTTGTATCATCACATTAAGCTAAAACATTTAGAGTTTAAAAAGACTAATTTTTAATTTAAATTCAAACCTTTAAAAAAATCGCGTGACTCTACTTACCTTATGGCAGTGCTGTTTATTAACTAAACAAAATTGCCGAAATTCATTTTCTTTTTAAGCTCTTAAAAATTTTTTATTGATAAGAGAAAAATCTTTTGTTTTATCTTCGTTTTTAATTATTTTAAAAGTGCGCTGAACAATACAATACGTTGGGTACAACATGAAAAGTTTAGCTATTCGACTATCAGCAAAACCTTATATCGACCGTCAGAAGTTTCCGTATGGTTTCCGTAAATCAGGTGACTTCAGCATTACTGAAGCCGATCTTCTAACAAATTACGGAAAGACCTTGTTAGGACTTGAAAGTGGTGAACTATTACCAGAAAGCGAAGATGAGAAACACTTCGTCGAATTCATCAATGGTAAAGTTGAAGCGGCTACTAACCTAGAAAAGGCATGGGCAAAGTACGTCAGGTTAGCTAGGGGTAAAAAGCACTTTTACACGCTTCATAGCAGTGCTAGCAACCAGTCGGATTACGACGATGATTTTTCTGATGATGAGTTTGATGTCGCCTAGAAAGCACTCTCCTGTTAAAGCTCGCTTAATGCGAGCTTTTTTGTTTGTAAACCGTAATGATCTCAATCAACTTTAACCAAGAACAAAATGGTGAAAGGTTAAGGAATGTCTAAACTTAGAGTAATAAAGAGCGACGTTTATCTACGTTAACCGTTGCTCTGCACAAAGAGCCCAAGCAAAGGAGGCGCAACGATGATCATTAGTTCAAATCAGCTTACTCATTTTTCTATCCATGCCGTGGACGATAAAGTAGGCGGTATTCGGGATATTCTTTTTGACGATGAGACATTTACCGTACGCTACTTGGTTGCAGATACCAATACATGGCTTCCGCTGAGCAGAAAAGTGGTCATTTCTCCCATCGCCGTGACAAAATTAGACAGTGAGACAAGCTCCGTCGATGTAAATATGACGGTTGAAAAACTAAAAAATAGCCCTTCGATAGACGAACATAAACCCGTCTCTCGGGAATACGAGGAAAACCTCTTTAAATACTTTGGGTATGGGTACTACTGGATAGGGCCTGGAGCATGGGGTGAATTTGCACATCCTAACGAGCTTGTTCAGTTGCAGCAGACTGATGAGTCAGAAATGCTTCACCCCAAAAAGACCAGCAATCACTTGAGAGCTGTTGGTGAGGTAGGTGGTTATGAAGTTGCTACTACCACCGATAACGTGGGTCACATCAGCAATTTTATAATTGATTCGCGAAATTGGAAAATCGTCATGCTAGTAGTCGATACGAATAACTGGCTTCCAGGTGGAAAACATTTAGTATTGATGCCACATGATATAAAAAGTATTGATTGGGCCGCACATAGTGTTGAAGTTAAGCTAAGTCATGATGAACTAATTAATAGGCCAGAAGTAGATAGCGACAGAATTGCAGAAGACGATTACATTGCGATGCTTTGCAAGCAAGTCGATAAGTAGTTTACGTAGAGCTTTTAGAAGTCATATTGACCGTACAATGTCCGTTTGACCGCGGACATTGTGTTTGTGTAATGAAAGAATAAAGTATTGCTAGCAGAAGAATTCATACATTAACGCAATAAGACGTTTAACCCGTTCATCCGCAAGGCGGTAGTAGATTGTTTGACCTTCCCTTCTCGTAGCCACCATTTTAGACTCTCGTAATAAAGCAAGATGCTGGGAAATCACGGGCTGTGAAACGTTGACTACTTCTAGTAGTTCAGTTACCGACTTTTCCTCGTCTAATAGTGAACAAAGTACCATTAAACGAGTTTTGTTTGCGAATTGCTTTAGAAAGATTTCAGCTTCCACAGCGTGTTCCACTATATTTTCTGAACCTATTGCCATATCCTCGGACATAAGCACTCCCTATGTGTAAAGTATCTGGGCACTAATTTATCTACTAACTATACTAAAGTATAAGACATTCTGCCGACTTGCCATTTTATGCGATGAATTTCAGTTATTTTTATTGTCTAGTTGAATACACAAGCCTTACATTAGCCTTTTCTTATTTTGATTTATTTGTGCAAATTTATTTTTAAGGAAGGATTATGTTGATTGATTTAAAGACGCGTATTGAAAACATCAATTTTGACATGCGTTGTGTGACTGCTGAACAGGCAGCAAATGAGTTAAAACAAAATAATGGTGCTCTTATCGATGTGAGAGAAAATAGTGAAGCTACAGACCACCCTGTTCCCGCTGCGCTTAATATTCCGCGCGGTATTTTAGAGATGCAAGCACTTGAACGTTTTCAAGATGCCACAACACCACTCTATGTTCACTGTGCGTCTGGCGTTCGTGCGAAGTTAGCGGCAGAACAGTTAATGAACATGGGATATGACAAAGTATCAGTCGTAACCTGTTCAGTACCAACCATTAACCAAGCCTACGAAAAATGACTTGCGCAAGATGTGTATGATATAAGAAGGTCAACTAAAAGATGAAGGGCGATGTATGCTTAAATCTACACTAGAACAATGGCGTATGTTTAAGGCCGTGGTAGATGCCGGGGGTTTTAATCAAGCCGCAGCTGAAGTACATAAAAGTCAATCAAGCGTTCACCACGCGGTTCAAAAGCTGGAAAACGCTATCGGCGTAACGCTGTTTGAAAATATAGGCCGTAAAGTACAGCTTTCACCTCAAGGTGAACTGATGTACAGACGCGCGTCATTTTTGCTCAACGAGGCTCACAAGCTAGAAGCTGTAGCAAGCAGTTTAAAAGTTGGAACAGAAACAACACTGCGTATTGCTGTAGATATTATTTTCCCTTCTGAGTTACTTTATAACGTTTTAGCCAAGGTCTCAGCAGAGTTTCCTTTATTGCGCATTGAAATAGAGGAAACTGTACTAAGCGGTGCTAATGCATTACTAGCTAGTGGAAAAGTGGACTTGGGCATTTCCCCTTTTGTCTTCCCAAATGGGTTCAGTGAGGATTTATGCGAAATTGAGTTTGCCGCTGTTGCTCATGCCGACCATCCTCTGCACCAACTAAACAGAACGCTAACACTAGAAGACCTTAAAACCCATCGTCAAATTGTGGTTCGCGACTCTTCAGCAGAGCGCAAGGCAGATGTAGGTTGGCTCGGAGCGGAACAGCGGTGGACGGTTAGCCACGTAAGAACATCGTTAGATATCATTGCTCAAGGGTTAGGCTTTGCCTGGTTACCTATAGCAATTATAAAAGAAGAACTGGAAAATGGTACGCTGGTACCCCTTCCTTTAGATAACAATGCAGCATTACGAAAAGCCCTACTATATCTTTCTTTCGAAGATGGGGACACATTAGGACCAGCAGCACGCACATTCATAGGGGAATTGAGATACCAAACCATGAACCTACCCACCTCAGATTTCATGATAGATTCCGGCTCTTAATAAATGTAGATTTAACTAATCGCTCCCGGTAGATGCTCAAAGCCTAGCACGAACCCAAATACCGATATTGTCACGCCTATCAAAGCCACCGCACCGTCGTCGGTGGCCATGCCAACTGCCATTATGAGGACTGCTAGTGCAGGTATAAAGCCCATAAAGGGGATGAGTTCAAGGGGGATCATAACAAGGCCACAACCTACACAGTTCAATGCAATCAAAGAACGAAACACGGGCTGCCTCATAAAAAAGCAACGAGGAATGAGAAAGCGATCTATTTTTGCAGCGTGAGGTTTAACCTTTTCAACGATGTTTCTTAATTGATCCGCTTCACAGTGAATATCCATCACTTTTTGAGGCAGCCAAGGGTGTCTGCTACCGAGTAAAATTTGCAATGAGATGAGTAAAATCGTCACACCAGTCAGTGAAGGGACACCGGGTATTGCGCCTATAGGCGTACAAGCGATAAATGATGGAAGCGCCAACATAGGGCCGAAACCGCGCTTTTCCATCACTTCCCAAAAATCAGCAAAATAGAATAAATTCTGACTTGCTCTTGGCTGCATCTTTGTCAGCAGCTCGGACAAAGTCATTGATCTTCCAGCTGTTTTTGCCCACATTTTCAATTCCTTTGACTTGACTTTCGTTTTGTCTCGGTAGTTTCAAAGCGCGCTCTACACTGGAAACGCGCTAAAATCCTTCGTTGTTCACATCACTTATTAGCGAAACTTTACTTGTTAAAGGTTGTGCGAAAAATATGCCATAGGTGTTTCGCAGCTCTTGCAAAAAGCGTGTGGGAATACTTTTTGCAGTACCATGTAAATTAGTAACACTTTGCACTAACCCATACGCTTAATCATCTTCACATCGATTGGCAACGTCGACGCTCTAAAAAAGTCACCGCCTAACCATATTTACGTCGATGATGCGTTTCCCGTATGCGTGCTACCTAAAATTTAACGATTAAAGCAAGGAAACATTCACGGATGCCGTGCGTTTTTGTTATTGTTCCTTGTTATTTATGATAAAACTATAATATTGATTTTATTCCATATTCTTTATGGACAGAGAAAGAGGGACATCCACGTGCTAACCGTACTCTTAGTCGATGACGACGCCGAATTTACTGAAGTTGCCTGTACAATTATTGAATTTTTGGGCCACGACGTTCTTACTGCCGCTACGTTAGCAGAGGCTCGGGACTGGCTCGAAAAAGAAACCTTCGATCACGTATTGCTAGATTTCATGTTGCCCGATGGAAGCGGCGCACATCTTTTCAATGAACTTGATGCACTTCCTAAGAGACCTCGCGTAACACTAATTACTGGCCATCCGTCAGTCAAAAGCGTTATAAAAGGCTTATGTGGACCTACAGTCGATTATCTCGTCAAGCCAATACAGCGTGAAGAAATCGAGGCGGTACTGAGTAAAAAACCAAAACAAAAAGCGCCAGCTGAAGAAAAGATTGAAAAGCATTTCGACTTGCTTATTGGCGAGTCTCCCGTGATGAAAGAGTTGTACAAACTCATTTCACGGGTCAGCAAAACTAGCGCTAACGTTATGCTTTTAGGCGAAAGTGGCGTAGGTAAAGAAGTTGTTGCAGCTGCAATTCACCGCGCTTCAGAAAGTGAAGGGCCTTATATCGCCACTAACTGTGGTGCGTTTTCGAAAGAATTAATTGGTAGTGAACTATTCGGCCATGAAAAAGGGGCATTTACTGGTGCGGTAGGTCGTAAAGAAGGCGTGTTTGAGCAAGCAGAGGGTGGCAGCCTTTTCTTAGATGAAATTACAGAAATGCCCATTGATATGCAGCCAAACCTATTGAGGGTCCTAGAGAATAAAGTCGTTATTCGAGTAGGTGGTACGAAAACAATCCCTGTTAACTGCCGTGTAGTTTCAGCCACAAATAGAACTATGGAAGAGATTGCACAAAGCAAAGTCCTGCGTGAAGACATTTACTTTAGGCTTGCTGTATTTCCGATAACAATACCACCTCTACGCGACAGAAAAGAAGACATTCCTCTGCTAGCTAAAACTTTCATTGCCGAATTTAACAAAGAGAACGGCGCGAATTTCAAGTGGGAAGAAAGCCAGCTAGATACGCTTCAAGCTTATGATTGGCCGGGCAATGTTCGTGAATTAAGGCACTTTGTTCACCGCGCAGCTATTATGAGTGACCCAGAAAAAAGCGAAATTGAGCTCCCTAAAACTATCGAATCTCCATTTGCGCAAAAGCAAAGTACAACACCTGCATTACAAGCGGGAAGAACCATTGAAGATGTAGAAAAAGAGCTTATTTACGCCACCCTGGAAAAAGTGAGTGGCAACAAGACAACGGCGGCTGAAATGTTGGGTATAAGTACCAAAACATTGTACAACCGTCTTCATGCCTATGGTGACCTTAGTAAAGACGAATAAAAGAGGTATTCGACATGACTGGTGAAGAATTTTCTCAACTAAGTGTTTTCGTACACGACGCTCGAAAACCTTTGAATAGAATATCTATGCAGGCTGAGCTAGTTAAAATGGCACTAAATGGAGACGTCCCGCCCGAAAAGGCGTTGGCGGCATTGGATAAAATAATAAGCAGTGCAAAAGACTGCAGTCACACCCTTTCTGATATGACAACTGAGTTGGGTGAGAATGTTTCGGAATGAGTAAATGATTACTAAAGTTCTGTCTTCGTTATACAGCTGGATAATTTTGGTCGTTCTGGTCATCGTTGTCATGACAGCAAATTCCTTTTATGTGGTAAGCACGCTTAACGACCTTTCTGCATTGGAAGCGCGTCTATTTACTACTAATCGCGTTATCAATGCAGTGAATCGCTTGCATGTAGCTATATTGAGAGTTGAGTCTGGTCAACGTGGCTACATGCTCACAGACGACGAAGAATATCTTACGGATTATACCGAAACACTCGGGGTAATCGGCGAATTAATGGATGAAGTAGAAGTCAGCTCTTTTTCATCTGACATTGGCAATCAGTCTGCGAGAATCGAGGAGTTGCTTGAGCTGACAAAAGCGAAAGTAAATGAAGTTATAGAGGTTGTTGAACTTGTTAGAGAAGGAAGAGAGCGAGAGGCTATTAACTCAGTAAGAAGCGATAGAGGCATAGAGCTATACAAGCGGTTCGAAACGCTGTTTCGTGAAATTGACAGCTCTGAAAGAGATATGCAAGGCACGCATTTAGCAAACCTGATGAGTTTAAGAAGAGATTCGGTAAACACCTTGATTATCTCATCAGCTACTACGTTGCTGCTTATCGTAACTGTTTTTCTACTTTTAAAAATTAATTCTCGAGAACATGAGAAATATCAGGCAGATCTCGAATCTGTGAATGAAGATTTAGAGTCTCGAATTGAAGAGAGAACACAAGAGTTAAGTGTTTATTCCGACGAATTGGCACGCAGTAACCGAGAGTTGGAAGATTTTGCGTTCGTTGCCTCGCACGACCTACAAGAGCCGCTTCGAAAGATAAGGGCTTTCGGAAACCGTTTAGAGTCTGGTTACAATGACGTAATAGACGAAAGAGGCAAAGATTATCTAGCGCGTATGCTAAACGCTGCAGAGCGTATGTCTATGCTTATTTCAGACCTTCTCGCATTTTCACGCGTCTCTACTCGCGGTAAAGAGTTTGATGAGGTAGACCTAAATAATACCATGCAAAGCGTACTCGGAGATTTGGAAATCGCCATTGATGAAACATCAGCAGAAATCAATGTAAGCGATATGCCCGTTATACGAGGCGATAAGTCACAGCTCGAGCAATTGTTTTTAAACTTAATATCGAACGCACTTAAATTCCAAAGTGAAGGTGTAACTCCTGCTGTCAACATAAACGCCGAAAAAGCATCCGAGTCAGACACTCATGACATACTGATGTCAGATGAATACGACTGGATAAAAATTACGGTTAAAGATAACGGTATTGGTTTTGAGCAATCGTTTGCTGAGAAAATCTTTGCCCCTTTTCAGCGCCTTCACGGAAGAAGCGAGTACAAAGGCACAGGTATTGGGCTTGCTGTTTGCCGTAGGATAGTAGAAAGACACAATGGGCAAATCACTGCTCTTAGCTCACCAGGGCAAGGAGCAACGTTCTCGATAATAATGCCTGTAGAGAGCGACCCGTTTGGCTCTAACAACAATAATGGAGAAACACAATGACGCGTAAACAAACACAACCAATTAATATTTTGATGGCTGACGATGACGAGGATGATCGTTTATTAACCGTTGACGCGCTGCAAGAAAGTCGCGTTTTAAACAATTTGTTTTGTGTCGAAGACGGCGTAGAGCTGTTGGAATTTCTCCGTCACGAGGGGAAGTACTCCGACCCTGCTGCAGCCCCTCGTCCTAGCCTTATCTTACTTGACTTAAACATGCCAAGAAAAGATGGCCGTGAGGCACTTCAAGAACTTAAAAATGACCCCAAACTTCGAAGTATCCCCGTTGTTATCCTAACAACATCTAAGGAAGAAGAAGACATGCTTCGCGGTTATGATCTTGGTTGCGCCTCTTACATCACTAAACCGGTTAATTTTGAAGGCTTAGTTGAACTAATGCGTGCTTTAGGACGTTATTGGATTGAGTTTGTAGAGCTGCCACACGAGTAAAAGAGGTACTAGATGTCAGAGATTATAAAAATTCTATTGGTAGAAGATGACGAAGATGATTACTTCTTAACTTCTGACTATCTAGAACAGTGTGAGTCACCCAAGTTCGAGCTAACTTGGGTGACAAACAGCCTTGATGCCGTGGAAGCGCTCAAGACTGAAGATTTTGATCTATGCTTACTTGACTATTTGCTGGGCGCTGAAAATGCCATTGATGTTTTGAGTGTTCTAAAATCAAATCAATTTAGACTACCTGTGGTGATATTAACCGGGCAATCAGACGCTACCGTAGATGAGATGGTCATGCGCGCTGGGGCCGCAGATTATTTGCAAAAATCAGAAATTGAATCGCCACGCTTTATGCGCACTATTCGCTACGCCATGGTGAGGCGCGACATTGAGAATGAGCGTATTGAACGTAACAAAGTAGAGCAAAAGAATAAGGCGAAAGACAAATTTCTTGCGCACTTAGGTCACGAGTTACGCACTCCCCTCACCTCTATCTTAGGTTATACGGAGCTTTTGATTGACGATGCTAGAAACAGCCCGTTTCAGCAAGAGTTATCAATCATACACTCTAACGGGAAACACTTGTTAAGCCTGTTAAATGACCTTCTCGATATGTCACGGATAATGGCAGAAAAGCTCGAGTTAAATATTAAAGATGTAAATTTATCAGCTTTTCTTACCGATATTCATTCATTAATGCAGCTCAATGCAAAAGACAAAGGCTTGAGCTTGAACGTGGTCTCTGAGACTAAAATACCTGAGTTTATCCAGACGGATCCTACACGCCTTCGGCAGGTGTTACTCAACCTCATCTCGAATGCCGTAAAATTCACAGATAAAGGCAGTATTACGCTTTCCATAGCACTGGAGCAACGTGCAGAAGCTGGCGAACAATACCCGATACTTAAGTTTTCGGTAGATGATACTGGCATTGGAATGCCCCCAGACAAGTTGGCTAATATTTTTCAACCTTTTGAACAAATTGAAGATATCATGCGCGCCAACCACGGTGGCGCTGGTCTAGGCTTGGCAATCTGTAAAGAACTGGTCACGAAGCTTGATGGTGATATTAATGTGACATCTCGACTGGGGAAAGGCAGCACGTTTACATTTAATATTAATCCAGGTGACATTTCTTCCCAACCTAACGTCGATTTAACGCTTGGCCAGATTCAACCTGTCGAATCGAGCAGTATTGACTTGAATGTCACAGGTAGGGTGCTGATTGTCGATGATTTGAGAGAAATTCGACGACTTACCGGTCACATTGTAAGCCAGTCTAAAGCAGATATAAGCTACGCTGAAAATGGAGTGAAAGCGCTGGAGGCGGTTCTACAGGCGGATGAACACAACCAACCTTTTGATTTAGTTCTCATGGATATTCACATGCCTGTGATGAATGGCATTGAGGCGCTACATGCTATACGGCGCCACGGTAAAGATATTCCCGTTATTGCGGTTACCGCAGCCAGTCGTAAAGGATTAAGAGAGTCGCTAATACGAGAAGGTTTTAATGACGTTATAGGTAAACCAATAGACCGCTTTGCACTAGCTCAACTTCTCTCACAATATCTTCCACCTGGCGATCACGTCACTTTTACCAATGTGGAAGCACAGGTAGCTGATATGCCAATGCACAAACCTTACGCGCCAGAAAAAGAAGCGTCTTCTTGCAGCGCTAGTGAGGCGTCAGTTAACTCAAACCCAGCATCTACAGGTGATGTTAAGAAAAACAGCGTACAAAGGTGCAATAATAAACGTATACTGGTAATTGAAGACGATGAAGACGCTGCAGAACTATTAAAACTGTTTTTAACCCATTTAGGGCACGATGTAACTACTGAATTCTGCGGTGCTGACGCCCTTGAAGCAGCTCAGACCGGCCAGTTTGATCATGTATTAATGGATTTGACGTTACCTGATTACGATGGATATGACTTGGCTGAAGAGCTTAAAGAAAAATTACCAAATGCCATTCTCACGATTGTAAGCGGCCATGAAGCAAGTAAAAAAACAATGGAAGCGATTGGAATAGACAGCGCGTTACTTAAACCAGTGTCGAAAGACGACTTGGCGTCTGTTATTGGTTAAACCAACCGTCACTCATAATTTACTAAGAAAATATTACAAGGGTTTGACAAGATACTGTGATTATCTTGCAAACCTTTTACCAGCTCTCCCCCCCACATAAACACATCCCATTGATAATTATAGAAATTAACACTTGGTATGCGCGTTGCACTTTCTAAGTGAACCCTAAATATTAAGGAGAGTATTATGGCTACACAAGCTTCAGCAAAAACACAAACCGTTAAAACAAACCGTTCTAATGGTGTGGCTGAGCCGAGTCACCCGGTAACGGATCAACTGAAAGATTCTCTTCATGCGTCAGTAGACAAGTTAGCAGACAGTGCAGGTGTTGCAGAGGAAAACATTCGACGTACAGCGTCATCGTCAGCAGAAAATATGTCTGCAAGAAAGCGTTTAGCACAACAGAAATGGCAAGCATCGAAAGTGCGTCAATATGCTATTGAAAACCCGATGGCGACTGCAGGTATCGCGTTTGCCGCAGGTATGCTGGTGACATCACTGTTACGTAAGAAGTAATCGCATGAGAGCACTAGATTTTCGTACAGCACAGTTTACCGTGTGCAATGAAAATCCATTTCGCCTGACGCCGCCCGCGGCGCAGGCGATTTTTCGCACACACCCAAAAGACGATAACACTGACAATTCATCGTTAAATGATGATCACGCATCACCTAAAAGTTACCCAGACCCATCGTTTAAAGACGTTTTCGCTGCGTTTAAGGAAGCATTTACTCAACGGAAAGCGCAAGGTTTAGCGTTTCTCGAACTCACTAATAGTGAGTTAACGCTCATTAAAAAAAGCTTCTTTGTCACCGTTTTTGCATGTTTAGCCGCTTTCGCTGTTGGTACGGTCTGCTGGCTAATTCTGAACATTGCCATTGGCGCTATACTTCACAATATAGGTCTACATTATGTAGCCGTTCCACTAATTTTGTTGGTATTAAACAGCATTGCCGCGTTTGGCTTCTTTAAGCTTGCTCAAAACGCTTTTAATTACCTGAACTTTAGCAGGCTTATTCAAACCTGGCGCAAGGTCTTCGAATAAGACAAAGTTCCAACCTATACATCAAATGAAATGAGCACTGAACGAGGCTATTTGTTATGAATATCTTTCTAAAAGCTAACATGCGCGACATTGCGCAAAAAGAACATGCATATTTTTCACAAAAACATCATGCCGACGTTGCACTTACACAGGCAAAAAGGCAATGTAAGTTAATGATGGGCAAACCAGAAACCCTTCTAGGCATTGCGTCGGTAGGCGCATACAAAGGTGCAGTTGACGCAAAACCTAACGCAAAGCGTAATCAAGCGCTGATGACGTTAGGCAGAACTGCACTATTTTCATTGTTTCAGTGATCACAGTATTAAGGAATATGTGAGATGAACATTAAAAATAACATTAAGAATAGCCGCATACTTCTTGCCTCTTTGAGCACGGTTTTAAGCCTTGCAATAGTAGGGTGTTCATCAACACCAGTGGCTGCGCCTACGCCATACAAGTCAGCTAACTCGAAAGCGGCTTACGGATACTCAAGTGAAAAAATCGCTGAAGATGAATATAAAGTTCTCTTTAAGGCAACGGATAAGACGCCAGCAGATAAGGTTCAACAGTATGCACTATACCGGGCGGCCGAAATTGCACAGAAACAAGGCTTCACTTATCTAGCGATAGCGAAAACCAATGTAGACAAAAAACCGGTGATAGCAAGAGAGATAATGACAGGAAAAGAAAAGCCTGCAGTATTTCAAACAGACAGGCAATGTACAATGTCTGGCTGTGACGAAGTGGCTCAACCCATGGCTGTCCCAAGCTCTAACGACGTTATCAATACTCAGATTAACGATATCTACTTTACCATTGATGTAAAAATGGCGAACAACGAAACAAGTTTGGGTAAAAATGCCTTTACTGTATTAGAAGTACTTTCACAGCCTCTAGAGCCGAAAAATGGCAACTAGCTGAACGTCATTCTGTTTCTCTATACACTGTAGTATCAGTTTTTTAACTGAAATGCTTTTCGGTACGCAGTTGGCGTTACCGAAAAGCATCGCTCAAATGCACGAGCAAAACCGTGATACGTTTTAAAACCAACAACCAGTGCAATAGTCTTTATTTCTTTTTCCGTCGTGGCTAACAGGTCGCTAGCTAACTGCATTTTATACTTTTCCACGAACTGTGCCGGTGTCATATTTGTTTCTTTTAAAAAGAGTCTATGACATTGCCTTTCGCTCAAATAGACCAAATCAGATAACTGTTTAACGGTTATAATTTCATCGATATGCTCTCCAATCCAGCTTATAATTTTAGCAAGCCGATCAGATTTTGACTTTTGAATGTCAAGTACGTTGGAAAACTGCTTTTGATTTCCTGAGCGTTTTGAGTAAACCACTAAATGCTTAGCAACATGGTGCGCGAGGCCAACACCGTAATCAATTTCTATAAGACGCAGCGTTAAATCTATCCCAGACGTAACACCGGCCGAAGACCAGTATTTTCCATGTTGAACAAATAGCTTTTCGCGCTCTACATTAAGCGCTGGGTACTGTGACTGTAAATCGCTGGTAAACGCCCAATGGGTTGCAATAGTAGTATTATCAGGTAGGCCAGTTCGAGCAATTAAGTATGCACCTGTGCAGATAGTTGCAACACGTTCCGAGTTCAACATAAGTCGATTTAAGCTTTCTAACTGAGATGGTGTGATTGACAGACTTCGCGCCCCCTTTCCTCCCGGAATAATCAATGTATGGCACGCACAAACATCGTCCATAGAGGTAGACGGTATAAATTGGAGCCCCGCTTCACACTGAACAATACTCTGATCAAAGCCCACTATCTTTAATTCATAGCTATCATCCATTCCCTGAAGTGCCTCATAAAAAGCAGACTGAGGACCAGCAAAATCGAGTAATTCCATTCCTTCGTATGCAAGTAAACAAATAAGTTTGCGCATAAGTCACGTAATATTGATGAAGTAATGCGATCATAATACACACTTACCAGCATGACAGATAAGACATTCATACGCCCAAAACTGACACATTTTTTGACATCTTCATTTTTAATGAGCCGTTAATCTTCTGTTAATGTTGTACAAAAGTCTCCGTCATTCAAGCCAGCTATCATTAAACCCATGAAGTGCAGAGCAGATTTGTAGACCGCTATTCACAGCGTGACACAGGCTCTGCTCCAAGCAATTTAATCAGGTAGTAACACGTATTTATTTTGCAAATGACTGAGGAGTCAGGAGATGAAAAAGCTAAGCTCGTTAATGACAAAAACAACACTTGTAGCAGCTTCGATTATGGTAGTAACAGGCTGCAGTGCAGTTGCAAAGCCGCAGATGGATCATTCTCGAAGTGCAAATGCGCCAGTGTTAAAAGCTAACGCACTGGATAACGCATTACTGTATTCAGATGAATGTATTACTGAGCGAGAAGTGGTGACGGCACAAAAGATGTGGGGCGATGGCATCGTACGGATTGGTGCAGTATTTAGTAATAAGGGGGATTACTCTGGTGAGGCCGCAGACTTTATACAAGCCATGTACGGTTACGATTTGAGCAGCGTACTGTTCAAACCAACACTTGCAGCTAACGACCAGTTCCGTTCAAGCTTCGATGCTGCGCTTTCATACTTTGTTGGCGGTAATGACGCTTACGAAGAGGACAAAGGCTTTGCCATAAAGCCTTACACAAATGTGAAATTCGATAATGTGGGTATTATCAACAACAGCTGTCGCATGGCGGTGGCGATGGGTAACTACTTCTTTACCGATACAAAAGGTGGCGAAACGAAAGTGGAATACACGTTTGCCTATGTCAAAGATAGTGACGGCGACCTGCGTATTGTTGCCCACCAATCGTCGTTACCTTACAACCCAAACGGTAACTAAATAAGCCATTGCCCCTCCACTATTAGAAAGTGTGAGGGGAGAAACACTCTCCCTTTGCAGGCAAAGCGCTCCTTCCCTTTCGCTTTGCCTCTTTTTTATTTTTAACGAGAAAAACTATGTGCGCAAAACGCATTGTGGCGCTTTGAGATGGGATACTTACATAATCATATTGCGTCGCCAGGCGCCAATTCAGACACCAAAACAAACCACAACTTTTCTCTCATGTTTTTCGGAAGCTGGTAAGAATCAAAGAATAATCCCAGCCCAAGGCCCTTAGCTGACAAGGGCCTTACTCAATCATGTAAAAAATGCATTCGTACGTGTAATCGTGACGTTAATTGCCTGCAGATACGGCCTCAAAATCAAATAAAAGTTAAATTATATCGATATATTTCAATAACTTAAAAAACAGGCACAAAGATAGCATTAGTTACAGTGAAAGTAACGGAAGCAATACGAGGATTTAGTTATGTTAGGTTGGGCAATCACATTTTTTATCATCGCCATTATTGCAGCAGTTTTTGGTTTTGGAGGCATCGCAGGTGCAGCAACAGGTATCGCACAATTTCTTTTCTTTGTGTTTATCGCGTTGCTCGTAATCTCACTTATCGCAAATGCGTTACGTGGTAGAGCACCAAGAGCCTAAAAGTTAGAAGTATTTCAATAGGAAAAAGGAGTAAGGATATGTTTTCATTTAAAAATTTATCAAAGGTACTAGTAGCATCAGCATTTGCACTATCACTAGCAGCTTGCGGTGACGGTGAAGCAGAAGACGCAGGCGAAGAGCTAGACGAGATGGTTACCGATGCAGGTAATGCCGTTGAAGACGCTTGTGAAGATGTGAAAGAAGGCGTAGACGCTGAAGATAAAGACTGTTAATCACGTTTTTATCAAAAAAGGGCCAGACAAATGTCTGGCCCTTTTTGTATTTACAGTCGACGTGGTTTTACCTAACTGGTTAGTTAAGACACTTCTTCACCACCTAACTCACGAGCAAGATCGTCTAGTGTAGATAGCGTCGAATCAAATTCACCCACGCCGTAACGGTATTTTACACTCACGTGATGATCCGTACGTCCGAACTTCACTCTTAACCCTTCTGCGTCAATATGCTTTACGGTATTCAAAAAGCGATAAGCAGACATTTCTGTTTCAAATTGAAACTCAACACTGTTTTCCATTTGGGCTTTCCATTTAAGCAACAATTTCAGGGTGAGCATCAATAACTGAAACAACCCGTTGCAGCAAGTAGTTTTCTGCTTCGCTTATCGAGTCATATGATAACCAGTCTGCAAGAATGTCGGGAGCGGTTGCCGCTTCGCCTTGTTCCAGCTTAGATGTCATCATTTGTAGCTGTACGCTAGAGCGTATAGATGCATCTGCATCTGGGCTAGGCATACCTGTTGCGACTTCTAATGCTACCGTTAACCATTGTCTATCGTGCTGGGTTGTTTTATTTCCAGTAGACTGACCCAATACGCTTGACCAACGCTTCCCTAACGTTTCGGCTAGAGATTGCTCGTCACCACTTCCCTCACCTACACTTAGCTGTAGTAAAGAAATCAGAGCCTGAGCACGCGCTAATCTGGCTTGAGATTGTGCATTTTTAGCTTGCGCCGCGCGCTGGCTTTCAAGTGAATCTAACTTTTTATCTACTTTCGTACGTTGCGCTTTAGGCAAGTCGTTTAACTGAGAGCGAACGTCGCTTATTGATTGACTGAACGTGGCATCATCGCTGTTGATGTCAACAGCTTCAACTTGCTTGAGTAGCGAATCTACTAACGCGTTAAACGCATTATTCTGTACTTTCCGCTCGGCTTTTAAACGTTCAAATACAGTGTCATTGGCAGCTTTAAATTCTGCCCACAGCTTACTTTCTTCACGTTTACCTGCATGGCCTATTTGCTTCCACTGACTTTGCAATTGCTGAGCTTTGTCGGCAGCGACAGCGACATCTTCTTCCGTAGCAAGTTGACAAGCTTGGGTGACTAACGCACGCTTTTGGGCTTGGTTGTCACTTTGCCATTGATTCACTTTAGCCCGAATGGGCGATGATACCGCCTTCCATTCTTGCTTCAGCTGTTCATAAATTTCACGTTCAACCTGACCTGCAGCGTGCCACTGTTTAGACACTCTATCGAAAACTTTCACTAACTCGGCTTCCGGCATGTTAATGTCCATTGCCTTAACCGTAGCGATGATCGACATACGCTGTTCACGCGCAGCAGCCCGCTGTGCATCTAAGTTCGCGTAATGCGCTCTACAAGGCTCGAAGGCCTTTTCAAGTGCATCATCGAATTGCTGCTGTAACAACACGTCATCACTATTTCCTTCACTCGTTGATGATGACGGTGTTAATGATAACCATTGCTTACGCAAATACTTAATGGCCTCACTTCTTTGCTTAATGTTTTCTGCATCAGCACTGGCTAACGCTTTTGCTTCTTCTAAAAGAGCCGGTTTGCGCGGCGCAGCAAGGTAATCCTGCCATCCTTCTAAGCGCGACACATCACCAGCGGTCTTTTCAAAACGCTTCTCTACATACTTTTTCGCTGAACCAGGAAGCGCAGCATAACTTTCTTGAAGCTTTGCAAATTTTGAAATAGCAACGCGGAACTTACCCTGAGCAATTAAGTTATCGATCACACTAATGTGTTTCCTAACGTATTTTATTTGCTCATTTTCTTTGGATTTTTGAGCACGCTCTTTGGCATTTACACTGCTTGTCGCGGCGTTAAAACGTTTAGACAACGCCTTGGGAATAGCATCGATTTCGCGAGTAAGCGCTTTATACGCTTGACGTGCTTCGTCAAACTCCGCTTTAAGAGCTACTACACTACTACTTTGTAATGCGTCGCCACCATTTACTTGACTCAAATCCTCAGTCGATGTGCTAGCTTCATCAACGCTCACATCACGAGTATTTTTATCCGACTCGCTATCGCTTGCCGAAACGATCTTAGCGGCAATGTCTTCGAGCGACTGAAGTTTTATCAGTAGCTTTTGGCCGTATTGCTGCTGCATAGAGAAGCGATCAAGCTGCTCGTTTAGTTCGTCGACAGAGCCCTTAATCTGTGAAATTCGCTTATCAGTTGCAGATTCATCATCAAGACGCGCTAGCTGTTCGAGCGTTGCTTCAACACCGCGTACGCTTTCATTAACCGTTGCAACATCAGCAAGCGTAGCTTCACAAAGCCTGTTATTGTACAACCAAGCTACCTGCTCCTTGGCATAAGTAAGCTGCTGTTCGCACAATGCTTTGGTATTGGCACGTTGCGACGCTTGTTGCTTATCTTCCCATGCCGGGCGGATACGGCTTAAATATCGGTCAAGCTGCTCACCAATACGCGCGCGCTTTTCTTCATAATCAGCGCGTTCTTCTGAAGTGAGTAAGTCAATTTGAGCAAACAGCCCTGTCAATTCGCTCTCAAGGTCATTGCGCTTTTCATCAATGGTTTCTACATCTGATTTGTCGAGCAAAGCCTGATATTTTGAAAGTCCCAAAGTAAGCTGCTTTTTAAGCTCCACTGGGCGCTTCGCAGCCTCTTTGATAGCATTGATTCGCGCATTAATTTGCGTAACAAGCGCATCATCTGACACTTTCTTAGCAAGCTTTTGCAAATCTGATACGTCTGAATGTGCGTTGACTAGTTGAGTTTGCAGTTGGGGACTTGCGCCTTCTAAAAAGACAAACTGGGTGAAAGATGGCTTCGCTACTTTTTCGATTAGCGTGTTGGCTAGCGCATCATCTTGTAAGAGCATAGGCTCTTTCTTCAACATTTGCGGTACCAACTGCACTACCAAATCGGTATTGGCTGTTTCAGTTAAAAAAGAGAATATCTCTTGGCGGGAAAGTGTGACATCCCCCTCGCCTAGCAAAGCGGCGTTTACCTTTTTTTCGGCGGCTTTTTTAACGCGAGACTGCTTGGCAATTTGTGACATCTTAAGCCACAACACGAAGCTATTAAGCTTTTCGAGTGCTGCTAAACTGACATTTGCATCTTCGTCATTAAATGCCAGCTCGTGAAGAATTGTTTTTTCCTGTGCCTTTTCGGGAGAAAGATTCTCTATTGCCTGCATCCGTTTCTCAGGCTTTGGGCTTTGGTGTGAAGGCGCAAATATACGACTAAATATCATCCTGTTTAAACCGCGCTATTGTATTATTATCATCCTGCTCATCGCGTAACGAGCGTTTAAAGTCGGCTTTACTTTTATGAACAATTTCGCCGCTTTCACCTACTGTCATATGCTCAGAGGACTTTTCTATTTTTGCTTGATACAGCATAACAGCCTGTATGCTGCTTGCTTTTTGCTCTTCATTTAAAGGCGTGCCATCAGGCCACTTGCCTGTCTCAACCGCCTGACGCAGACGCTCGTATATCTCCGGCGTCATGCTGGCTAATAGTGCTTCTATATTCATTTAGGAAAAACGCTTTATGTAAACAATACGCGCGCGGTTTACTAAGTACCAAACAAAGCCAACCACAGCGCCCAAAATAGCTAAATTGTGTTGCAAATCACCTGGGCGTGTTCCGCCCCAATACATGAAGCCAAAACTCGCAACAAAGATCAGCATAGCAAGAAGAGACTGGTTCTGGATACTGGCTAACTTTTTAAATCTTTGTAAGCTTTGCTTGCGCTCTATATCTTCTGAGGTCGCATCACCGATTTTAAAATCGCAGTGAGGACACGTCTTCGCTTTATCTGACGTTTTCTTATTGCATGAAGGACAGTCAACTAATGCCATATGTTGCTCCTGTTTATTGAGTGCGAATTCGAAATGCACTGTACGCTTTTAAGCGAGTGAGCATTTATACGCGGACGGGTATCATACTTAAGTTCATCACAACAATGAAGTCGATTCTGTGGATTAACCTCATCGCCATAAAACAAAAATGCGCAGGGTGTTAACTTTTATACAAAGTTCACCGCTACGCATTTTTAGCTGATAGCCAAGTTGCATTTCCCTTCAGTGAAACTCAAGAAGGGGCAATGCTGTAGGTAATACTCACCTTATTTTTTATGTCGAGACCAGTAGTCGTTAACCGTTTCTTTCATCTCTTTACAAAGCAGCATGATCCCAAACAGGTTTGGCAAGGTCATTACTACAATTGCTACAGCAGAAAGCGCCCAAACCAATGTAGTATCAGAGAATGCGGCCCAAACGAAGCCTGCCACATAAATAACGCGATACGGCATTACCGAACGGGGACCAAATAGATATGTCATTGCGCGGTCGCCATAATATGACCAAGCGATAGCGGTTGAGAAAGCGAATAACATTAAGCCAATGGAAACAATATACTGCCCCGCATCGCCAAAGAAACCGCGAGTAAAGGCAATGGTGGTGAGCGCAGCTGAGTGAACCAGCGACTTACCACTTACTTCAAGGTTCTCTTTAACTGGCTTTCCGTCGACAATCTTTAATGTACCGGTGAACAAGTCTTCACTGCCTACTGCATATTTCACGTCTTCTGCTACAGAGCGCGCATTAAGCAGAGTAAAACCATCGCTTACCGCAGTTCCATTAACAACGGTAATAGAGCCTGTGTATGCCTCTACAGCACTGCCTTCAATATCGTTAAGGTATCCGTATAGCTTGTTTACATCATCTTGGTTGGAATCGTCGTATTGCCCTGCTACAAAGTACATGTCAGAGCGGTCGAAGACGTTTTCGTGTTTTTCTTTCCACACGCCCGACGACAGAATAACTAAACCAGTAACGGTACAAATTAGAATAGTGTCGATGAAAGGTTCAAGCAGTGACACCATACCTTCCGACGCAGGCTCTTTGGTTTTTGCTGCTGCGTGAGCGATAGGCGCGGAGCCCTGACCCGCTTCGTTCGAAAATAGGCCTCGGTTCACACCACGGTTAAACGCATAAGCTAACGACGCCCCTAAGAAGCCACCTGCGGCTGCTGAACCGGTAAACGCATCACCAATAACTGCGGCAAAGGAAGGTCCGATGTTTTCTAGGTTTGCGAAAATAACGGCAAGGGCACCAATAAGATAGATAACCGCCATAACGGGAACGACACGCGCTGTAAACGCGGCAATGCGTTGGATACCACCAAGAATTACCAAGGCTAGAAGAATACCCAGTACGCTACCTACCATCCAAGGCTCAAAGCCAAACGTTGCTTCGATACTTTGCGCTATACCATTACTTTGAGGAAGGTTACCTGTACCAAACGAACTAACTACCGTTGCAACAGCAAATGCAACCGCTAACCACTTCATGTTTAGGCGACGGTCCATGTAATACATAGGGCCACCGGCCATGGTGCCGTCTTCTGTCTTTACGCGATATTTGTGGGAAAGAGTAACTTCAACAAATTTTGTTGTCATACCTAAAAAGGCGGTTACCCACATCCAAAATAGTGCCGCGGGGCCACCAAGGAAAATAGCGAAAGCAACGCCCGAGATGTTACCTGTACCTACGGTACCAGACAGTGCGGTAGTTAGTGCGCGAAAATGCGTGGTGTCGCCTGGATCGCTTTCTTTATCAAACTTACCGGTAACAACCTGCCAAGCGTGTTTGAAGAAACGAATTTGCGGAAACTTAAGATAAACCGTAAAGAAAAGACCTACGCCTAACAGTACGTAAGGAAACCAGAACGCGCCCCCTAAGAACCCATCGAGCATAGTTAGAAAACCATATAAACCTTCCAACGTTATTCCCCTTTTTTATTATGTTTAATTGTTGTTTTATTTTAATAATTAAAAGGCCTCTTTTGTCGAGGCCTTTTTGCGGAAACTTTCGCTTCCTTATTCTTGTTTTATTGCTCTGATGCTTTTAGCTTTTTAACAACTGCATTCACACCAATAAGTAAATCTTCACCTAATTGACGGCTACGTTGTACCGACCAACCGTAGATATCGTCCGGTACATCTGCATTGTCTTTAAATGGCATTTCCACCGTATATGCCATACATTTGAATTTCTCGCCCACCGCATTTGACGCTACGGTTAAATTAGCCTTGCCTGGCTCATCTTTATCGTAACCAAATTCATCTTGAAACTCTGGCGTAGCGTTCAACAGCGCATCTTTAAACGTATTTTCAAGCATTTTGATAGTGTCATTGTAGCTAGGGTTACCCTCACTTCCTGCGACAAAGTTGTACGGCAATGCCTCATCACCGTGCAAATCAAGATACATGTCTACACCAATTTCGCTCATTGCGTTGAGCACGTAAAGTACTTCAGGGCTTTTTTCTTGCGAAGGTGTTGCCCATTCGCGGTTCAAATTGGTGCCTACAGCATTGGTACGCAGATGACCGCGTGCGCTGCCGTCTGGATTCATGTTTGGCACAATGTAGAAAACAGCATTATCAAGCAACTGTCGCGCCAAACCATCCTGCTCGTCGAGCAGACGGTAAATAATACCTTCCGCACACCACTCAGCCATGGTTTCGCCAGGGTGTTGACGTGCCGTGATCCATACTTTTTTCTTTTCTGGCGTTTCTTCACCGATAACCAGCATAGACATATCACGGCCATCCAAAGTAAGGCCTAAAAATTTATGCTCGCACAGTAATGACATTTGCGCGTCGTGCACAAGATCAAGGTGACGCTCGTAGCTGTACGGAATGAAATACGCGAAGTATACGCTTGGCTGTTCTAGCGTAAGTGAGAACGTAAGGTTGTCACCGTCAAATTCGCTAGGAATTCTAAACCACGTTTGGCGGTCGTAAGACGCTAGAACGTTATATCCCTTCCAACCTTCTGGATACGCTGACTTAGCCAGATTACCAATAGTCATTGTGTGAGTTACAAAAGTTTCGCCCACTAAACGAAAATGGAACCACTGAGCAAATTCAGATTGGTTGTCGTTGGGAATGGTTAGACGGATATCGTCTGGTGATTGTGCGCTAACAACTTCAATGTTACCGCTGTCGAATTGACTGGAAATATGCATAGACTGTCGTTTTCCTCATTATTTGAGCGCTAATTTAGCATAGACGTAAACACAAATTCCACGCACACAGCGGGTTTTGTACTATCGAAAGTATACAAAATGTTTACACCATCAAAAAACCGACCACTTAGGTCGGTTTTTTATACAGTTTCTTGTAACGCGTGTTGCTTACAGCGGCAACGTAGGGAAACTTAGCCCTGCCATATCACGAACTACGCGCAATACCTGACAGCTATAACCAAACTCGTTGTCGTACCACACATATAGCGTCAGGCGGTTGTCTGCGGCGATAGTTGCCTGAGAGTCAACCACAGACGCAGCGCGAGAGCCGACTAAGTCTGTAGATACAATCTCTTTACTAGCTGTGTAATCAATTTGATGTTGAAGCTTTGAGAACAACGCGGTATCGCGCAAGAACTCATTAACTGCAATGCGATCCACCGACGTTTTAAGGTTTAGATTCAATATCGCTAGCGACACATTAGGGGTAGGTACGCGGATAGCATTACCGGTAAGTTTACCTGCCAGTTTCGGGTACGCTTTGGAAACTGCTTTCGCAGCGCCCGTTTCAGTAATAACCATATTAAGTGGCGCACTACGCCCTCGACGATCACCTTTGTGGTAGTTATCGATAAGGTTTTGATCGTTGGTGTAAGAGTGAACGGTTTCAACGTGACCGTTTTCAATGCCATATTCTTCGTCTAGTGCTTTAAGTACCGGCGTTATCGCGTTAGTCGTGCAGCTTGCAGCAGATACAATTGTATCTTCTGGTGTGACTTCTTCGTCATTTACGCCGTGTACGATGTTCTTAATATCGCCTTTACCCGGGGCAGTAAGGATAGCTTTCGCTGCACCCTTGGCTTTAAGGTGTAGGCCAAGGCCATCGCGGTCACGCCAAATACCCGTGTTGTCTACGATGATAGCGTTATCGATACCATATTGAGTGTAATCCACTTCATCTGGGCTGTTGGCATAAATGACTTGAATGTATGAACCGTTCGCTTTTAGCGCGTTACGCTCGTGGTCAACTGTGATGCTGCCGTTGAATGGCCCATGCACTGAATCGCGGCGCAGTAAGCTTGCGCGTTTTTCTAGGTCGCCATCGCGCCCGCCACGAACCACAATGGCACGTAAGCGAAGCTTATTGTTTTTACCTTGGCGTTCAATAAGCAAGCGAGCAAGTAAACGACCTATACGGCCAAAACCATATAGTACAACGTCCTGAGGTTTCTGATCGTCCTCTTTGTCGGCAACGTCGTTTAGTTTTTCGTTAAGGTAGGCCGTAAGGTCGTTGTTGTCGACCGCAGAACCGTAGTGAAAATCAAAAGCCAATTTACCAATATCAATTTGTGCAGGGGCAAGCTTCATGTTGCTCAAGGCTTCTAAGATTGGATAGCTTTCGCGTAGGCGTAGCTTAATACCTTCGTGCAGACGCACTTTGCGGTGCGCTTTAATAACATCAATAGCACTGGCGTTCAGTAGCGAGCGTCCATAAACCGAAATTTCAACTGCCTTATTGCGATACAATTTACCAATAAGGGGCAACATCATTTCTGCGTATTCCTGACGCTCTTGCCAGCTGCTTTGTAATTCCTGCTCAAACTGTTGATTCATGCTTCTGCCTTCATCGATATTAATTTAACGGTGTTGTCATTGTTGTATGCGCGGCCAATTTTTTTTGTGGCACAAACACGTACAACTAATCCTAATTACGCGTCAGCTTTTTATTATTTTTAGGGTACACTAGGTGAGTTTTCGCCTGACGGTGACGAGCAGTATCTTAAATAAACAAGCAAGGAAGACCAAATTGTTGATAAGTTTCAAAACCTCTATGAAAACTCGTATAACAGAGAGTTTATTTAGTAAGTTTCCAACAAAAAATTATGTAACGACGGTGTGGCTGGCAGCAGCGACAACACTGACGGGTTGTGGCGATCTTTTTGAACCTACTATCAGTGAAATTTGTGAATCTCACAGCGAGATTTGCTTAGATTTGAGTTTGGATGCCCGTTGTCGCGGCGAGCGAGCTGAGATTATTCGCTTGCGTTACTACAATCAAGATTCAAAAGACGACGCTTACAAGTACCCGCTCCTTCTGAACTTCGAAGAATATCTCACCTGCGTTGAAGAAGTGCAGCACATTGAACACATTAAACGCAAAGGCAAGGAAGCGACACGGCTAAAAGGCGTTATTACTGCCCAGCGTGAAATTAAACGCCTAAGCCGCGAGACGAAAGACTCCCTTGATCCTTACCTTTCTTACTATCATTGGACACGATATAACGACAAAGAGGCTTTTCATCGCTTTGAGCGCTTTGCGGCCAGCAACCGCGTAAGCGATCCAAAGCTACTGGTCGCACTGGCCTCTGTTCAGATTAAAACAGACCAAAAGCGTACTATTGAAACCTTATATCGCGCGCTAAGTTTATATACAGATAGCGACGACATTGATGTCAGTATTTTCTACTCGCTTGCTTCAATGGGGATAGATATGGACAACTATCGCCTTGCCTATGTTTGGTATGGTGTGGCTGAAGCCTTCGATGAGAGAATTAACGACACTCAGCGTGTTCAACTTGGACAACGCTATGCCCTTCCAGTAGGCATTCTAGATAACATTGTTGATGAAATAGTCAGTAATTTGAATAGCGCGACCTTCAACGCAGATTCATTGAAACTGGATAAACTCTGATTTTTTGAAACTCAATTACACAATTTCATTGGTAAATAATTAAAAAAACCGCCGTTTATGGGCGGTTTTTTATTATTGGATCTCTCGACTTTCCACACAAGGTTAAAATTTAATCAGATGTTTACCTTAATCAAGCGCTCACTTAGGGCCTGTTGACCTTTGATGTACGAATTTTGGTCTAAATGGAAGCCTTTTAATCGCGAAACAGTCCTGCAAGCCTAGCGGGCTAAGTTAAAGGACTGTGACAAAGAGTAAAAGGCTTCCATAACGACCCCTTCGGGCAGCGCCTTTGTGCCATCTATACTGCGTTGAATGTTCCCGATTTAGAACCACTAAACCGTCAAACATTCGCCTTGTCTAAATGGCACACAGACCGCTGCAAAAATGTACAACAAAGGTCAGCAGGCCCTAGGTACAAAGGCTTCGACCTGTCGCTTTTTAACCTTTAATTTGTGTATCGTCTTCGCCTTTAAAGGTCATAGATAGCGAATTTACGCAGTACCGTTGACCCGTTGGCGCAGGACCATCTGGGAATACGTGGCCTAAGTGCGAGCCACACTGCTTACAAAAAATCTCAACTCTACGCATACCGTGACTCAAGTCTTCTCTGTAATCTACATTACCGTCATCAAGCTGCTTGTAGAATGAAGGCCACCCGCAACCGGCATCAAATTTAGTATCTGAAGGGAATAGTGGTGCTTCGCAGCACTTACACACATACAATCCATCTCGCTGTTCGTCTAGCAATACTCCAGTGAAAGGTCGCTCAGTACCCGCTTCGCGGCATACATAATATTCCTCGTCAGTGAGCTCAGTTTTCCAGTCTTTTTTAGCTATTGATGCGTTTGCTTTTTCATCTGTCGACATAACTTACCTCTTAAAACAAAAAAGGTGTATTTGAAAACAAATACACCTTTCGATAGTTTACGCTCAATTATGAGCGCGTGTAACACTATTTAGTTCATACTATTTTTTGATAGCGGTTTGCGGACGTGCAGGATCACTCCACTCGATGTGATACTTTTTACCTGCTGGCTTATCTACACGCTGATAAGTATGTGCGCCAAAATAATCGCGCTGGCCTTGCAGCAAATTAGCAGGTAACACAGCTGTGCGATATGAATCGTAATAGCTTAGCGCCGACATCATGGCAGGGCAAGGCACGCCAGCCAGTGTCGCTTGGGCGATAGACTCGCGCCAATCAGATTGGTACTGTGTAATTTGTTCCGCAAAGAATGGGTCCATAAGCAAGTTGGCTAAGTCTTCGTTATTCTCGTAGGCCTGAGAAATAGACTGAAGAAATACGGCGCGAATAATACAGCCTGCACGCCATATTTTAGCTATTTCACCAAACTCCAGTGTCCAGCCGTGTTCTTTGCCAGCCATTGCCATTAACTGGAAGCCCTGTGCGTATGCACAGATTTTAGAGCAATAAAGCGCTTGCTCTAGCTTGTTGATGATCGACATTTTCTCATCATCGCTGAATGATGGCGCATCAGGCCCTGCAAGAACCTTGCTCGCAGCTACACGCTCGTCTTTCAAACTAGAAATACTGCGCGCGAATACCGCAGAAGTGATGGTCTGTGCCGGACTACCTACCTGTAATGCGCTTACTGCAGTCCAAAGACCTGTACCTTTTTGACCTGCTCTGTCTAAGATCACGTCAACTAACGGCTGCTGTGTTTCTGGATCCATTTGTTCAAGAACTTCAGCACTAATTTCCATCAGGTAGCTATTCAGCTTGCCTTCGTTCCAGCGACGAAACACCTCTGCTATTTCAGCAGGCGCCATATGTAGCGCTTCGCGCATAACATGGTAAGTTTCGCAGATAAGCTGCATGTCGGCGTATTCGATACCGTTGTGCACCATTTTTACATAGTGCCCGGCTCCAACCGGACCGATGTAGGTCGCACATGGTTCGCCTTCTAACACTGGTTGACCGGGCGTATGGCTTTCTAATGGTTTACCTGTTTCTGGGTCAACCTTTGCAGCAATAGCTTTAAGAACAGGCTCAATGCGAGTCCATGCATAAGGGTTGCCTGAAGGCATAAGAGATGGCCCGAAACGAGCGCCTACTTCACCACCTGACACTGCGGTAGAGAAGAAGATAAATTTACCTTTGTACTGCTCTTCACGTGCTACAGAGTCTGTCCACAAACTGTTGCCAGTATCAACCACGATATCGTCAGCGTGAATTCCGGCGTCAATAAGATGATTGCAAACGTGGTCAACAGGATCGCCAGCAGGCACAGAGATAATAATAAGATGCGGGGCTTTTAACTTGCTTAAAAGCTCGGTGTAAGAACTGCAGCCTTCAACACGAGGCTCAGTATTTTCAGCTCTTTCGCTTGCGTCTTTGGCTAGAATAGACTCAACTTTATTTTGGTCTAAATCGAAACACGCTACACGATAGCCATGGTCCACTAGGTTCATGGTTAGGTTACTACCCATCACCCCTAAACCGATAAAACCAATATCACACGACTTGTCTTCGTGCGAATTACCACCTTTCTTTTGCATAGGAACACCCTCACATTTCAGATGGCTGCGAATGATACCACCTGAAAGAATAAAGAACAGTCTGAGCTAACAATTTAGTGCGCACTGGTGCAATTGTCACCAGCGGTAAACATTAATGGGTTTAGTACGCTAGTTTGACCGTGATTTTGACACACTTAAAGCATTTCTATCGTATGCCATCTATCATGCTGTATGAAATTCACACAAAGGTAAAGAGTCTGTTTGTTGTGAGCCACTACGCTATCCAGAGAACTGAGAAAAACTGAACAAGGTTAGCGATTTGCTGGCCTGTAAAAATACCTTCTGAATGCAAATTGAAGGCTGTTCTTCAAGAGAACTGTAGCGCGTATCCAGGTGCATGGTCCACCCTCCCCTGGGTATGACAGAAGGTAGGTGGAAACGCACGTCGCTTTCACTTGCATTAACACACAAGAACCAGTGCTCTGGCTTCTGGTCGCCCGTTACGCAACCTTTTATTTCTACACCAAACGCTTTGTTATGGTGCGCATTCCAATCTTCCGACGCTTTGTCAGAGCCATCGGGCTTATACCAATTTATTTCTTTTACATTTCGCGAGAGCGTAAAAGTATCATCGTGCAGCTTTAGTTCACTTAACAATGAAGAGGACTGACGCAAGCGGATCACATATTGGCAGAAGCTAAGAAAATCTTGCTTACGCTTGTTTAATTCCCAATTCATCCAGCTAATAGGGTTATCCTGACAATAGGCATTATTATTGCCGTTTTGGGTGCGACTTAATTCATCGCCACCAAGAATATGCGGTGTACCTTGCGAGAAGATCAGAGTTGCAAATAGGTTGCGCTTTTGACGCTCACGCATAGCGAGTATCTGCTCGTCATTCGTTTCCCCTTCAATACCATAATTGGCAGACAGGTTGTGTCCATGGCCATCTCGATTTTCTTCTAAGTTATCGAGATTGTGACGTTCGGCGTAGGTCACCATATCGTGCAGCGTGAACCCATCGTGATATGTCACGTTATTTACCGACGTACTGATATGTCGATGGCCTTTGTGAAATATATCCCGTGAGCCCATTAAACGGGTAGCAAAGTCCGCGGTAACGCCATCGTCTCCACGCCAGAAGGCGCGCACCGTATCGCGGTATTTATCATTCACCTCTAACCATGGAGAAGGAAAGTTACCCACTTGGTAGCCGCCAGGCCCAATATCCCAGGGTTCGGCAAGCAATACTCTCTCTTTTAAAACAGGGTCGCTACTAATGGCTCTCAGCAGCCCAGATTTTTTACTATATTCTTGTGGCTCTCTTCCCAAGCATACTGCTAAATCGAAACGAAACCCGTCAACGCCGATTACGGATACCCAGTGGCGCATGGCATCTAAAATAAGTCCCATCATAAATGGCTGCGCGGTATTTACCGTGTTACCACAGCCTGAGTGGTTGGAATAAACCAATTCTCCGTTTTTCGTTTGCTCTAATAAGTACGCTTGGTAAGGGCAAAACCCCTTATAAGAAAGAATAGGACCGCCATTGCCTGCCTCTGCTGTATGGTTAAATACCACATCAACAATGACCTCAAGTCCGGCTGTATGATAAGCATCTACCATAGACTTCAGTTCAGCAAGCGCGTCTGACACGCCGTAGCGTGGTTCAGGTGCAAAGAAATTAACCGGGTTATATCCCCAATAGTTGGTTAAGCCTTTCTCTGTAATAAATGGTTCAGGCATGAATGAGCACAACGGCATAAATTGCACCGTGGTTATGCCTAGTGCTTTAAGATGCTTTATAACACTGGGGTGGGCAGCACCGATAAATTTGCCACGATGCTCTTTAGGTACATCGGGGTGGAGTTTTGTGAGCCCTTTAATATGTGCTTCGTAAACTACTCGCTTGTGTTTCGGGATAACAGGCGCGCTGACATGACTGGGCGCATAGTCATTTTGATCAGTTACTATGCACTTGGGGATCATAAACTGAGAGTCGTGTTTGTATTGTCTTGCGTCCCATTTTATTGCGCGACTGATTTTCTTAGCATAAGGGTCGATTAGCAGTTTGTCGGTGGGTACTGCATGTAACCCTCCCTCACCGCGTTCTACGCGATAACCATAGTATTGTCCGGCGCTAACGCCGCTAAAGTAGCCATGCCAGACATCACCGGTTTTCTCAGGCAAAGGGTGCTCACTCACCGCCTCTTCTGTGTCACTATTGAAAAAACACAACACGACGGCCTTCGCTTCAGGCGCATACACGGCAAAATTACAACCTTCTTGTGAAACTGTTGCGCCAAGTGGATATGCCTTCCCCATCCCACTTTCTACAATTAGTGCGGTGTCTCGAATTTCGTTCACTTCGTTCTCAATTTATCTCTTCACTAGGGCGTGCCGCCCTAGTCGGATTAATCCACATTGGTAACATAAAATACCGTGGCTAGCGGCGGTAACGTGATTTCTGCAGAGTGACTACGCTCGTTCCAAGGTATAGTTTGCGTATTTACAGTAGAAGCAACGTCGTAGTCACTACCCCAATATGCACCATCATCAGTGTTTAGTGCCAGCGTTAGCGTGCATGCATCATCTACGCCTATTCTAAAGTTCTGACGTGGCACAGGCGTAAAATTAGATACCACATATACTTTTTGCTTCGCATCTTTTGACATGCGAACAAATGAAACTACGCTTTGGTCTGCATTATTGTGGTCCAGCCAAGCGAAGCCTCCTGGTTCGTGGTCTTGCTCGTAAAGCGCTGGCGTAGACGTATAGAGGTGGTTGAGCGCCTTATAAAGCGCTTGAATGCCTTTGTGTTTTTCGTAATCGAGCAAGTGCCAGTCTAAACTACTGTCATGGTTCCATTCTCGTGCCTGCGCAAGCTCGTTCCCCATAAAGTTAAGCTTCTTGCCGGGGTGACCGTACATAAAGCCCGCGTAACAACGCAGGTTAGCGGCTTGCTGCCATTCATCGCCAGGCATTTTGTGCAGCATACTGCCTTTGCCGTGTACCACTTCATCGTGCGAGATAGGCAGCACAAAGTTTTCGTCAAACGCGTAAACCATGCTAAAGGTAATATCGCCATGGTGATAGTTGCGATAGGCGGGGTCTTTAGCGATGTAGTGTAATGAGTCGTGCATCCACCCCATGTTCCACTTAAAGCCAAAGCCCAAACCACCATCAAATACTGGACGAGAAACCTTGGGAAACGACGTTGATTCTTCGGCAATCGTCATGGCGTCTGGGAAGTGCTTGTACACTTCTTCATTCATCCATTTCAGTAAGCTGATGGCTTCGTAGTTTTCGTTTCCACCATCCACATTCGGGATCCACTCTCCGTCATTGCGTGAATAGTCGAGATAAAGCATGGATGCAACTGCATCAACCCTAAGTCCGTCAACGTGAAATTTGTCTAGCCAAAACAATGCGTTTGCAACTAAAAATTGACGAACTGTGTCTTTGCCGAAATCGTAAATGCAAGAATTCCAATCCGGATGCCAACCTTTTCTCGGATCTTCATATTCATAAACACAAGAACCATCAAAACGTGCCAAGCCGTGGCCGTCTTCTGGAAAATGTGCAGGTACCCAGTCGATAATTACGCCAATACCTGCTTGGTGAGCCTTATCAACAAAGTATTTAAATTCATCTGGGTTTCCAAATCTGCTGGTTGGTGCGAACATTCCCACGGGCTGATAGCCCCATGAACCGTCAAAAGGAAACTCGGAAATAGGCAGCAATTCAACGTGAGTGTAACCCATATCGCTCACGTAGCTTATTAAGTCATCGGCCAGCGCTTTATAAGTAAGATAGCGCGCATCAGTTTCAATACCCGGGCGCTTCCAAGAACCAAGGTGCACTTCATAAATGCTCATTGGGCTGTTGTATTTGTTCCCCTTTCGCTTTTCCATCCATGCACTATCATTCCACTCGTAGGTGTTGTGGTTGTAGATTTTCGAAGCATGAGAAGGATACTGCTCAGCACTGAAGCCAAGTGGGTCAGCCTTATGCGGTAGGTCGTGGCCGTGTGCATCTTTAATGTGAAACTTGTAGCGCTCTCCCTCTAAGAGTTCTGGCACAAACAGTACCCAGTATCCCATAGAGGTCTTCTCCATAGGATGCGTACGCCCATCCCACTGATTGAAATCGCCAATGAGCGATACCGTACTTGCATTCGGCGCGAAAACGCAGAACCTAACACCTTTTATCGCATCGCCTTGTGACGAAGTGAGTGTTAAAAGTTGCGCGCCCGCTTGTTCGTACAAGTTTGAAGGTTTGCTATCAATGTAGTGCACCGCATGATACGCCTGCTCGGAGAATTGATAAGGGTCGATATAGCCCTCATCGTCATTCAAGTCTCCGGCGATAACGCGATAAACCTCACCATGATATTCGTTAGGCAGTGGCATTTCAAAAAGACCGTTTTTGGAAGTAACGGTTAAATTTTTTAGCGCTGCATTCTCCCATTTAATCGTTATCTCGCTGACATTAGGACGCCAAACGCGAAGTACCGACTTCTGCTGGTTTTTAACTACACCTAAATGGGAAAACGGCTGAGAACATAATACCTGTTCAAACTGCTGCGCTAATTGCATTCGCTACTCCTAGTAAAAACCCGCATAGCAGCGGGTTGAATTGTGAGCTTAAATGCGTTGTTCACATTTAAGCTCTATCAAGTACCGTCGTGGTACTTTATCTTACTCGTTTAAGTTGCCTAGGCAACTGTCTGGTATCAATTTCTTGATAACGCTATTCACCTTGGCTTGCTTGCTTTCTGGCGTGAGTAAGTTTAGACGCTAACTCATTTATATCATGTCTATCGAACATCGACTCGATATTCTCGGTTAGCTTTCTTCGCCAGTTCGGGTATTCGTCAAATGTGCCCGGAATATTGACCGGCTTATCCATTTCTAGCCAATCTTCCAATTGCAGGCTTAACAGAGCACTTGAACCACCTGCCATGTGCACCTGCATACCGTTATTCAATTCACGATTCATCCCTGTATAGTTAACATCGTGACCCACGTGATCGCCAATTGAACCGTGCCCGTGCAACGTATCAAGAATTGCCTGTTTGTTTTCATGACGATCCGCATAAAGCGTTTGAAGGATTTCTTCTGTTGGATAAAGCCCTATTTCTTTGCCTAGCTCTAAATCTAAACAGTGCCAGTAACCAATCAGCGTTGGCATATCGTGGGTGGTCAAGGTTGACATAGACTGAACAGGGTAATGGCCAGGTGAGAAGAAACCGCCGTCTTCGGCTTGTTCGAAGAAAAATACGCGGTATGAGTACACGCCGTTGTCAGCAAGCTTACTGCGGATTTCTTCTGGCACGGTTCCTAAGTCTTCACCAATAACAAGGCTTTGGTTACGGTGGCTTTCCAGCGCTAAGATACCAAGCAAATCATCGACTGGATAGTAAACATAACCACCTTCTTTTGCGTGGTCGCCTTTCACAACCCACCACAAACGCAGCAACGCCATGACGTGATCGATACGCAGTGAACCTGACGACGCCATATTAGACGCAAACAGGTCGATAATAGGTTGATAACCCTGTTCATAAAGCTTATGAGGGTCCATAGGCGGCAAGCCCCAGTTTTGTCCTAGTGGGCCCAAAATATCCGGCGGCGCGCCAACACTTGCACCCGTGCAATACAGGTCTTTATTACCCCAAATTTCTGCACTGCCTTCGCTAACACCTACCGCTAGGTCGCGATAAAGACCAATGGTCATGCCTGCACCTGTCGCTTTGTTGCTGGCAACCTCAAGCTGTTGCGCTGCAATCCACTGTAAGAACAAGTAGAATTTAACGTCTTGTTCGTTTGCGCGCTTAAACTTTGCCACTGCGGGGTTGTGATAGTCTTTATATTCTTGTGGGAATACCGGCCACCCCCAGCTGTCTTTACCTTCAGCTTTTAGGTGCGATTGCAAGGCATCGTACACTGCCAACATATCTAAGCTTTCACCGCCCGCTTCCACAAACGCTTTAAACGCTTTGTTTTGCTTGGTGTTTTTACGAAGATATTGAGCATCATAAACATCAAATACTGCTTTAAGCGCGGCCAATTTCACATGGGCTACTGCCTCGTAGTCTACATGTTCTACATTACGTGCATGTTCAAGCGTGGCTTTAAATTCATCACTGCTCACTACCGCTTGTACTGATGCATCGTTATAACCGTCAATGGCAGTTACATCGATATACAGGTAATTAAGCCAGCGACGTGAGCTTGGCCCATAAGGCGAGCACGCGTTAGGATTTGCAGGGTAAAGTGCATGAATAGGATTAAGTCCGATAAAGTCAGCACCAACGCCAGCGGCTTTTTCAATAAGCAGTGCTAAATCAGAAAAATCACCAATACCCCAGTTCTTTTCACTCCGAACGCAGTAAAGTTGAACGCTTAAGCCCCATATTTTTTTGCCTTCTTTAATTTCGTTTGGCGTGTAGCATGCTTCTGGTGCCACTATTAAGCGTGAACGCGCAAACTCATCGCTGTCAGCGCTTAAAGCAACATCGTGGTACCCAAGAGGTAAATCCAAAGGTAGGGTTAACACGTACTCATGAAATTCGACATCGTCGATATGCGCCATTGTCGTCATTTCTTGATCGACTGGTGTAAATTGGTGAGTGAGCACGTCACCATTTTCACAGGTAACCGTTAACATGTGGTCATCGTTTACTAATTCGATAGGTAAACGAACTGCTAGGTTAATTTCTTGGGTATTGCGAACTACTTGAACAGGGTTTAACGGCGACAACCATACCGACTTTATATCTTGGGTAATTTGCGACTGAATTTTTTCGTCACTGCTGGTGTCATAGCCAAGTGTGTTGAGCAGTTTTGCTTTACTTGATTCTGCGATGGTTGCTGGTTTTCCCCATGCGTCGACGTATTGGGTTTCTATTCCCCGCATTTCAACCAGTTGTTGCAGAAGTTGTTGTGTCATGGTGTGTCATTCCTGTTATTCGGTGAAAAACGCACTCGCCAGAGGTTTAAAGGTGCGTCTGCAAACAAATTTTTAACATTATTCTAGAAACAAGGGCTTCGCGATATGTGAATACGATTGCAATAGTACTCATTCGTAATTTTGCAACACTTTAGCTTTTTATTTTGCTAATTATGTCATTTTGATCCATACTTTACGTAATTTATTTTCATTTTATTTGAACAATCGGGGTACGTTATGACAATTCGCATCGGTATCAATGGTTTTGGCCGTATTGGTCGCTTAGTAATGCGTGCAGCTGCAGAACGCAACGACATTGAAGTTGTGGCTATTAACGACTTGCTAGACACAGACTACATTGCTTATCTTTTGAAATACGACTCTACACACGGTCTATTCGACGGTGAAGTTACAGTAGATAACAACAGTCTTGTTGTAAATGGCAAAACTATCCGCATTACTTCTGAAAGAGATCCAGCAGCGCTTAAATGGAATGAAGTAGATGTTGACGTTGTTGTTGAATCGACAGGTCTATTCCTAACTAAAGAAACTGCGGCGAAGCACATTGAAGCAGGTGCGAAGAAAGTTGTAATGTCTGCACCGTCTAAAGACGACACGCCAATGTTCGTAATGGGTGTTAACCAAGAAAGCTACGCTGGGGAAACTATCGTTTCAAACGCGTCTTGTACTACTAACTGTCTTGCTCCACTTGCCAAAGTGCTTAACGATAAATTTGGTATCGTTGACGGCCTAATGACGACCGTTCACGCAACTACTGCGACACAAAAAACGGTAGATGGTCCTTCAATGAAAGATTGGCGTGGCGGCCGCGGCGCGGGTCAAAACATCATCCCATCGTCAACAGGTGCCGCAAAAGCAGTAGGTAAAGTAATCCCTGAGCTTAACGGCAAGTTGACTGGTATGGCTTTCCGTGTACCTACACCTAACGTTTCAGTTGTTGATCTTACGGTAAACCTAGCAAAGGCTGCTAGCTACGATGAAATTTGCGCAGCAATGAAAGAAGCCTCAGAAGGCGAGCTTAAAGGTATCATGGGTTACACTGAAGATGCGGTTGTATCAAATGATTTCTTAGGCGACGCTCGCACTTCTGTATTCGACGCGACTGCAGGTATCGCGCTTACAGACACATTCGTTAAGCTAGTATCTTGGTACGACAACGAATGGGGCTACTCAAACAAGGTTCTAGACCTTGTGGCTCACATTTCTAAGTAATAAACAAAATATAGGACAAATAGTTAAACTATTTGTTTCAAAGTTGAGTTAATCTAAAGGTGCAAACATTATGTTTGCACCTTTTTTGTTGTCTCATATATAAAGACGGTTTCCAGCGATACCTATTTTCCCGTCATCTATTAGTAAGTTTAGTATTCAGTCCAAGGAGGACTTATGTCACCTGTGAATTCAGTTACCGTTAGCGAGACTAATGGCCTCACCTTTTTAGATGTGGATAACGCTTTCGCCAAAGCGCGTATAAGTTTATTTGGCGGCCATATTTTGTCTTTTGTTCCTAAAAGCGATAACAAAGAGCGGCTATGGGTAAGCCCACATGCTTATCTAAATGGAGAGCGTCCAATTCGCGGTGGAATACCTGTTTGTTGGCCATGGTTTAGTGATGACCACGGAAGGGAAAAAGGTTCCCTGCCCTCTCACGGCTTTTTAAGAACCCAAGTGTGGAAATTGGTTAGTTCAGAAGATACTGACAGCGGAACGACCATTACGCTGTCTCCCAGCTTTACTCGCGCTGAAGGGTTTGAAAATGATTGCTCTGTTACCATGGTTGTCGCCGTTGGTAAAACGATGGACGTGTCTTTGATAACTGAAAACACTGGCGTCGCTTCATTTAACTTCAACTGCGCGCTACACACGTATTTTCATGTCGATCACATTCAACATACTCAAATAAATGGGATTGAAGGCCAATATAAAGACAAACTTGACGCTTGGGCGTTAAAAGATACGCCCTCGCCCTACACCATTACTGGTGAAACGGACCGCATCCACCTTGCGTCAATTGAAACGGCCGAAATTGAAGTGGACGGCAGCGTATATACTCAGGTTGTATCACAAGGAAACGACTCACTAGTTGTTTGGAACCCTTGGCAAGGTGCAGCATCTATTTCAGACATGGACCCGTTTGGTTACAAACACATGTTGTGCGTAGAAACATCGCTAACGCAAGGCAAAACGTTAGCTCCTGGTGAGCAACACATGCTAAAGCAAACGATTGTTGCAACGTAGTATTATTGTGTAAGCTTCATGAGCTAGGGCGTTTAGATAACGTGAAGAAAAAGGGGCCAGTAATTGCCCCTTTAATCACTAACCTGTCCCGTCCTGAAATACGTTGACATAAAGAGGACTTCTTTATGACAACTTCAAGTAATCAAAGGCCTAAGCGCACACAGCGTGATTACAGTGGATGTTCTCTAAAGAATGCGTAAAAAATTAATTCTCACAGTTTTATTGATACTACCCATCTTTAGCCTAACTGGCTGCGCGCATTTCATAGCCTCACAAATTGCCAAGCAACACCAGCCGGACGTCGATGGAAACGCATCTGTTATTTTCAAAGTTTCTCGATTGTGTTCGCCTAACGGTAACTGCGTTAACATCCAGCGAACGCCCAGCATTGAAATAAGCAACCTTAAATTCACGCTTGCAGTTAATGACAAACCAAAGACGTGGCATTTTGCAGCAAGTCCCCCCCGATAGTAAAAAAAAAGCGACACCTAATATATGTTTTTCCAGGGTTTGGGACACCCAAAGCACTAGTAGCCATGCACCAACAATGGCTGCATCTAGTAACAGGGGCAATGGTCACGGTAATTGAAAGTGCAAACAGTGCTGAAAAGTTTACTTTCGGTCTGAACGCTATAGATCCAGTTTTACATGAAATTAGAAAACTTGAGCCACTTAACGTTGATATTGTAGGCGTTTCGATGGGTAGCATCGCCGCACAATACGTTGCCTCACAAATCGACTCTGCAAAACTACACTTAATCGCACCAATGACTGATTTTAATCATTCAACATTAGCACTATGGGAAAGTTTGTATAAAGACAGGTTTTACTCAGCTTTTATATCTACCGAAGATGTTAAGAAAGCAGTAAATATTATATACAAAAATGCTGGCATCGCGTCCGATGATATAGACGTTATACAAAGAGTAAAAGAAAGTGAGATAACCACCTTTATTTACTCATCTATTGACGACAAAATCACACTAAATGGTGGCTGGGAAAACCTTAGCAACAATAATGTTGTACACCACAAGTTTGACAGCCTATCACACTTAGAAATGACTGCTTTGATGGATGAAGACTTGCTAGCAATGTTTTTGTCCAACTTAACTGGTAGCCACGTGCTTAAAAATGCATCGACCACAGGGCGCGTATGTCACATCGGTGAAAGAAGCTGTCTAGACATACTCAGAAACTAAACCATCATTCACTTGCCACGGTGTAATTATGTTGTACTTATTATCTCTAATATAAATAAAAAATGGAGACCCTTTCGGTGTCTCCATTTATGATTGCACTTGCTTTTATTGTGAACTCAACTTACGCATACACCTTAATAGGCTTACGTTCCTATACTGAGTTTCCGTAATCAAAAACCTACAGATATAATGCCTAGGTCGGCTTACTGCTTGGCGCCTGCAACGGCTTCTTTAGCCAATTGGGTAATACGTGCCCAATCACCTGACTCAATTGCATCATCCGGTGCTAACCACGAACCGCCAACGCACTTAACATTCTTGAGTGCTAAATAGTCATTGTAGTTATTTGGGCCAATACCGCCTGTTGGGCAGAAAGTTACATCAGGGAAAGGACCGCTGATAGACTTGATAGCTTTAACGCCACCTGACGCTTCTGCAGGGAAGAATTTCATGTGGGTGTAACCCGCATCTTTGCCCTTCATTAGGTCAGACGTTGAAGAAATACCAGGAATAAGTGGAATATCGGAATCCATACCCGCTTTTAGTAGGTCTGCAGTCATGCCTGGGCTGATAGCAAACTTAGCGCCCGCTTCTACAACTGCTTTTAGTTGTTGTGCGTTGGTTACCGTTCCCGCACCTATTAACGAGTCTGGTACTTCGTCAGCAATTCGCTTAATTACGTCAATTGCTGCAGGTGTACGTAAAGTTACTTCTAAAACTTTAATTCCACCTTCCATTAGCGCTTTTGCCAGAGGTACCGCTTTTTCTACGTCATTGATAACCAACACAGGTACAACTGGCCCGGCCGCAAAAATTTCCTCTGGAGAGGTTTTCCATTTTGATGTCATAATTTAGCTCGCTGTATTTTGATTCAGATATGCAGCCGCACCCAATAAACCGTGATCAGGTTCTGCAATAAGATAGGTGGGAATGTCTTTAACGTAATGCTTCATTTGCCCCTTCGCTTCAAAACGCGCTCTGAAATCGCTGTTTTGAATAAACTCAGGAAAACGATTTGCAATACCTCCACCAATAAAGATGCCGCCAGTAGTCGCCATGTTCAGCGCAAGATTACCCGCAAAACTACCCATAATTCGACAGAACTGAGTCAGTGTTGCTTCGGCTAATTCACAGGTTCCGTTTAGCGCTGCTTCTGTAATTTGTGCAGGCTCGGTAAATACAACTGGTGAAGAAGCGTGATTGGCTAGCGCGGTGTAGATGTTGTGCAGACCACGACCAGACATCACTTCTTCAGCAGAAGCACGACCTAAGGTAGATTGAAGATGGCGCCAAACCACAACATCAGTTTCATCAACAGGAGCGAAGTCTATATGACCACCCTCACCGTCTAATGTTTGCCAACCAGTTGAGGTCATCGTGATGTGCTCAACGCCAAGGCCAGTGCCTGGGCCAAACACCGCAATATTGCCGTTTTCTTTTGCCGTACCTTCACCAATTTGAACCACTTGGTCTTTACCTAACACTGGCAATGAATGGGCAACTGCAGTGAAGTCGTTAATTACGAACAATGCGTCTAGCTTAAGCTGAGAACGCAAAGCGTTTTGCGAAAACGCCCAGCTGTGATTGGTCATTACGACCTGGTCGCCAAGCACCGGGCAGGCAATTGCAATACAACCTTGGGTAAAGCTGTGCTCTGGCATATCTGCAAAATACTGGGTAATCGCTAGATCAATGCTAGCAAAGTCATTACACATGTATTTTTTGATATCAGTGACGCCAGACTCGGTTACTCTTGCAACACGAATATTGGTACCACCAACATCAGCCACAAACTTTTGGCTCATTATGCTTGCTCCTGCGTGTAAAACAGTGAACACGCTCCTTCTTCTGCACCAGTAAGGATGGCACGCATGCCCGCGAACATTTCACGTCCCATACCCACATGATGCTTTGCCAAGTTTGCCGGCGCAGCTTCGCGAGCGGCAAGTGTTTCTTCATCAACATGCAAGGTAAGCGCACCAGTTTCGGTATTAAGCTCTATGATGTCGCCTTCTTGCACCTTTGCAAGTAAACCACCTTTATAAGCTTCTGGCGTCACGTGGATGGCTGCAGGCACCTTACCCGATGCACCAGACATACGACCGTCAGTAACTAGGGCTACTTTGAATCCTCGGTCTTGAATTACACCAAGCGGCGGCGTTAGGCGGTGTAGCTCTGGCATACCAATGGCCGATGGACCTTGGAAGCGAACAACCACGATACAGTCTTTATCTAGCTTGCCAGATTTAAACGCGTCATCTAGTTCAAACTGATCTTCAAATACAACCGCTGGCGCTTTAATAGTGCAATGCGGAGTACGAAGCGCAGACGTTTTGATTACGCCGCGGCCTAAGTTCCCGCCGAGCACGCTTAAACCACCATCAGGTTTAAATGGTGCATCAACTGTTGCTAGTACCTCTTTATCCAGAGATTCTGTTGGGCCGTCGCGCCACTCTAGCTCGCCGTCTTTTAGCACAGGCTCTTTGGTGTATAGCTCTAAGCCATCGCCAACGATAGTTTTCACATCGTTGTGCAGTAATCCTGCGTCAAGCAGTTGCTTGATAAGCAATGACATACCGCCAGCGGCAACAAAGTGGTTAATGTCAGCTGAACCGTTAGGGTAAATACGGGTAAGTAGTGGAACCGCATTTGAAATATCTGAGAAATCGTCCCAGTTAACAATGTAGCCAGCAGCGCGCGCAACAGCGATAAGGTGCATGGTGTGGTTAGTAGAACCACCCGTTGCAAGAAGACCTACAAGACCATTTACAATGGCTTTAGCATCTACAATGTGGCCAATTGGCGTGTAGTTGTCGCCAAGGTCAGTTAGACGCGTCGCTTGAACCGCCGCTGCTTTTGTTAACGCATCACGCAGTGGCGTACCTGGGTTTACAAACGAAGAACCCGGCAAGTGTAAACCCATCATCTCAACCACAAGCTGGTTTGAGTTTGCTGTACCGTAGAAAGTACACGTACCAGCAGAATGATAAGACTGAGACTCAGCTTCAAGAAGTGCGTCGCGACCAACCTTACCTTCAGCAAATTCTTGGCGAACGCGCGCTTTTTCTTTGTTCGGTAAGCCTGATGGCATAGGACCGGCTGGAACAAACACCGTTGGCAAGTGACCAAACGTTAGTGCGCCCATCAGAAGTCCGGGTACGATTTTATCGCAAATACCCAGCATCAAGGTGCTATCAAACATGTTATGTGAAAGCGCAATAGCTGCGCCTTGAGCGATGTTGTCACGGCTCATAAGGCTTAAGTCCATACCAGACTGGCCTTGCGTCACACCATCACACATTGCAGGTACACCACCGGCAAACTGCGCTACACTGCCTACTTCTTTTACCGCTTCGCGGATAAGCGCAGGGTACGTTTCATATGGCTGGTGCGCAGAAAGCATGTCATTGTACGCAGACACAATAGCCACATTGGCTTTGGTCATTGAACGAAGGTCAGCTTTTTCACTCGTTCCACAGGCCGCAAAGCCATGCGCTAAGTTGCCGCACGACAACACGCCACGATGCGGGCCTTGACGACGTGCGTCTTCAATCTTTTCTAAATACGCTTTACGCGTTTCTTTGCTACGCTCGATTATGCGTTGCGTAACTTCAGCAATTTTTGGATTCATTTTTTGTCTCCTATGGCGCCCACATCAGAGTGACCGGTGCTCTATTTACAACCGCGGTGATGGGCTTTTGCGCTTCGGTAGCATTTTCAATAGCATCTAGCAGTACTTGCTTTTTCTTTTCACCCGTTAGGTGTAAAAAAACATTTCGACTATTGAGTAACGCAGGTAGCGTTAATGAAATACGTTGATGAGGTGCTGTTGTAGGTTGAACAGCAATGCAGGTTCTGCCGCTGCTCATATCTAAGCCGTCAAGTACTTGTTCTGAACATGGGAAAAGCGATGCTGTATGCCCATCTTCCCCCATACCTAGAATCAATGCGTCAAAAGGCTGTGACATGCTGGCCAAATTTGACTCGGCTGCATTTACCCCTTCGTTCGCATCGGCAACATCGCTTTTAAGTTCGATAAAACGAGCTGCGGCGGCTTTATTTTGAATTAGGTTGTTTTTCACTAAGCTGGTGTTGCTGGCTTCATGGCCCTCTTCAACCCAGCGTTCGTCGGCAAGGCTAATGTCAACCTTATCCCACTCTAAATCGGTCTCGCTTAGCTGCTTGAAAAGCGCAAGTGGAGTACGCCCCCCACTCACCACAAGCGACGCACGACCGCGAGTTTTAATACCTGTTTTCAAAATACTGACTAAGTCATGCGCGAATGCATCTGTCAGTGCGTCAGGTGTTTCAAATGATAGAGTTGTTAACGCCATATTATTTCTTCTTCACTGTTTTGCTTTCATACCAGCTGCGATTCTCGCGGGCCAGAAGACCAATAGAGTCTACCGGACCCCATGTACCTGCCTGATACGGCTCAGGCGGCTCGCTTGATTGCTTCCACGCTTCAAGAATTGAGTCTACCCACGTCCACGCCTGTTCAATTTCATCGCGACGAACAAAAAGCGCCTGATTACCCAGCATTACCTCAAGAAGTAGTTTTTCGTATGCGTCAGGGATACGCTCGTCAGCGAAAGCTTCGGAGAAACTAAGGTTAAGCTTAGATTTTTGAAGATCCATCGAACCTGAGCTGGTCAGGCCTGGAACTTTGTTCATTACGGTGATTTCTACACCTTCATCAGGCTGTAGGCGAATAACCAACTTGTTAGGTGGAAGATTTTTAAAGCTATCACCGAATAAGTTGTGCGGCTGGCGCTTGAAGTAGATAACAACTTCGCTCACTTTGGTCGGCATACGCTTACCTGTGCGCAGGTAAAATGGCACGCCAGCCCAACGCCAGTTGTCAATTTCAGCTTTTATTGCAATAAAAGTTTCAGTTTTACTCTGTGTATTAGCACCTTCTTCTTCAAGGTAGCCAGGTACTTCTTCGCCTTTAACAAAACCGGACGTGTACTGACCGCGTACCGTGCTTTCGTTAATGTTAAACGAATTGATAGGGCGAAGCGCTTTAAGCACTTTAAGCTTTTCATCACGAATGCTGTCGGCATCTAACGTTGTTGGCGGTTCCATTGCAACCAAGCTTAGGATTTGTAACAAGTGATTTTGCACCATGTCACGCATTTGTCCCGCGTCGTCAAAATAGCCCCATCGTCCTTCAATACCTACTGACTCTGCAACTGAAATTTGTACGTGGTCAATACAGTTATGATCCCAGTTTGTTGCAAAAATAGAGTTAGCAAAACGAAGCGATACTAGGTTAAGCACCGTTTCTTTGCCTAGGTAATGGTCAATGCGGTAAATCTGTTTTTCGTCAAAGTATTCTGCAACCTGTTCGTTGATAACTTTCGACGATTCCAAATCGTGACCGATTGGCTTTTCAAGCACTACACGAACACTTGAGTCGATAATTTTGCAGCTATGCAGGCCGCGGCAAATGTCGCCATAAATGGCTGGCGGCGTTGCTAAGTAACACACCATGGTGCGAGTTGGGTCTACGTGGTCGTCTAAAACGCAGTAACTTTCCACATCTTTCATGTCTACGCATGCGTAATGCAAACGCGCTTTCATGCGCTCCCAAGTTTCTTCACATAAATTCTTTTCACCAAACTTAATAAGGTTAGCGTGAACTTCTTCGATATATGCTTCAAGCTCCATTTCCTGACGCGCCACACCAACAATCGTAGTGTCTGGATGCATCAAGTTAGCTTTTTCTAACTGATATAAAGAAGGCAATAACTTGCGTCGTGAAAGATCACCCAAGGTACCAAAAAGTACAAAATCACAGGGCTCGTAGGAATTATCCAATACCATATTCGTCGACCTTATAAATGTATATGCTCGCAGCGCATTATAAAATTGTTTACAACACTAACGACTATTTTTACCGTATAGTTAACACCAAATGTAGTAAAATTACAACTTGAACCAACCATAGGATCTGAATCTTTACTATTTCCCTCAGTTTACCCTTATTTACCCTGTGAAAAACAACAAAATTTGTCAAAAAATTACATTTTTCTTGTCACAGACCTCACATTGGGTACTATTACAGGTGTACCTTACAATAAATCGTGCTAACTAATTGCTATATCTGTATGAACATTCTAGAAAAAATCACACAAAATCAAGCGGCATTCAGTAAATCTGAGAAAAAGGTGGCTGAAGTCATTTTAGCTAATCCACAAACAGCCATTCATTCGAGTATAGCAACCCTAGCTAAGATGTCGGATGTTAGTGAGCCTACTGTTAACCGATTCTGTCGAAGGCTCGATACGAAAGGCTTTCCAGACTTTAAACTCCATTTAGCGCAAAGTTTGGCAAATGGCACGCCTTATGTTAACCGACACGTTGATGAAAATGACAGTCCGGATGAATACACGAATAAGATTTTTGAGTCGACTATGGCCTCGCTTGAAGTTGCCCGTCAGTCGGTCAATGTCAATGTTGTTAATCGTGTCGTCGACCTGCTGACTCAGGCTCAGAAAATTTCATTTTTCGGCCTAGGTGCTTCAGCATCTGTCGCTCACGATGCGCTAAATAAGTTCTTTCGATTCAACGTTCCCGTTGTGTATTTTGAAGATATCCTGATGCAGCGTATGAGCTGTATGAATTGTTCGGCGGGAGATGTAGTCGTACTTATAAGCCACACTGGTCGTACAAAGAGTCTTGTTGAGATAGCGCAGATCGCCCGAATGAACGATGCCACAGTTGTTGGTATTACGTCAGCGGACAGCCCATTGGCTCAAGAGTGCAGCTACGTGTTGTCGTTGGAAGTACCAGAAGATACCGATATGTATATGCCTATGGCGTCTCGAATTGCGCAGCTCACCCTCATTGACGTGCTTGCTACTGGATTTACGTTGCGCCGTGGTAATAAGTTCAGAGAAAACCTTAAGCGTGTTAAAGACACACTTCGGGGTTCACGATACGAAAAACGCGGCGATTAAACCGTCATTACTTTGATCATAGTCGCATTTATTATCGTAGCAATTAGCGGCTAATGTACCGAGAAGAACGCCTAACTGGTCGAGCCAGTTAGGCGTTTTTGTTTATTTCATTCACATTATTGTCAAATTCAACTATTATTCTGTAATAAAATTACGTAAAGCGATTACAGGTATTATCCCATTGTGGAATACCTATCACTCTTTGTCTTTTCTAACTTAGAAACAGCGACGGAATCACATGACCAGAAGAACGAAAATTCTTGCCACCCTAGGACCTGCAACAGACTCACTCGAAAAAATCCAGGCGCTAATAGCGGCAGGCGCGAATACAGTGCGTATGAACTTTTCTCACGGGCAGGCTGAAGATCATATCGAGCGTGCCAAACGCGTGCGTCAGGCTGCAAAGAACTTAGGTAAATACGTAGCTATCTTAGGCGATCTTCAAGGTCCTAAAATTCGTGTCGCTCGTTTTTCAGAAGGTGGTGTTCATTTAGACGTAGGCGCTAAGTTTATCCTAGACGCAGAGCTTGGCCGCGACGAAGGCGATATCAACCAAGTAGGAATTGATTACAAAGCGCTTCCTGATGATGTGTCTGCAGGCGATATTCTTCTTCTTGATGACGGCCGTATTCAGCTTCGCGTAACCGGTGTTGAAGGTCGCAAGGTGCTTACTGAGGTCACTGTAGGTGGTAAACTTTCAAACAATAAAGGCATAAACCGTCAAGGCGGTGGGCTTTCTGCTGATGCGCTTACCGACAAAGATAAAGAAGACATCAAAACCGCAGCAAAGATTGGTGTTGATTACCTTGCGGTCTCATTTCCTCGAAGCGGTGCAGACCTGAATTATGCTAGAGAACTTGCAGAGGCAGCAGGTTGCTACGCTAAAATTTGTGCGAAGGTTGAACGTGCTGAAACGGTAGCTTCTGATGAAGCCATGGACGACATTATTACTGCGTCAGACGCCGTTATGGTGGCCCGTGGTGATTTAGGTGTTGAAATTGGAGACGCAGAACTTGTTGGCGTTCAGAAAAAGCTTATCGCCCGCTCTCGTCAATTGAACAAGGTTGTTATTACTGCGACTCAAATGATGGAGTCGATGATTGATAGCCCTATGCCAACGCGTGCAGAAGTAATGGACGTTGCAAACGCCGTCCTAGATGGCACTGACGCGGTTATGCTTTCAGCTGAAACTGCCGCGGGTAACTTCCCTATCGAAACGGTTGCTGCTATGGCCCGTGTGTGTGAAGGCGCAGAAACTCATCCAAGCGTTAAAATCTCTAAGCACCGCATGGACCAGCAGTTTTCATCTACTAGCGAATCGATTGCCCTCTCTGCTGTATACGCCGCAAACCACTTGCCAAGCGTTAAAGCGATTGTAGGTTTAACTGAAAGTGGAACTACGCCAACATTGATGTCGCGTATCACTACAGCTCTGCCAATTATTGCGATGTCTCGTCACGAATCAACACTGAATACGATGGCATTATGTCGCGGTGTAAAACCGGTTTACTTTGACTCATCAGATAGCGAACCAGGTAAGTTAAAGTACGATGTTATAGCATCGCTTAAAGAGAAAGGCTTAGTGAAAAGTGGGGACAGCATCATCCTTACTTATGGCGATGAAATGGAAAAAGTTGGCGCAACTAACACTTTAAAAATTGTGGAAGTTGAATAGTCTGACACGAAGAATGAAAGCGAAGCTTAAGCTTCGCTTTTTTTGTCTGATATTTGAATGTATTTGTAAGCCAAAAAACGCCCTTCACGTTCTCAAAACGTAAAGGGCGTTTTCATTAATGCTATTTGGGCTAAATTGCTTGTGCAGTGTAGGTATCTGTCTCTTGAGCGATATCGTTCGCATATTGTGTAAGATGGTGGCTAATGATGTTCTCAGCGCGCTCAACAAACTCGTCACGTTTAAACTTCCAGCCTCTTAAATCAGCTTGTTTTGCCTGCTTAACATAAAAATCTAAGCGTGTTTTTCTAAGCAAATGCGTTTTTTTGGATAGATCAAACTCAACAAGTGATAATGTCTGTTCAACTTTAACGATATCTGCATGAACAGTGCGTTCAGCGTCATCGGCCGTTGCTTGGCTAATTGAAAGCTTGCCTTGGCCGAACAAACCGATTAATGCTATTACAACTGAAACAACTATAGCTGAATAAACCCACTTTAAAATGTTCATGCCTCACTCCTTGACCATCTGTGAACTGCTCATAATCTAATTAATAAACTTAGCGCTAAAGAGTTAAGGTAAGCCAAACAATGCGCTAATTTGATAACTATGTGTGATTTTTAATTGCAGCTTCTATACCACAATATATTTCTTTGCAATTCAGTAAGATATGAAGCACGACTACTACTGCAAGATATATTGAGAGAATTTTCTACACACTTTAAGAGAAATTTTCCGTGTTTTTCTTTCGGGTTTAATCAAAGCCTATCCAAAAAAAGTTTGTAAAAACGACTTCAAAATTGCCAGTAGATGAAGAATAAAGTGTTCAGCGCATGTTTGGCATTACCAAAAAGTTCATTTTTCGTGCTAAATATTGCCGTGGAAATAGACATAAGTATTAGAAGACAATAGGTTCAGTAATAAAAACAGCAATAATACAAATTCCCCTCCCTCTCGAAGGCAATCTATTTAAAGATTTCATTACTTTGTCAATTGATTTGTAAGATAGTTAAATCGGCATTACAAAATGCAATATTCCCCCTCAACCGGACTTACCAATAATATTGACTTAAGTATGAGGTGTACCGGTAAGCGTTTGTCTGCCAAGAGGTGTAAATGTCTAAAACAAAGACAATGCCTACTGCCTTGTGGTTATTTGACGTTTCAGTTATCCCATGGATGAAGCCCGTTTTAATGTCTCTTACATTAATTCTCGCTTCGGTTCTTGCTAATGTTGGAGTAATTTCAGATGAAAATTTTGATTTAAACGAATGAAAAATTGTTGAAATTTAACGTGATTTGAACATGGTAGTTTTGACGTCTGCGGTGCATATGCTTATTTGGATTCAGAACAAGTACGTGAACATAAAGCGCATTGTAGTAAGCAAAATGGAACTGATATTACTATCTACGAACTCTAATTTGTTTTTGATGGTTGCACTGAATATCGCAAAGAGGTCCAATCTGAAATTGGCAGATAGTACTCTTTAACGAAGAATAGAAGCATTGACTTCGATTATTATATGCTTGTTTAATATTTGATAAGAAAAAAGGGGCGAGCGCCCCTTTTTTGTGAAAATGATGAAAAGAACCTTTAGTTCATTGCGGTTTCAGTTACTACACGCAAGTTGCTCTCTACATCTTTGACATCAGAAGCATTTTTAGCAATTTCTACTGCCAAGTCACGCTCGGCATCAGAATCAACTTCACCAGTCAGCATTACTACACCGTTTTCCACGTCAACATCAATATCAAAACCTGAAATGTCAGTATCCATAAGAAGACGGGTTTTGATTACTGTGGCGATTTTAGCATCAGTCAACTCGCTTGTACCTTCGTCAACCGTGTCTTCCATGTCATCTGACATATCGCCATCCATATCTTTGTCAGAGACAACCGTTAGCTTGTTATCTACAGACGTTACACCGTCGATATTCGCCACTAGCTCTTCCGCTAGCTTTTTATCAACAGAGTTCTCAACTTTACCAGTAAGAACAACATTTCCGTTTTTAACGTCAGTGTTAATGTCGAATGAATCAAGGTTACCATTGAACAACAGCGTTGCTTCTGCTTTGCCATCAATCCATGCGTCTTTGGCGCCTTTTTCCCATTTATTTTCTGTGCTGTCAGTGCCCATGTCACCTGCATATGCAGCTGTGGTCAAAGTTGTAGCAACAATCATAGAAATAATTGAACGTTTCATAACATTTCTCCTTTGTCGAAACTCGAAGATAGTCATGCCAATTCCTTGCCAACAAAATAAAGTATTGTTTTTAATGATAAATATTAAAATTTAGGTCTAATAAAGTAAGTTTGTTTTGCAAACTTTGCCTTTGTTTGAGAACTTTTTACTTAATTTTGTTCATGCCCAAGACTCGTCAACTTCACGTAAGAAAAGTTCCTATCGATTGTACTAGGAACTAACTTTTCGCCGTTGGCCGCCGCCTAGTTGCAGTGATACCTAGGTTAAACTATTTTCACAAAGCCGCCGTAGCTATAACGATTCGTATCGCTTCACTGGCTATGGTCATCAATTTGATTTTGCAGGCCGAATTAGCAGGTGAAGCGTTCTTCGTTAATTAAACTAAAGGACCAACCAGACATGGATACTGCACTTACTGCTGTTTCAGTCTTATTTATAGCCGTAAGCTGGGCCCCTTTGCTCCCTTCTTCTCATTGGTTAGTAAGAGTTTGGGAATTTCCGCGATTACAGATAGCAGCTATAATTGCTTTGTTAATTGCTTGGCATATTATTGAGTTAGCCTATTACGCAAAGATTGATAGCCTCGCAATAACTATTGTAGCTGGATTAACAGTGAGCCTTATTTATCAGGTTGTCTGGATCGTTCCTTATACCCCTTTATATAAAAGAGAAGTTAGGCACATACAGGTTGAGAGCGCGAGCCAAAAGCTAAGCCTTTTATCAAGCAATGTGTATATGCCTAATGACGATTTTCGCAAGCTCATTGAACATGTACGAAATAAGCAACCCGATTTTCTTGTAACGTTGGAATCTAATGAGAAGTGGCAGAAAGGCATCAGTGAAATTGAGTCTGAATACCCATATCGTAAATTTTGCCCACTCGAAAACCTCTACGGTATGCATCTATACAGCAAGGTCCCCTTTGAAGAGGTCTCATTGCGATTTTTAATTGAAGATGATGTTCCCTCTATGCGAGTGAAAATCAAACTTAATGAACGAGATGTCACACTGTATTTTCTTCACCCAAAACCACCAAGCCCAACAGAAAACACGTATGCAAAGCCCAGAGACGTAGAACTTACGGTTGTGGGGGAAGAAATAGCTGAAACAGAGGGGCCTATCGTCGTCGCTGGCGATCTTAACGATGTGGCTTGGTCACCTACTACCAGAAAATTCAAGAAAATAAGCGGACTTTTAGACCCACGAGAGGGGCGCGGTTTTTTTAATACATTTCACGCGAAATATCCTTTAGTGAAATGGCCATTAGACCACGTGTTTCACTCGAAACACTTTGCATTGGTCAATATAGAGAAGCTTGAAAGCATAGGCTCAGATCACTACCCGCTATTTACCGAGCTAGCGCTAATCACGGATTAACACTAATCTCAAGGCTGTAAATCTAAAGAGAGCTAACTACGGTGTTTGACACACCACATAAGGCTATCACACGCTTCTTCACGCTTTTTAAAATGTGCTAGCCCTATCAGCTTGTTCTCTCGAGGCCAAACCGCTTGGTTTAGCACCTCGTGATCTTCTGCCGATAGTTGTTCGCTATCTAACACAATCTCAACCGCTTTTTTATTGGGTTTTATTAATGTAGGTTTAGCTTCCTTGACCAGCGCAGCGTTCACACAAATATACTCTCTCTTGACGGGGTCTCTCACCACGCCAATATAGTTGTTGTCACAAATGATAGCTGGCCAGCCTTCCGTTATTCTGCTCTGACCAAACATTACGAGTGTAAAAGCAACAAGAACGAAAAGCGTTAAACCGATAAATTGAGCGCTCAAATCTGGTGCTACACTTACAATAACGCCAACAACAGCAGCGAAAAATATCCAGCCACCAAATACTCTACGCATAGCATTCGGTGAGATACCAGATATGACATCAACCACCTTTAATGATTGTTTGTCATAGTGTCGAATGAATACAGACGATTGTGATTCCACAGCCTTTGTCCACCAGAAAAAATAAGAAGTTCAGAAATTAATACGTTACAAGTAAGGCTGAAGATTTACCTACACTTTGAGTGAGTAATAACCAACAATATCGGATCAGCTCTACTCAAAAGAAAACGTGTTAAGCAATATTTGTAGGAATATTTAAACTATTGAATTGTAATGTTTAACCTACAAACCAAGCATACCAAAATATGTGGGAACGGCAAAGCTATTACGCGCTAGATGCTCAGTAAAAGAGAGTTATGAAACAACGAGCGATGTTAATCTGAAAATCAGAACAAACCACCAAAAAATTTAAAATAAAAAACTGCTATTTGCCTCCATACATTCGTTTGTAAATTTTTCTCTTCCTTTGCACCTCTTGCTTACCTTGACGCCCAACCATTGCTGAAAATTCTCAAAATCAAACTCCTTCAATAAAATTTACACTTTACAAACAATAACTTGCAAAAGAGGAATGTTATTTGCTTACACGAGAGTATAACGTTCAACGTATCGTGTCCTAGTTATTACAAATTCAATAAATTAGAAAGGGAGGAAGAGTATGCGTTCACCAATAAGTGCAGTAACTATCGTTAAGAGCAGGACTGAACAGCTGACTAATTTGATTACTCAGTTAGAGCAATGCTCTCCAACGCCAGATGAACTAGTCATTGTTTGGATGGCACCTCCTTCTGATTTGTCACTTATACAGAGTGAGAAATTCGACATTGTTCACAAATTTGTAAATCAAGATGCGCTTCCGATAGCGAAAGCGCGCAACAAGGGTATGTCAGCGGCCAAGCACGCGAATTTAGTTTATTTAAACGTAGATGCAGTTATTGCCCCATCGCTTTTTAAGGATGGCTTGCTTGCACTTCGTGACAACACCGTAGTGTTCACATCAGTGGTATTTCTGCCCAACGAGCGCTGTAGTAAGCCCTACCGAACAATTTCAAAAGATGAGAAAGAAATCGGTTATTTAGCAAGTAATGACGACACGTTACCCGAAGATGACAATAACGAAATACCTTCAAGAGATCAGGAAATTAATCATGGAAAGTTTAGTGACGATAGTATTTGTTCTACAGTGTTTTTTATTCGTAAGGCAGACTTTCAGAAAACCGGCGGCTTCGATGAAGGCTACGCGGGTTTCGGACTAAACGACGAAGATTTCTTCACTAACTGTAGAGCATTAGGGTTCTCGTTAGAGCAATTACCCACGCGAACCTTCGCACCACACCGCCCTAATTATCAATGTCCAGTGAATCACCTTTTAGACTTTGTTCATAATGCTCAGCGTTTTCACTCGAAATGGGGCTTTTACCCATGTATCAATGTATTGAACGCGTATTCAGACCAAGGCTTTATTAATGCTGATTTCAAGCAAAACGGCATTAAGGTCAAGCACCTCCCCCAGCAGGAAGGTGAAGACAAATCAGGGGCTCCGGCCGAGAAGCGAATGGTAACGAACGCTCAGAACAATATCGCGTTCACATCCTTTCATTCCCCAGAGAAAGAATCTGGCCTTCTAAGCACTTCAGCTTAAGCGATACTTCTTCTGATGACCTTCATTAGCAGCAAAGCATTCGAATTAGATGCTCGCGAGCAATACAGAGCTCGCGAGCGCAGCAACTGGTCGATATCAAACTTTACGCCTGTAAGCATCTACTAATGGTTAGTGTTGACGCGCTTCTGCTATGGTGCTTGGCTTTTCCTGTTGCCAGTTAAGACGCATATCCCACTTGAAGCGATATTCAGGTTTAAGTGGTGGCTGCTGGGCATCAATGGTGCTTAACACGTTAGTCGCTTCAGTCAGTGTCGCATCGCGACCAAACAGATAACTTTGTTCTTTCACTATGGTCAAATAAGCTTTGTTTAGCGCATAAGCGCGCTCTGGTGAAGGAGTAATGATGTCATACACTGACTTGGCACGTTGCACTTCTTCCACCTTGACCATGCCTTTTTCATCAAACCATTTGGCCAGCATTTCTCCGTTTTGACGGAACTCATCGCCACCGCCCACGCGCTCCATGTAGGTGAGGAATTCGCCTTTTTCTTCATTGATATTTGGTACATCTTCGATGGCACGCAAATCAATATATCCCCACCCTGCATCGCCAGGCACTTTGCGGGCAAATGAAAATGTCTGGTCAAAGGTTGACCCTACTGTTTTATGACAGCCGTTACAAAACGCTAGCTCTTGATCGTGTTGAGCACGCAGTTCGCCCAGCTCATCTTCGATGAAGCCGTTAATTGTCCAGCCAAAGCCGTTGTCTATCCCCTTTTCACCCAGATAGCGAGTTTGAGGCAATTTCTCAAAATGCTTATCTTTTGCCTCGGCATAATAGGCAGAGGCCAAGCTTTCGCGGCTTCTGAACATATGCTTTTTCATGTAGCGCACTTCTTTCATCCGCGGCGCATTGTAAATATTTCCGTTTTCATCCACGCCAATGTAACGCACAGTGTGCAAGAATTCGGTACCTTCGGGGTAAAGCATATGGGCAAGCGGAACTGCACTTGCATCGCCAACATAATGCGACGAACGCGCCATTTCAGTCACTAATTTTGTGAGCTTACCGTCGTTGTTTACATCAAGGTTCAGCGCTAATTCATCGACTGGTGCTACTGTTAATGTGTCTAGCTCTTTGACCGCCATTTCAACTAGGCTTAAGTTCAATGTATAAACGGCCTGATCATATTCACCATTCAGTGTTTGAAAGCTTTCAGGAAGCCTGATCATGGCATCACCGGTTGACCCGTTAGTCGGCCAGAAGGTACTTGGGAAGGGTTTGTAATTGTAAGATACCCACCCGCTGCCATCTTTGGCGAAACCGTCTTTATCAAAAGCCTTATCAGCTTCACTTAAACTTTCGATGCGCATATATTCTGGCATTGCGTCGCTTTGAATCGATGCGGTGTAATTGTCTTGTTCTACATATTTTTTAATGGTGGCATCATCAATATCCGCTATGAGCGACGTACGGTCTATAAAAAGGTTCTTCCAGCTATTCGTTAACCCAACATCGGAAAATTCATAGTTACCCTGCAATGTACCATCACCCATTTGGTTAGGGCGCTTTTCTATCGAATCGTAACTTTGGTGACACGCATAACACGGGTTTTTAACGCCTTCAGTTTTGGTGTAACACTGGGGCGGGATCACCGATTCTGGGTTATACACTTCATTGTGCTCAATATAGGCAAGTGAGGGAATATCATCACCTTCTTGATAAGGGTAATAGTGCACATTGTCGGCGTTTGTCTGCTCTGATGAAGGCCCTTTCCCATTAGCAGAGTGAGTACTTGTTCTTATGCCGGTATTTGATTGACTGCTTAGGTCAGCACTTGTGCTTTCAGTGCACCCCGCACTGATAAGTAGTGAAAGCAGAATGCCTACACCTGAAGTTATTTTAAGTATTTTCATAATCGTCACAACGGAAAAAGCCGGGTGTTTAAACACCCGGCAAATTTTAAATTAAAGAGAAAACTTATTTATCTGCTGGTTCATACATCCACAGCGTATTGTTTTCTTGGAAACCGTCTTCACCGATAAGAATACGGCCGTCGTTCATAACTACAACGTTGTCTGGTTGAGAAAGCTGCTCAACATCACAGCGCTCTGCACCTGTCAGGCTTGAACGGTACGTACCACCCATCACTACAGGTTCGATACGAGAAATGTTGTAGCCTTCTTCCAGCTTGGCGCGATAAACACCACCACAATCTTTAACGCGGGCAGAAAGCTGCATGTCGCCTTCACCGTCAACCATAGTGTTATCGATATCAGCAATGCCGATGTAAAGGTATGCATTGTCTACGACTTCACCTTCAATGGTATCAACACCTTCTACAGCTTCTTGCGCACGCTTCTGGTTAATAGAGATACCTTCTAGTTTTCTCCATTCTGCGGTAGCCCCCTTAAGGCGGGCTGCTGCGCGGCTCTCTAGGAACGCCACGCGGTCGTCCATAGGTTGACCAGCGGTTACGCTAGAACCACCCTCTTCCACTGTTGGATACGTTGCATCGCCATCAACCCATGCCTGAACGTCGGCCATTGTGATATAAGAGCTTTGGCCATCTACGTAATCGTCAGTACCAATACCGTTGTACTCGTCAATCCATGCGCGAATAGTCATATTGTCGCCACTGGCTAGCTCAACCCACTCAACAGCAAACCCCGTGGTCGCTGGGTCATTTTGCCCTGCATCTTGAGTTAGTTTAGCGCCGTAAAGCGTACCTGCAGATAAGTCTTCTGCAGTATCAGCGACAAATTTAAACAGCACGCCGCCGGTGTCATCTTGAGAAAGATAAACGGTTTTTCCATCAGGCATTACCGTTGAATTTTCGTGTTCATAACGGCCCATAGTGAAGTGCTTAACAATCACTGGCTCATTAGCCAATGGCTCTGTAACTTCTGCTATGTAGCCATAGTTGTAAGGATTTGGCGCATCTGGTGCTGTCATCTGCCACATGCGACCTAAGCGTGCATCGGTTGATACGGCTTCTGGGTTATTCCAGCTAGGAGACGTTGTTGTGTCTACCGCAGAGTTAACCACCCACTCTTCCGACGTAAGAGGCGTGCCCCATGGTGACATTGAGCCGAAACAGTTTGCTGCCGTGCCCCACACTGGTGAGAAGTCGAGCATCATGGCTTCTGTTACTTCCCACATGCCAAATTCGTCTTTTTCTACCTTCATGCGGCTCATACCGCCAGGAAGCTCTTCCCAGTTAGAGAAAAGATACCCTTCGCCTTCGGCCGTTGAAATAAAGCCGTTAAAGTCAGGCATATCGTTTTCAAGAACAAGTTCTTCGCCATCGAGTGTGTAGATGTGGCCTAAACCTTCAGGAAGATCAGTACCGAAAGTATCACCGGTTTGCCCAAGTACTTGGTATTGACCAATGGCAGAAACCACCAGCTCTTTTTCTTCATCAGAGCTTGGTACCGGAGAATTTGGTAGGGTAACCGGCAGATTATTAAAGTTAGCGCCTGCTAGCACACCCACAGTACCTGTATTGATAGGCATGTCGTTGACACTAGTCGTTGCTGCATTCGTACCAGATGGATGCTGTACATTGAAAAACAGGTCGCCTTCATCAGTGAGGAAAATACCCGTTACTTCTGCGCCAAGAGGAACAGTCGCAATACGAGTAAGCGTACCTGCTGTTGTACCTTCTGGTCCCTGTTCACCCACAGGGCCCTGTTCGCCAGAAGGGCCTTGCTCACCTGTTGGACCTTGTTCGCCCACTGGCCCTTGAACGCCGTCTTCGCCATCATCACCCTCTAGTGAGCAGGCAGACATTCCAAGTGTTACTGCTAGTGCAATCGCTGAATACTTTATTCCACGAAGAGTTTCGCTTTTCATTACGGTTCCTTGCTTATACTTGTTTTATAATTAGAGATGAGGAGAGCAGATGGCTTACCTCGCTAAACGGTCTTAGCGGGCAAAAAGTGTGGATAAAATTTATGACACTTCGGTGACAAATTATTGACCAAAAAGTAAAAGCTTTTTGACACAACAATATGAAAGTAAAGGAGGAGGGTAAGCAAACATAAACGGAGGCGGCGCAGCGCTTAGGATTATTGAATATTCAATCAAGAAAAAATAGTCCATTTAGTCAATTTATGAATTATTTATTTCATTGGCTAATTAAAGGTTCTGAATACGGTATAGGGTTAGATGGTCAATATTTTCTAGGCTCGAGTAAACTCATGGAAAATAGCAAAAATCGAAAGAGAAGTAAGGAATTTTAAGAATTGAAGCTAAACCGTAGGGATTTGGTAAATCTAGGGGCTTGTTGAGCTCTGCTAAAAATTAAAGATCAACCGCCCCAGTCCTTCGCATCAAACCGTTTTCCAAGTTAAGTAATGTTGCTTAATTTAATACAGTAAACGGATGGCTGTGCACTTTTAGCTTGTTAATCAGATAATCTTCGAACTGCTTTGCAGTTTGTATGTCGCTACTACGCTTGGGCCAAACCGCGAGAATTTTATAGTCAAAAGCGGTCAAAGGTTTAAACAACACAAGGTGGTCATGTTCACCCTCAAATACCCTTTCGACCTGATCTAACCGGTAAACAAGGGCCAATCCTAAGTTGTCATTATCTGCCAAGATACTTTGAGCCCCCCAAGTAGCTATCACGCCCCACTCTCCGCGCTCAGCTTTAATTACTTGCATTCCATCATGTGCCACTAAACCCGCGACAATATTATCCGAAGGCTCTGATACAGAAACTCTGATGTGGGTTGTGGGGTCGAACGCATCAATTCGATAGTGCGTGGTAACGTCAATGCTGTCCGTTTTCGCATCAGACGATGTCCACCCTTCGTAGCCAACTTCGAACTCAGCCCGCAACTGAGAATTCGATACCAATTTGTATTGCGTATTCTCAACATGCTGAAAATGCATGACTGTCTGCGTTGAGGAGTCTTGGGTTTCTTGTTCTGTTAATCGACCTAGTGCACCCACTCCCAACGATTTGCCAACTTTAAGCGCGTCTCCGCCCCACGAAGATAAAGTGTGATAGCTATCATAGCCGTCTTGCCCAACTTCGGGTAACACTACACTGTCATCAGTTTTTACAAAGACATCTATCGCGTTGCGCCAATCAAGATAGAGACGATAGCCCATTTGATCAGACTCCCAACCGGGCCCTTCGTAACGCAAAAAGTAAGAATGGTCGGTTAATTGAGGGGGTGACGTAAACGAAGTGACCTCTTCAAACGCAAAGCCTTCAGCGCTATATGCTGCGTCTTGCCACTCCCCTCCCGCTCTTAATGAAAGTTCCGCGTGCGCTCTGTCTTGAACATTATTATTTGAAACCTGCTTAGGTGGTAAAAGTTCTAACGATATGCTCTTGCCTGCCGCTATAGATGCCGCACCTAAAAGCATCGCTTTCCCTTCATCATTTTCTATCCACTCAGAAGGGTGTTGCTTCAACTTCCAACCTGAATATTGCGGGGGCAGTGAAATTTCGAAAACTTGCTTCCCGTTACCACCATTTGCTGGATTTTTGACCTTGACAGACAAAGTTGGATTTATATCTTCTTGTGAGCAACTTGCCAAAAATGGCACCAAAATTAGACCTATCTTACTCAATTTAATCACTTTTATGCTCTCCATTGGTTGTTAACGCGCTGAACTAATTTACGATATTTTTAAACAATATATTGACAATTGCCACCGGTGGCAATTATTTTAAATTTTGTTAACGAGATATTTCAACTTAGTATGTCGATGAAAGTCAGGCATTTGATAACGCAGATGGTAAAGGTGAATTACATGGTCAATTTCAGCCTAGAAGGTAAGACAGCATTGGTTACTGGCGCAAGCAGAGGTATAGGTCAAGCGCTTGCCTTAACACTCGCCACTTCAGGTGCCTTCGTCATCTGCGCGAGCTCTCGACCAGGTGGCTGTGATGAGACATTACGTAAAATTCAAAGTGAAGGGGGGCAAGCTATGGCATTAGATGCCGACCTTGCCGATGCCAGCGCTGTAGCCAAACTTGCCGAAGATGCGTTAAGCGTTAAAGGACACGTCGACATACTTCTCAACAACGGCGGTACTATTTTCAGGGCACCTGCTACCGACTTTCCTTTTGAGGAATGGAGAAACGTACTTGCAGTCAACATCGATTCAGCTTTCCTACTTAGCCAAGCTATTGGCAAGACGATGGTAGAGCGTGGGCAAGGTAAGATCATCAACATTGCGTCAATGTTGAGTTACACCGGCGGTATTACTGTTCCCGCATACACTGCGAGCAAACATGCCATTGCCGGATTAACAAAGGCGCTGGCCAATGAGTGGGGACAGCACAATGTACAGGTAAACGCGATAGCGCCCGGTTATATCAAAACCGATAATACCCAAGCGCTGCAAGATGATGAAAAGCGCAGTGCTGAAATTTGCGCCCGCATTCCAGCTAATCGTTGGGGTGAAAGCGACGATTTAGCAGGGGCAGCAGTATTTCTTGCGAGCGCAGCAAGTAACTACGTTAACGGCCATATCCTTGCGGTTGACGGCGGCTTTTTAGCACGCTAGCGACTAACAAAGGTCACAGCCCTGAGCAATACAATAGCCCTGAGCGATAAGATAGCCCCGAGCTAACAAATAGCCTTGTGCAGCAAAACAACGATGAATGGGAAAAAAGTGATGAACGAAAAAATAGACACGCGATACGCCATAGGCCGTAAAGAGGCCAATGCTTACAATACGCAAGAACTGCGCGACGCCTTTTTGGTCGACACCCTGATGACAGAGGGCAAAGTCGTATGGATATACACCCATTACGAACGCTTTATGCTTGGAAGCGCAGTACCCACTGCAAGTGCATTGACACTAGAAACCATTGAAGATCAGTTAAAAATGCCCTTCTTTACCGCCCGTCGCGAAGTAGGTGTGATAAACATCGGCGGTCCAGGCACCATTACCGTTTCAGGCACGACTTACCATTTAGATAACGAGGAAGCCCTATACATCGGCCAAGGCAATGAAGAAGTAATATTTGAGTCAGACAATGCGTCCAATCCTGCCAAATATTACTTAAACTCCGCGCCGGCTCATCACGCCTATCCCTGTAAAAAAATAGGTAGTGCCGACGCAAATGTTCTTCATCTAGGTAGTCAAGAAACCTCTAACAAGCGAGATATCAGACAGTTACTTATCAATTCTGTTGTCGATACTTGTCAATTACAGATGGGGTTAACCCGCCTTCACACAGGCTCTGTTTGGAACACTATGCCTGCTCATCAGCATGACCGACGCAATGAAGTGTACTTTTATTTTGATATGGACAGCGAAAGCAGAGTCTGTCACTTCATGGGCGAACCTCACGAAACTCGCCATATTTTTGTAGCAAATGAAGAAGCTGTGGTTTCACCACCTTGGTCAATTCACTGTGGTGTGGGTACAGGAAGCTATGCGTTTATCTGGGGAATGGCGGGAGAAAACCTGGATTACGATGATATGGATAAGTTTCCGCCATCGCAGTTGCGCTAAGCTGCCCTGTTCTAAATAGGTGTATTGAATATGTTGCGGTATCTAAAACTCACGCTCTCTGCTACAGCGATGTTGCTAACAGCCGCGTGTTCGCAAAATGAATTGCAAGGCGAAGTCACCGTATTGCGTTTAGGGCATACGTTGGACACGCAACACTCTGTGCATAAGGCAATGGAATACCTTGGAGAGCGACTCGATTACTATTCTGACGGTACAATGAGTGTGATTATTTATCCGAGCAGCCAGCTGGGCACCGAGCGAGAAATGGTAGAACTGTTGCAGATTGGCTCACTTGCCATGACGAAGGTGTCTGCAAGCCCCCTAGAAGGGTTTGCTCCTGAAATGAAGATATTCAGTATTCCCTACATTTTTCGCGATAATGATCATTTTTGGCGAGTGTTGAACAGCGACTTAGGCAATGAGTTGCTATCCGGTATTGAAGATTTTCGACTAAAAGGTCTCGGCTATTACGATGCGGGAAGCCGTAGCTTTTATACCAACGACAGACCTATAGAAACACCAAGCGATCTGAACGGGCTAAAAATTCGCGTGTTAAATAGCCCCACTGCGGTAGCTACAGTTCGCGCACTGGGTGGAGCAGCAACGCCCGTCTCTTGGGGAGAGCTGTACACAGCGCTTCAGCAAGGTGTTGTGGATGGTGCTGAGAATAACCCACCTAGCTACTACCTTTCTCGTCATTATGAAATTGCTCAGTATTACAGCCTTGATGAGCATACGAGCGTGCCAGATGTCATGCTGGCATCACTACCAGTGTGGGAAGGTTTGAATGAGCAGCAGCAAACGTGGTTAACCAAGGCTATGGAAGACTCGGTTGAATACCAACGCGAGCTTTGGAAAACATCGACCCAAGCATCTTTAGAAAAGGTAAAAGCCGAAGGCGTCACAGTTATTACGCCTGATAAAGCGCCTTTCGTTGAAGCGGTAAAGCCTTTTCATAAGAGCTTTGAAGGCACGCCTATTGGCGACTTAATTACGCAAATAAAAGCGATGTAACAATGACAATAATACGCCTTATCGATAAAGCCTTAGCCGGCACACTTATAGTTGCCATGGTAAGTATTTTACTTACCGTGATTTGGCAAGTGGTCTCACGTTACGTACTTAAAGACCCCGCTTCAATCACCGAAGAATTATCTAGGTTCATACTTATTTGGATTGGTATTTTAGGTGCGGCTTATGCGTATCGTCAAAACGCGCATTTAGGCTTCAACCTAATTGTTGAGCGCCAGTCACGTAAAGTGAAACGCCTTTTGCTCACCTGCGTTGAAATTATCGTCATTATTTTCTGTGTTTTAGTGATGGTATACGGCGGCGCTGAACTAGTGTCTCTTACATTAGAGCTAGAGCAAATTTCAGCAGCGCTAGGTGTAAAAATGGGCTTTATTTATAGCGTGCTTCCCTTATCTGGAGGCCTTATCATTGCCTATGCACTGGTTAACATTACAACGCTTTGGCAAGACAACAATGAGGAATCAGCGTAATGGAACTGACCGGTATTATCTTAGTCGTCGCCTTTTTTGTACTCCTTCTTTTAAATGTTCCCATTTCAATCAGCATTGGTGTAGCCACGCTGCTTGCTATGGTAATGAGCATGGACATTGCTCCGGCTACCATTACTATTGCCCAGCGTATGGCAGGTGGTCTTAATAGCTTTGCACTATTGGCAATCCCATTTTTTGTTTTATCTGGCCTTATCATGGGACGCGGCGGCATAGCCAAGCGATTAATTGAATGTGCAATGGCGCTTATCGGTGCGCTTCCCGGTGGTTTAGCCTTGGTGAATGTTGTTTCCTGCATGCTGTTTGGTGCAATTTCAGGGTCTGCGGTAGCGACTACGTCTGCTATTGGCAGCTTCATGTTGCCCGAAATGAAAAAAGCGGGCTACGAGCCGAATTTTAGCGCAGCGGTCACTGCCGCAGCATCAACTACGGGAATGTTAATTCCACCAAGTAATATCTTAATTGTATACGCAATCGCTAGCGGTGGCGTATCCATCGCCGCCCTTTTTATGGCTGGCTATATTCCAGGCATTATGGTGGGTCTAGCGCTAATGCTAGTGTGCTTTGTCTATGCAAAAATGAAGGGATACCCGCTATCGCCGCGACTTCCTATTAAAGTAGTTGTCGAAAAAACTATCGCAGCACTCCCTTCCCTGTTCCTCATATTCTTAGTGATTGGCGGCATTGTGGGCGGTGTTTTTACCGCTACTGAAGCGGGTGCCATTGCGGTAGTTTACTCCTTGCTGTTAGCTGTGGTGTTTTATAAAGAAGTAGAAGCGAAAGCCTTACCCGATATATTCTTAAAAGCAGCGGAAACAACAGCAATTGTAATGCTGCTTATCGCGGCTTCAACCGCGATGTCATGGCTTTTATCGTTTGAAAATATCCCGCAGACTTTAAGTAATGCACTGTTATCGATAAGCGATAACCCATTACTCATTCTTCTTCTTATCAACTTGTTACTCATTGTGGTTGGTGCATTCTTGGATATGACGCCTGCCGTACTTATTTTTACGCCCATATTTTTGCCGGTTGCCTTAGAGCTTGGAATGAGCGAGTTGCAGTTTGGCATCATGCTAGTACTCAACCTATCTATTGGATTATGCTCACCGCCCGTAGGCGCGGTACTTTTTATTACCTGTGCTATTGCTAAAACCAAACTTGAGAACATCATTAGACCGCTCATTCCTTTGTATGTGGCTATGTTCGTGGTTCTTATGTTAGTCACGTATGTTGCTTGGTTCAGTGAAGCTCTGCCACGTGCACTAGGATTTTAGTAAGGTAGAATCATCAAGACTGAAAGGTGTGGTCAAGCGGAGCTTGATCACACGAACTTTCACTTTTAAGTAACAAAAACATATTGCTCGTATTTGTGTGGTAATATCGGAAGTAACGACATAATAGCGCGGAAAAACAGAGAATTATGAACAAGCGCCCGACTATCAATGATGTAGCAGCCTTGGCAGGGGTATCAAAGCGTACCGTGTCACGCGTCATTAACGGCGCGACCAATGTTGGTAAAGCAACACGTGAGCGCATTGAAGCTGTCATTCAAGAAACGGGGTTTGCCCCTGACAAGCAAGCGCGTGGTTTAAGTACTAGCCGCTCTTACTTGATAGGCTTGATTTATGACAACCCAGATGCCTTGTATATCGACCAAGTGCAAAGAGGCGTGTTAAGCATATGTTCTCAAAAGGGTTACGAATTAGTCGTCCACCCTTGCCGCTATAATGCAGAAGGCTTCGTAGAAAACTGCGTCAATTTTGTACGTCGTTCGAACATAGATGGCGTCATCATACTGCCACCCGTATCCGAGTCTAAACTTTTAGCAGACGCACTGCAGCAAAAGAGCATTAACTATGTGCGAATGGCGTCAGTAGATTTAGATGACCATCAAAATATCGTAGTGAGTGACGACAGAGCTGCGCTGAGCGATCTAGCGCGCTATATGGTTTCACTAGGTCATAAAGACATTGGTATCATCAGCGGTCCGCAACAGTATTATTCCTCAAAAGAGCGTTTGGAAGGCTTTGTTGAAACGCTTAACGGCCTGGGTGTCGATGTACCTAAAAACAGGGTAATTGAGGGTAAAAACAGCTTCGAAAGCGGTATAGAATGCGCGCGTCAATTGCTTATTCAGTCACCACGAGTTAAAGCTATTTTTGCGAACAACGATGAAATGGCAGCAGGCGTATTGAAAGTGGCTCATGAAATGGGAATAACCGTACCTGACGAACTATCCGTCGCGGGGTTCGATGACAATCTACTTGCTGCCCGTGTAATCCCTGCCCTTACTACTGTTCAACGTCCCGTTGGGGATATGGCAGCTATCGCAGCGCGTAAAATCATCGCGCACATCGAAGGCAGTGAAGTTAGTGAAACCGAAACGTATCTGGTCAAACCTCATCTGATTATTCGCGATTCAATCAAAAAAGTGTGATTTTTTGCAATGAAGTGTTGCTAACACTTCTTTTTCGACCTAATATGCCACCGGTGGCATAACAATAAATAAGAATGTTAAAAATAAACAATTTGTAAACAGAGCGTAAAAAGCAACGCTTTCCAATCTATCGCTCTTTTTAAAGACTAAGTGCTTATTTAACAACGCTTAGCGGTTAAATAAGCCGTAAAGATAAAGCAGGACTTGTAATGGACGTTAAAACACAACTAGTTAAAGTGCATAATAACGATAACGTTGCGGTTGCAACCTGCCCTATCGTGGCTGGCACTTACATCGCTGAATTTGACTTTACAGTTCGCCAAGACATTCCTGCTGGCCATAAAGTTGCCTTAGTTACCCTGTCAGACGGTGGTGACATCGTAAAATATGGTTTCAGCATTGGTGCAGCAACAAGCCGAATTAATGCTGGTGAACATGTTCACAGCCATAACGCAAAGACTAAGTTAAAAGGCACTGAACAATACGTTTACGCGCCGTCAAATACCGCTTCAAAACAAAACCATCTTACTTCTGGGTTACAGTTCATGGGCTACAGAAGAGAAAATGGAAAAGTGGGTATTCGCAATGAAGTATGGATCATCAATACCGTAGGCTGCGTAAATCGAACAGCAGACCGTATTGCCAACGAATGTAATCGTCGTTTCGCTAGCGAGTGCGACGGGTTCCGCGCATTTACCCATCCTTTTGGCTGTTCTCAACTGGGCGATGATTTAGATGACACGCGCACTATCTTAGCCTCTCTCGCATCTCACCCGAACGCAGGTGCGGTGTTAATTGTAGGCTTGGGTTGCGAAAACAATCAGCTTAAGAGTTTACTGCCTCACGTTGATAAACCGGCAAATCGGGTTCGCTTCTACAACGCACAAGAAGTGGTAGATGAGTTAGAAGAAGGTGTCAATGCGGTTTATGACTTGTTAAAAGTAATGGCTAATGACAAACGTGAGCCCATCGACGCTAGCGAATTAACGTTGGGCATGAAATGCGGGGGTAGCGACGCTTTTAGCGGTATTACTGCCAACCCAACAGTAGGGCGTGTTACCGATTTAATGTGTAATCTAGGTGGCTCGGTTATTTTAACCGAAACGCCAGAAATGTTTGGCGCCGAACAGCTTTTAATGAATCGCGCTAAAAACAAAGACGTATTCGAGGCGTTTAACTCGCTGATTGATGAGTTTAAGAACTACTTTATCGCCCACAACCAACCTATTTACGAAAACCCGTCTCCAGGCAATAAAGCTGGCGGATTAACCACGCTAGAAGAAAAGTCACTCGGCGCGGTTCAAAAAGGTGGAACGTCTACTATTCAGTCCATCTTGCAGTATGGCGAGCCCAAGCAAGATAAAGGCTTAAGTTTATTACAAGCACCTGGTAACGATGCCGTTAGTTCAACGGCGTTGGCAGCATCGGGGGCACATATCGTTTTATTCACCACAGGCCGAGGCACGCCCCTTGGCTTTCCTGTACCCACAGTCAAGATATCGTCAAATTCAGATATCGCTAATAAGAAGCCACATTGGATAGATTTTAACGCTGGACAAGTTCTAGAAGGCGTCTCTATCGATAAGTGTGCCGAAGCGCTACTCCAACATTGCTTGGCAGTGGCATCTGGTCAACAAACCTGCAACGAAAAGAATGGCAGCCATGAGATTGCTATTTGGAAACGTGGCGTCACCCTCTAAAAGAGAGCGTTATGGAATCGATATTATTACATGAAGATAGACTTTTTCCTGCCGATGAAGCAACCCGAAGTGTTGCAAAGGCGCTGTATAAGGAAATTCGAGATCTCCCTATCATAAGTCCGCATGGCCATACTGACCCACGTTGGTTTGCACAAAACAATAATTTCACCAATGCAACCGAGTTGTTTATCACCCCTGATCACTATGTGTTCAGAATGCTGTATAGCCAAGGTATTAAATTAACCGATATTGGTGTGCCACGTTGGGACGGCGGCGAAACGGAAAAGGATCCACGTAAAATCTGGAAACTTCTGGCAGATAACTATCATCTATTTGCTGCCACACCATCGCGTTTGTGGTTAGACACTGTATTTCACGATGTATTTGGTTTGCGAGAGATGTTGTGTAGCGACAACGCAACGCATTATTACGACCACATCACTGCGCAGCTTCAAGGGGATGACTTTAAACCCCGTGCACTGATGGATCGCTTCAATATTGAAGTGATTGCTACCACCGAAGGTGCGCTTGATGCCCTTCCCCATCACTCGGCGATTAAAGATACACCGTGGGCAAAGCGGGTTATTACCACCTTTAGACCTGATGATGTAGTCGATGCTTCACGCGAAGATATTGCTTCAAATATTGAGAAACTAGGTGAATTAACCGGTGAAGATACGGCAACCTGGCAGGGCTACCTGAACGCAATTCGTGCACGACGTGCCGTCTTTAGAGAGCACGGTGCGACAGCAACAGATCACGGACACCCAACAGCGAACACAGCTGATTTAAGTGAAGCTGAGTGTATTGCTTTATTCGATAAAGTAAGAAGTGGAAACAGTAACGCCGAAGAGCAAGAGCTATTTAGAGCGCAAATGCTTACCGAATTAGCGGGAATGAGTGTAGAAGACGGCATGGTGATGCAAATTCACCCTGGTTCGTTTAGAAACCACAACAGTCAGCTCTTTGCACAGTTTGGTCGCGATAAAGGCCACGACATTCCAATGCAAACAGATTTTGTTAAAGCGCTTCGCCCGTTACTCGGTAAATACGGTAACGAGCCTAACCTGGACATAATTCTATTTACATTAGATGAAACCACGTACAGCCGTGAATTAGCACCACTTGCAGGCCACTACCCTTGCCTGAAACTTGGCCCTTCTTGGTGGTTCCACGATAGCCCTGAAGGCATGTTGCGCTTTAGACATCAAGTGACAGAAACCGCAGGTTTCTTCAATACTGTTGGTTTTAACGACGATACGCGCGCGTTCTTGTCTATTCCTGCACGTCATGATGTTGCAAGACGCATTGATTGTCGCTTCCTTGCACAGCTAGTTGTGGAGCACCGCATCAGTGAAACAGAAGCGGCCAGCATTGCCAGAAAACTCACTTATGATTTTGCTAAACAAGCGTACAAACTGGGGTAATCATGACAAAGCCGTTATCAATTTCAACGCTACCTCTTTTAAGTGACAGCGTAAGTAAACCAAAATACGACCTGGAAGCAACCGGTTGTGGCATTGTGCATATTGGTCCAGGCGCCTTTCACCGTGCGCACCAAGCGTATTATACCGAAAAGGCGCTGGCTTATGGCGGTGACTGGCGCATTCACGGTGTGTCAATGCGCAGCGCATCACTTAAAGAAGCGTTGAGTACACAAGACAATCTCTATGCGTTGTGTATTGTTGATAACGAGCCTGAAACCCACATTATCGGCGCAATTAAAACCCTTTCAACATTAGCACATGATCGTGAAGACATTGTTGCTGCGCTGGTAGACAAGCAAACTAAAATTGTGACGCTTACCGTGACAGAGAAGGGCTATTGCCTTAATGCACAAGGTCATCTAGATACTGATCATCCGGATATAAAAGCTGATTTAGTCACGCCAGAAACACCGGTAAGTGCAGTTGGCCTAATTGTGCAAGCACTATCACAACGTAAGCAGGCAGGCTATGCAGATATTACCATTATCAGCTGTGACAACGTGTCAGACAACGGTAAAAAGCTGCAAAAAGCGGTGACCGAGTTCGCCAATAAAACGGATGAATTACTCGGCCAGTGGATAAGCGAGAACATCGCCTTCCCCTGCACTATGGTTGACAGTATTACGCCAGCAACTGAAGACAGCTTTAAAGCCAACGTTGCCGCTGAGCTGGGTTTAACTGATAACTGGCCTATTCAGCGAGAGGCATTTACTCAATGGGTGGTTGAAGATAATTTTTCTGGCCCACGACCTGCTTGGGATAAAGTTGGCGTTACTTTTACTCATGATGTGAGCTTCTTTGAAAAAGCTAAGCTTCGCATTCTAAACGGCACACATTCAACACTGGCCTACATAGGGTTATTGCTTGGCAAGGAAACCGTATTCGACGCAATGCGTACCCCAGCCATAAAGCAACTGATTCAAACCATGTTGAAAGAAGAAATTGTGCCGTCTCTATCCAGTGATAACGAGAATGCCGATAGCGGAACACAAGACTTCGATCTGAACGCTTACGCACAAGACATTGTTAAGCGCTATGAGAATAAGCATATTCGCCACCTGTTGTCGCAAATTGCTTGGGATGGGTCACAGAAAATCCCATTTCGAATTCTCGACACAGTACGCGATAACCTAAAAGCAAAACGAAATATTGATTTGCTCTGCAGTGCAGTTGCGGCCTGGTGCCTATTTGTAAACAACAAGGCACGTTTAAACGAAACCATTACCGACCCGCTAGATAGTATGTTAAGGGCTACAGCAAAATCGGTAGACTTTCAGGCAATAGAACTTGCAAAAAAATTGCTATCTCTTGAAACCATGTTCGCCGAACTGTCGGTAAACACTACGTTCAAAGAAAAAGTGCTCGAAAAAGTTAATCAGCTGCTTAACATTTTATCGCACGAAAACAGCAACGAAGGCCAGCAAGGTTCTGCTCCCACTACGTTAACAGAAAGTTCGCTAGATTCACTAAAAGGAACCGCGTGATGAAAAGTACCTTTTCCATGCTTAAAGGCGCCCCATTACTGCCTATTATTCAGCCTAAATCTGTTGACGAGGGGCTTCACCTAGCAGAAGCAATTGCAAATAGCGGCCTGTGCAACATAGAAGTAGTGAAACGCAGCGACGCAGCATTTGAAGCCCTGTCAGCGATTAGAAAACAGTTTCCTGAACTCGTTGTGGGTATGGGTACATTGTTAAATCGCAACCACGTATTTGAAGCGTTGGATGCAGGCGCGCAGTTTTTGATAACGCCCACAAGCTCAGAGACATTGCTCGATACACTGATTGCGTCTAATGCACCCTTTTTGCCAGGCGTCGCTACGCCTGCCGATATTCTTTTGGCGCACCAAAAAGGCATTCGCGAGATGAAGTTCTTTCCTGCGAGTCTTAGCGGCGGAACACCTTTTCTTAAAGCTATTTCAAGCGTATTTAGCGATGTCTGCTTCTGCCCTACCGGCGGCATTAATGGCGATAACGCGAATGAGTATCTCTCGCTTGGCAATGTAAGAGCAGTAGGCGGTACATGGATGATGCCGAAGGCAGCCATTGAAGCAAAAAATTGGCAAGCTATAACTTTGGCATGTCAACAAAGCCTAACATTGTTTGATGAGGCTGCGGCATGAGTATAGTTGATACCAACCAAAGAATGGTTATTTTTGGCGAGTGCATGGTAGAGCTTCGAAGCACTCAGCGTGAATCATCAGTTAGTACGCGCGATGAAAACACAGATAATAATCTGATGGCGAAAAGCTTTGCTGGCGACACGTACAACACTGCGGTTTATTTAAAACGCTGCTTGCCTTCCTCTTCCATTAGTTACTTAACGGCTATAGGCGCAGACTTTTTAAGCGATGAGCTGCTGTTTAAAATGGGGGAGCACGAAATTAACACTGATTTAGTGTTTCGCTCGTCGTCGCGTAACCTTGGCCTGTATATGATCCGCAACGACAACGAAGGTGAAAGAACCTTTGCATATTGGCGTAACCAGTCTGCAGCAACACAGACGCTCAACATTATGAAGGGCGCTGAATTTGCTTGTGATTGGTTTTATTTGAGCGGTATCTCTATTGCCATTTTAGATGACGAACAGCGCGCTACACTTTTCGAACTAATTTCGTCACTCAAGGCCAAAGGAAGTAAGATTGCCTTTGATCCTAATTATCGAGCTCGTCTTTGGTCATCTCGAGAAGATGCCAAATACTGGACGGGTAAGGCATATGCTGAAGCAGACTTGGCGTTCCCAGGTGCAGACGACCATTTAATGCTGTTTGGCCACACTAATGCTGATGAAATATTTAGCTATTTAGCCGACAAACAGATTGAAGAAATCGTTATGAAAAACGGGGCGGTTGGCGTTCATATACTCCGTCAACAAGAACAATGTATTGTGCCTGTTGAGCGTGTTGAACAGGTGGTTGATACAACGGCTGCTGGCGATGCATTTAATGGCGGTTATATGGCCGCTCGACTTGCAGGTAGAAAGCCTGTTGAGAGCGCGAGCTATGGTGCAAAAGTGGCAGCGACTGTGATTACCTACCCCGGTGCCATTATATCAGACGATGCCTTCACTAATCACATACCGTCGCTATAGTCGGTATGTGACATTCCTCTTTTTTCTCTTCTATTTCCTGCCATTGTAACCATAAGCAAGCACGCTAATTAAGATAAAGGCGATCCCGCACTAAAGAACGCGGCACGCCCGCAATAACGCGCCACTTCATTTTTATGTGAGCTTACAACGTGTCTCGATATACGTATTTTGCCAGTGGGTGCGCTGTCGCTTTTAGCTCTCGCACGAATATTTGCGCCATTTTCGCCGCGCCCACAACGTTCAAGTGAGTGTCGTCCGTTTTGCCTTCAGGGTAGCGCGCATAAAGGTCGGCGGGCACCTTAATGAAGTAATGGTTGCTATTAGGCTCGCCTACCTGAGCAAGAAAATCGCAAGTTAAAGCGTTCATAGGAATAAATGGCACGTTATTTTGTGCTGCCACTTTCTTCGCTGCATCGGCATACGCCAGCAACGTCCGTTTTAACACACCTTCCTCAGTGAAATGACGCCTGCAAATACTACTTGCGATAATCACTGATGCCCCTGTTGCTTCAACATCCTGAACAAACTGATTCAAGTAAGCTGGATAAGCATTTTCCGGGTCGGCATAGCGAGCAGGATCCGACTGTTTTTGATCGTTATGACCAAACTGAATAGCCACAAAATCACCTTCAGACAGATCGGATAACAGAAGCTGCCAGCGTCCCTCATCTACAAATCGCTTTGTGCTTCTGCCGTTAGCCGCGTGGTTTTTAATATTAAGATTGGGTAGCATGAATTCAGGAAGTAATTGCCCCCACCCACGTTCTGGATATGACAACATAGGCTTGTCTGACATGGTTGAATCGCCTACCAGATGTAGGGTAACTGGCTTTTTGTAGGGTGGAGCTTTTACAGCCTCTTCACTGCCTTTATTAGTAGCGCTTTGGATTGAAGCACTTTGGGAACCCGAATTGGTAAGTGCATAAGCGCTAGATTGCGCCGCGTAACTAATGTGAAGTGTACTCGTGCCTTGCTGGTCTGCTACTGCAAAAGTACTCGATACAACAAAAACGCTTGCAAGACTATAGCGCAGCGCGTTGAATATTTTCCCTGTGGTGGGTTTACTTGAACTTTTCACACCTTTTCTCCTTTTCAATATTTCTATTGTTGCGATGCAAATTGCTCAAAAAGTGAGGTAGAGGCGTGGTGAACTCCGCCCGGCCTACACTTTTTACACATAAAAAAGGCCATCATTACGATGGCCAAACACACCCGTCTTCACGGAACACAACATTTAATTATTATCTCAGGCCGGCCAACATAATTGGTCAGCCTGTTTTTTACATCGTATAACGAGCGCCCAAGAAGAACTGACGGCCCGTGTGGTTGTACTCACGTACCAAGTTCAAAGAGCCATCACCCGTGGTAAACAAGCGCTCGTACTCATCGGTAAGGTTAATGACTTCAAAGGTTAACGTGAGTTCGTCGTTTACGTTATAAAATGACGAGAAATCTACCTGCGTAGGTCCTGTCGTACCGTGCGCAACGTTACCATTACTGCCAGTAAAGTCTGTCAGGTAATCGTCGCGTTTGTTAACTGACACACGCGCACCGTATTGGTCTGTTTCGTAATACACCGTAAAGTTGTACGATGTTTCACTCATACCTTCGATGTCGTCCGCGTTAACGTGAGTGTAGTTCGACACGATACCCATGTTTTCGAACAGTCCTGGTAGAAAGCTTAACGGCTGCTGATAAATTAGCTCATAACCGCTTACACTTCTGTCTTCAGCGTTAATTGGACTGCTATGCTCGTATGGAATAGTGCGTGGGTCTAGCGCAATTACAGGGTCAAACTGTGCATCGTTGTCGATAAAGTCGTAGTAAGCACTGTCGACTAAACGCTCTTCTGATGCGCGAACAATCCAGTTATCAATGTCTTTGTAGAACACGGTTGCTGCTAGTAGCGCTTCGTCATCGAAGTACCATTCAACACCAAAATCAACGTTGTCTGAAGTGAATGGGTCAAGGAATGGGTTCCCTACGCTCACCGAGCCGTTAATATAATCAAAACTAGGGTTGCCAGGGTTTAACGAGTTCAGGCTTGGGCGTGTCATAGACTGGGTTAAGCCAAGGCGTACAACAACGTCGTCAGTGGCCTCAAGTGCTAAGTTAACCGCTGGTAAAAAGTTATTGTAGTCATTTTCAATTTGTACCGTTTCGCCTTGAATAAAGCCTTCAGAGGTGGTGGTTGTTTTCACATAGCGTACACCGTAGTTAGCGCGAAGCAGCATATCGCCAATCTCGTAGCTAGTATCCATCTCGATGTAAGCAGCAGAGGTTTCTTCGCCTACTTGCCAGCTTTGTGCAGAGCGTGGTGTCCAAACAACGTCTAGCAGTTGGCTGTTAATGGCGTCAAAGTCGGCCACAAGGAACGGATCAAGTGGTCCATCAAAGCCACTTCCGAAATCGTCTACCGGCATCATTTCAGCAAAGCCGACCGCCGAATCTTGATCTGGGAAGCCATTAATTTGCTCTTCGCTGTAGGTTACTACGCGGTCGTTGTAGGCGAAACCCGCCTTGATAGTCACTTCGTCGCCAAGATAAGTGGCATCAAACTTAACCGTATCGTTTTCGCGCAATACATCAGTAGCACGTAATCGGCCATCGCTTAGATTATAGTTACTTGCATCGTTAACGTCATAACCATAAGTAAGCTGCGGCGCGTTAATGTTATTGCTAAAGTCAAAGCCGTAGCTAGTTTCTTCCAGCAGCGTCATATTGTAACGATATTGCTCTGAACGAGCGTCAGACTCTGCGGTACCTGCCATCATATCAAGTTTTAGATTTTCACCAATAAACCACTCGCCAGAGATAACAAATTGGCTAAAGTCAGTGGTTGATTCCTGCAAACGACTCTCTATACGCGACTTGATACCGTCGTAACTTCCAGCCAGCACCTGTTTGCCGTTTGGATGCACTGTAATTGAAGTAGGGGTAATCTCGTCAAATGTACTTCTAAACATGTGGAAGAAGTTATACATGGTACGGGTGTTATCAAGCTTAGACACTAAACCGTCTAACGTTAGTGTGAAATTGTCTGTTGCAGCCCACTGAATAGACCCCGTAAAACCAGTACGCTCTTGGTCATTGCCAAAGTAATCAGGGCGTGGAAGGCGTGGTGTCCACAAGCAGTTAACGGGATCAACAGATTCGCCTTGATACTCGCAATTACCCACGTCTGGCGTGCCGTTCACCACAGTATCAGACGTGTCTGCAAAAATACCGCCACCATCGCGAACCGGTGTTGTCCAACGAACGGTACCAAAACCTTCTTGCCTTACTGTGCGCTCTGAGAAAGCGGCCGAGAAAAGTACGCCCACCTTATCGTCAGCGAAACGATTGCTGATCATGAAAGCTGCGCGAGGATCGGTCTCTTCAGTAATGCTGTTATAGCCACCTTGAAGAGATGAAACGAATTTAAAGCCGTCATAATCGAACGGTTTTGCCGAATATAAATCCACGGTACCTGCAATACCGCCTTCTTCCATAGAGGCAGTGGGAGATTTTTGAATATCTACGCGGTTGAACAACTCAGATGCGAAAATGTTAAAATCAAAGCCACGTCCGCCGTTAACACCGCCTCCTGAGTCTGTACCATCTGTACTCGCTGGCACTTCCATGCCATTAAGTGTTGTGCGGGTAAATGAAGGGCTTAAACCGCGTAAGGTAATTTGACGCCCTTCTCCCCCCTCACGAGAGATGGCTACACCAGGAACACGCTGAATAGACTCTGCAATATTTAAATCCGGAAATTTACCAATGTCTTGGGCAACAATAGATTCTTTGCTGTTAACTGACGTTCGCTTTTCCATTAATGACTTATTGAGCGATCCACGAAAGCCAGATACCTCAATGACTTCCATATTTTGTGCTTCGGTTTCACTAGTTTGTTCGTCTGTGGCTTCTTGCGCATGAATATGTGCGCCTGACAACGCTAACGTAACAAGAACAGCGAGTTGCTTTTTCTTTGGTAACATTGTTGTTTCTCCGGTTTTTATATTTATAAGAGACGCGCATACTGACAAAAGGTGAAGATGCTTTTGAAACGTGTGTGAACTATTCAAATTTACACAAATTCAACATTTATCGTATTTAACCATTTCACTCCCCTTTATGCCACCGGATAACATTTTGGTGATTAATACCGTCAATGCTTTACATTTATCCGATAGCATGTCTTGGCTGTTAAGGAAGCGAAAACGCGTCAATGCTAATTCATTCTCTATAATGGTCTCGTAAACCACCAAAACCTTGAATGAGAAGAGTTGCAGGGTACAGCTACGTTTTCTAATTAACGCAAAACTTCTCTTCGGCAATAATGTAAACCTCGAAAACAACACTCAAGCTTTACATTTGATTTACATCCTAAACAGTTATGCTACCGGTGGCAACAATTTTGTTAAAAAAATTTACAATAAGTAGAAATTTGATATGCAATGATGAAAGAAGGGAAGACTATTTAAACTAACCCAAGCAGGATGAATATTCTAACTAAGTCATTTAAATACAAAAACTTAAGTTATAATAGTCACTTTTTAAACGCGTAAAATAAAAGTTAAAAAATATAAACAATCCCGTTGACATATGAGCAAATAAAAACCATTATGCTACCGGTAGCACAGAGTGTATTTACAATGTTATAAAAATAAGGGTTTGTTATGCTAAAAGGTATTCTACGCGCAGCTTCCGTTGTAGCTTGCACGGCGTTTGTTTCTTCCGCTGCTAATGCAAATGATTGGGTACAAATGCCTCTCGACAACACACAATCATGGTCTATGAGAATGATAGAGTCTGAGATGGTGCGTTTCCCAGAAGCTTGGCAAATCGACTGGGACGAGAAGCCCCAGTGGGATTACGTTCACGGTCTCAATCTCCTTGCCATAACGGAAGTCTATCAAGATACTAAAGATCCCCGTCTCCTGTCTTATGTAAAAGGTTACTACGACATGTTGGTTCAAGATGACGGAAGTATCAAAACCTATGATATCAACAAGTTCAATATTGATATGGTTAACCCGGGTAAGGTGTTATTTTTTCTTTATGAAGAAACTGGCAACCCTAAGTACAAAAAAGCCGCTGACCTACTTAGAACGCAGCTTACTACTCACCCACGTACCAAACAAGGCGGCTTTTGGCATAAGAAACGTTATCCAGACCAAATGTGGCTTGATGGCCTGTACATGGGAGCACCTTTTTATGCCGAGTACATTGTTAAGTACGGCGATATGAAAGAGCTAGACGACGTATTTTTGCAATTTGAACTCATTGAAGAGCACCTTTACGACGAAAAAACAGGCCTCCCCTTGCATGGCTGGGACGCATCTAAAAAGCAAAAGTGGGCTGATAAAGAAACAGGTCTTTCTCAACATCACTGGTCACGTTCGCTAGGTTGGTATGCTATGGCAATGGTGGATGTGCTAGAAGTTGTTCCTGCCGAACACCCAAAAACACCGTGGCTAAAAGCGCGCTTTAAAGCGTTTATCGACGCTACGCTTACCTATCAACATAATTCGGGCACTTGGTATCAGGTTACTGACTTGGGCAGTCGAGAAGGAAACTACCTTGAAGCATCAGGTACGGCAATGCTGACCTACGCTATGGCTAAAGGTTCAAGCCTTAAATTTCTTCCTGAAAAATACAAAACTTACGCAGAAAAAGGGTTTGCTGGACTTCTTGATCAAATGATTTCGGTTAATCCAGAAACTAACGTTATCAGCCTTGAACAAGTTTGCGCTGTTGCTGGTCTTGGTGGAAATCCATATAGAGATGGTTCATTCGACTACTACATGAGTGAGCCAATCAGAGCAAACGACGCGAAAGGTGTAGGTCCATTCATTCTGGCTGCACATTATTTGAATAAGTAAAAAGCGCTAAATCGTAAATATAAGGGGTATATGATGGTCCGACCTAACTCACCGAATGCCAGACGTCACTTTTTAAAGTCTGGCCTCGCCACCACTGTTGCAGCTTCTGGGGTGGCTTTAGGTGTTCCAGCATTCCTATCTGGATGTGCAAGTGTGACCGAAACGGGAAGGACTCAACGCCAGTGGGACGCTGAAGCAAACCTTATTAAAGGGATGATAAAGCGCCCCACCTTTGCAAAGCGCGAAGCTAATGTAACCGACTTTTTAAATGAAAATGGCAGTGATTTTAAGCAAGCGTTACATGCAGCTATCGACCAAGTCGCACGCCAAGGTGGTGGCAAAGTGGTTGTGCCAAAAGGCGACTGGCTATGCAGCGGCCCAATTCACTTACAGTCGAATATAAACTTGCATATTGAGGCAGGCGCAACCATTCGATTTTCTACCAATCCTGATGATTACAAACCATATGTTTTTACTCGCTGGGAAGGTATGGAGTTAATGGGTTACTCCCCTCTTATTTATGCTTTTGAGCAAAGTAATATCGCAATCACCGGCAAAGGTACGCTTGACGGTAGCGCGGCGAAAGACAACTGGTGGCCATGGAAAGGTAAGTGGAAGGCTTCAACATGGGGTGACGATCCGGTTGAGAACCAAAAATATACCAGAGACACGCTGCAAGAAATGGTAGAAAAAGGGACACCCGTTAGTGACCGCGTTTTTGAAAATAATTACCTGCGCCCTCCGTTTATACAACCTTACGGCTGTGAAAATGTACTTATTGAGGGTGTAACCATTCTGCGCTCTCCATTTTGGCTGGTTAACCCTGTGCTTTGCAAGAACGTCACCGTTAACGACGTGTACTGTAAAAGTTTCGGCCCAAATTCGGACGGGTGCGACCCTGAAAGCTGCACGAACGTTCTTATCTCTAACTGTACATTTGATACAGGGGACGATTGCATTGCCATTAAATCTGGACGCAATGCAGACGGTAGAAGGGTCAATGTTCCCTGCAGTAATATCGTCATAGAACATTGCGAGATGAAGGCTGGCCATGGCGGTGTTGTAATCGGCAGTGAAATATCCGGTGGTGTAGAGAATCTCTATGCTCAGTATTGCACCATGAGTAGCCCTGATTTAGACCGCGGCATTAGAATTAAAACCAACAGTATTCGGGGTGGTCACCTAAAAAATCTAAACTATCGCAATATCGATATTGGGACGGTGAAAGACGCTGTTGTCGTGAATTTCTTCTACGAAGAGGGTGATGCCGGTAACTTCCCTCCTCTACTGGAAGATATCACTATAGAGAACTTAAACGTTGCTTCTGCTAACCGAGCCTTTGTACTTCGTGGATACGATCATACACCTATTTCTGGGTTGACGATAAATAACGTAACGATAAAGCGTGCAATTAAAGATGCCGTTATCGAAAATGTAGCGCACCTTTCAATAAACAATGTGTTTATTAATAGCCAACCATTTAACAAGCATGGGCGGTAGAAGAATAAATACTATGGAATTTAATAAAGCACGTGTCAGTCTTAGTTTAGCCTTTGTGTTGCTGGCGGGTATATTTTTCAGTGGATTAAGCGCGGCAATGCCAGCAACGACGGATGTAGTGGTAGCTAAATCACATGACAGTAACGATAACAGTGACGTAACTAACGGCGCTTTACCTCGTTTTAGCTCTGTGTCCCAAGCTGTTACTTATATCGAGTCTCACGAGCCACAAAAAGATAAAGTATGGACCGTCTTTATTAACGAAGGCATTTATCGAGAGCGTGTCGTCATAAACGCTGACAATATTCACTTGATAGGCCAATCGCAAGAAACAACGACTATCGTTTTCAATCGATATGCAGGTCAAAAAGTTGCAGAAAACTCTGATGAAAAATGGGGAACTCGTCGCACAGCCACGGTGGAGATTTTAGGTGATAATATCACTGTCGAAAATATCACTATCACCAATGATTTTGATTATCCCGGTAACGAGCTCAAAGCAAAAGATGACCCTACTCGATTATCAGGTACGCAGGCAGTAGCGCTTAAAACCGACGTGAACTCAGATCGCACTTACCTTAAAAATGTCGCACTTTGGGGTTATCAAGACACCCTCTATTTAAAAGGTGACCGCGCTTTGATTGAAGGCGGAACAATAGCGGGACATATTGACTTCATTTTTGGTGAGGGCAGCGCATTTTTTGAAAGCGTTTCTATTATCTCCCGAGCACGTCATTCAGGTGGTGACAGCGAAGGACTAACGGGCTACATAACCGCCCCAAGCACCCATTTACAGCGCCCATATGGACTTACTTTCAACAACTGTAGGCTTGAAAGAGAAAACGGCGTTCCAGATGAAAGCGTGGCACTGGGTAGACCGTGGCATCCAACAACCACCTTTTCAGATGGCCGATATGCAAACCCTTACGCTGTAGGTAAAACCACGTTTATAAACACCTATATGGCAGGTCATATCATCCAAAAGCGATGGACTACTATGGGTGGAACTACGCTATCAGGTATAAAGAGACCATTTAGTCCCCACACAGAAGCACGGTTTTCCGAATACCAATCTTTTGGAGATGGTGCACCTAAAGAAGCCGCATCACCTGCAATTGACTCCCATTTTCTAAACGATAAAGAAGCAGAGTTTTACACTAAAGAAGCGGTATTGCGTGGCTGGGAGCCAAACCATTTTCCAAGCGATGATGAATAGGGTCACTTAAAAAAGTAATTTGCTCAGCACATTGCGTAACCACTTGGCATCTATTATCTTTTAGTTACCACTGTGCATTTCTTTACCTTATGTCCATACGTTTTCGATATATCGTTGCTTTAGCGCTAACAGCATCGCTAATTACCTTGTCTTTTTTAATTCTTTCAGGGTTAATTAAAGAACAAAAGCAGGATGGAGAAATTATTAATATTGCAGGCCAGCAGCGTATGCTGTCGCAACGCATAGCGATGCTGGCAGCTTCATCGACATTGTGTGGAAACAGCCAAGAATTAGGCTATTTAAAGCAAGATCTTACTAAATTCAAACAAAATCATAAGTATCTTGTTTCGTTGGAACACCTGCCTACTCAAACGTTTAACACTTATTTTCAACAAGGACAGCTTGATTCAAAAGTCAAAAACTTTGTCGATAGAGCTGAGACCTTGTTAACAAATGCACGTTGCGAAACGTCTCCCCTTATGCCGGTTGAAGAGCTTACCTCGCTTCTACAGCAGCTAGACAATGTTGTAAGCCAATTAGAACAAGACGCAATATCACGTGTAGATACAGTTCTTAGTATTGAAATGTACCTGTGGCTTGCAGCACTTGCTCTACTGAGTATAGAAGCCGCGCTTATTTTCTTTCCTATGGAGCGTCAGGTTAAACGCTCTATTAACGCGCTAGAGCACTCGAAAGAATTAGCACAAAATGCCGCAGAAAAAGCCGAGAAAGCCAGTAAAGCAAAATCAGAATTCCTCTCAAGCATGAGCCATGAGTTACGTACGCCTATGAATGGTTTATTTGGCATGATTGAGCTGGCAATAGATAACCCCGAAAAAAGTAACTTGTACTTAAAAAAGGCAAAAACAGCCGGCCGGCAGCTGTTAGTTTTGATTAATGACATTCTCGACATATCAAAGATTGAAGCGGGCAAAATAAAAATAGAGCAAGCCCCTGTTGATTTACTACAAGTACTAGACGATGTGGTGTCGTTACAACGGGTTTATTGCCAACGCAAAGGGCTCGAATTTCACTATTTAAAAGACGCTGATCTTCCCCATGTTATCGAAGGAGATATAACGCGAATAGCGCAAATCTTACACAACCTGCTGAGCAACGCGATTAAGTTTACGGCTGAAGGCTCGGTAACGCTAAAAGTGACACACGCTAAAAATGAAAATGGCAATCGCCTTATCTTTGATGTTATCGATACAGGCATTGGCATACCCTATTCTAAGCTAGAAAACATTTTTAAAAAATTTGAACAAGCTGACCAATCTACAACACGAGAATTTGGTGGCACAGGGCTAGGGCTTAGCATCGCAAAACAGCTAGCTAACTTAATGGGTGGCGATATAAATGTGGCCTCATTCTCAGGTCAAGGCAGTACATTTACCTTCACAATGCTGACAAGAGAAGCACAGCTCCCAGATATCAATATTGTGCCGAGTGTTAACTTGCGTTGTGCAATCATTGACGACCTTCAAACCAGTCGCGAATACTTTGAGCACATCGTTGCGTCTATGTCGATTGAGCCCTGCAGCTATGAAAGTGCAAATGCATTTTTAGATGACAAACCGTTTAGTTTTGATGTCATAATTCTTGACCTCTCTATGCCAGAAATGAGCGGCGTAGATTTACTTCATCAGCTTAAAAGTTTAAAACCGCCTAAATTTCCTAAAGTAATATTAATTTCGGCTGAACTAGAAAGACTGGAAGACGAACACGAAATACTTGAAAGTATTTGGAAGACTCATGCTAAGCCAATCAACAGACGTGAACTGGAAAACGATTTAAGTAAGTTAATTGAAGCAAAACCTGTTAGTCGCCAAGAGATTCAAGAAATCAACAAAAAGAAACGGATACTATTGGCCGAAGACAACGAAATTAATGCCGAGATTGTTAAAGCTATATTGCAAACAGAAGGCTATAAATTTTTGCATGTTAAAAATGGTCGCGATGCCGTTGAAGTAAGCAAACGACACAAGTTCGACCTGATACTTATGGACTGCAATATGCCAGTTATGGGCGGTATCGAAGCTTCAATAATTTTAAGAAAAACACTGGAAACTAACACTCCTATAATCGCACTAACTGCAAATGCATTTGCGGAAGATAAAGAAGAGTGCTTAGCTGCGGGCATGGACGATTTCCTCTCCAAGCCCTTAGACAAAGACACTCTAATTACCACGATTAAAAGATACATCAGTTAATAAAGACGCTTGTACTTGTGGGCTAGGTTTGCCGAACATCAATATTAACGCATGTAAACGGTCTCTAAGCTGTATAAGGCTCTTTCTCGCCTACATAGCCTGGGGCAATGGCAAGGTTATCAGTGTCTGCCAAACTCTGCTGATTTCTAAGCCAAAGCTGGTATTCGCCAGTGCGCAAACTCGCATGTTTTGTGCAGTCAACATTCCAGCGGCGGAGTAAATACCCTGCCATAGCCGCGCGTACCTCTAATTTGAGTACTCCTTCTTCCATAGCGTAATCAAGCTCTATTGCCGTAGAATATTTGATATTCTTCGGGTGAGGCACTATTTCAAGTGAGATAAGTCTTCCCCACTCTTCATCGTGTTCAATGCATTCGTGGGTTTCAGGCTCAGTTTTAACTGTAACCTTACTAATTCTTGTAAGCACAAAATCGCGAAAGCTTTGTGATTTTCTATCGAAGGCGCGCACATGCCAGCGCTGGCCGTTGTCAACAATACTATGCGGCACGAGTTCACGTGCGCCACTGCCACTAGACAGCGACGTGTAAATAACGCTCATCGCCTTTTTGTTGACTATGGCTTGTACTACTTTCGCTACCACAAAAATATCAGGCACGTTCAGGGAAGATGCACTTTCTACCGGGAAATGTACATCGCCAATAGCATCGAAACCGTCCGATATATCGTTAGCAAGCTTTACCAAGGTACGTTTTGCATCGTGCTCGAAAACCGGAACGAAGGTTTCTGTTTGAAAATAACGCTTTTCCCTTGGATCGTAGATTAAGTTATCGGGCGCAAGCTCTTTATAAAGAGTAAAGTCACGAGAGCCGGCCGATAAACCCACTTCAAACCGATTGATTAAATCTTGGCGATGAATGGCCCCTTTAAACAAAAGGCAGAAGTCGATATACGCCAGTCGTTGGCGTTGAGAAAAAGAAATGGTTTCTAACATGGTGCGCGCTTATTGTATTTTTATTCAGTGTGGTTCATTTAAAGCCGCATGTAAATAGCAAAAGAAATAAAAAAGCCCAGCACTTGGCTGGGCTTAAACGTTTAGCGTTTAAGGTTTATGATTTCGCACGCTTACGAGCGAAAAACATACCACCTATAGCCAGAAGCGATAGCGCAAAGGTACCAGGTGCAGGTACTTGAGCGATTTCAAAGCTTGTGCTGTTGATGTCAATTTGTTGATTTTGGCCACCTAAAGAAACTCCACCGAAATTAAAGCTACCTTCTAAACCGCTCAACTCCGAAATTCCCGCGGCCTGAGCAATAAACTTTAAACTATAAAGGCCTATGACAGGAGTTGTCGACTGATAAAGAAAGTCGATTCCACCTTCATGATCGAAGATTGAAGAACCTATCTCTAGTACACCACCTGGTTTAGCTTCTGGTAAGAAGAGCTCGAAAATCACGTCGCCAGAGACGTTAACCGTACCAAAAGGATTTGATGTAGAAGCGCCAATAAAGCTCAATAACGACTCATCAAACTCCACAATGGTGTTGTAAACGTCGAATAATTGAACAAGCAGTACATCTCCTGAAAAAGCATCTTCATTAGAAAAGCTTACCGTCGCCGTGATAGTTTCTCCTACCTGATAAATCGATTTATCCGTAGAGATTTCAATTATTGCGGCATTTGCACTAAAAGTTGCAAATGCCAATACCATTAAAATAATTTTTTTCATTTTCTTTCCAATTACTGAATTGCACATGCAGTGCGTGTACACATAGACATTAACGCGTATAAATCGTAGATATTTAATCTGTCATCATTGTTAAAGTCGTGCTCTTCAACCGTCGCTTGACGTTGTAGAAGTAAGGTGTAGAACGCCAGAATATCGTTGTTATCTATGTCACTATCGCCATCAAAATCACCAATAACTGGCTCTGGCTCACTCGCTTCAGGGAAATCCAATACGACAAGTACTGGGTCGTGATCTGACGAGCGATACGCATCAGCGCCGTAGTAACTAGAAAGCTGGGTTTCAGTCTTATAATTTACGTTATAATCGAATACGCGGGGTTCATCGGCGTTAATGTGCCATACCGTTGCGTCGACCACATATTCCGTTAATGATGGGCTTGATAAAGCGTGATCTAAGTAACCTACTTCTCCGCCAAAGCTATAGGAATAAGCGCCGTCTCCATCAAAGAAGTTAACCAAGTTACTGTAGCCAGCCTCTTCAAGAGCAAGGATAGGGTCTTCTTTCGCATAGGCATTCAAATCACCCATTACGATAACGCGGTCAGACAAGACGTCGCTCTTTTGCTCAACAAGGGAAATCAGACCTTGTGCAGCTTGGGTACGCTTTTCATTCCAACAACCTTGACCGTCACCTGAGTCTGCGTCGTTGCCTGTCGCACCACCACAACTTTTTGACTTAAAGTGATTTATTGCTAAGGTAAAGTCTTCACCATTACTGTTTACATTAAAGCTTTGCAGTAAAGGTTGACGGTTACCCTCGTCAAATGGTGGTTCAGACGTCGTCACAGGGTTACCCTGAAGCGAAACTACGGCAGGCTTATAGATTATACCTACAGCAATTTCATCGCCGCCCAGCAAAGACTCTAATGCAACATAGCTGTACTCATCGCTACCTAGTTCCGCGTTCACGCTGTCTACTAATGTCGCAATCGCAGAATCACTGCCGTAACCATCATTTTCAATTTCGACAAGGCCAAGCACATCGGCGTCCATAGCCACGATGGCAGATACTGTTTTTGCTTGCTGACGAGCAAATTCAACTTCTGAATCAGCACCGCGAGTGGTGGGGAACACCGGACCATTGAAGTAATTAAGCACGTTAAAACTAGCCACTTTTACATCGCCGATAGCATTTAGCTGTGGTGCAGCAATTCGTGGGTTAGTGCGCACAGTTTGGATATCACCGACAGGGATAAGATTGTAAGCACCAAAGGCGTAATGTAATACACCTTCTAGGGCTTCTACACTGTCACCTAAACGCAGTGGATTGTTGTGTGATAAACCACCTACAGGGAAAGGAATGCCATCCAAATTCTGTGATGTAGCTCCGTCATCAACCAATAAGGTGTTTCGTGCATTAATTTCAGCTAGCGCCAACGCCTCTTCTGAACCCGCTACAAACTGATTAGTAGGAATGAATAAGCGTTCTGACGACACGTTAAACTGACCATAACGTCCAAGATTGTACATATCAGAAACTTTAAGGGTTTGCTCAAAACTGATGTGCATGCCCTCTAGTGCTTCCAAAGAAGTATCGAGGCTAAATGGCATAGCAATAGGTGTGTAAAGCACATTACTACCTACACCCGTAATCTCGAGTTCTGCAGACAAGCTTAATTGGGTTACACCAAAGCGCTCGCCTACTGTACCTTGCAAACGCACTGCATCCCCTGCTTCTGGCAGGTTAAATGAGCCTGCGTAAACGAACACACCTTCAGAAGTTGCCGGGTTATCGTCTGAATCACTTGCTTCTTCCTGAACAAAGAAACCGCTCATGGCAGGTACAACTTTGGTGACTACTGCTTCAACAATAACATCCGTGCCGACAAGCGCTGATTCTTCACCGTCGCCTTGAATCGCGCTGATAAGTGCCACTTCAGCAATTGGATCTGTCGGATCTGTTGGGTCTGTAGGATCCGTTGGGTCGGTTGGGTCTGTTGGCTCACTTACTGAACCGTTGTGAGAACCAAAATTACTTAGCGTATCTTTTGAGAAGCTATCCCACTCATCAAGAGTAAAAGCAGGGTTTCGGTTAGGGTTTCCGCCTGTTACAGAGCTCTTACGCACTAACGTGACGTCTTTGCCCCAATTAGTCTTAACGCCATAAGTACCTAATGCATCAACAACTTGACCGTTATATACCAACTCAACGTAATCATCGCCGTTGAAGTTCATTACGAAACTGCTGAGTGTAGAACCAGTTGTAAGTAAAGCATCGGCTTGCGCGTGAGCGAATGTTGCTACGCCACCTGCAGGAATTTCGCCTTCAAGTGCCAGTACTTTACGGTCGGCGTCGGCAGTATCACCGTTTGAAAGTAAAACTAACTCGTAACCAGACAAGCTCACAGGTTGAGTCGAGCTATTGAAAAGCTCTATCGCTTTATTAAAGCTACCACCCTCAATATACTCTGAAATGTAAACACTATTGGTTGACGGCCCAGTATCACCACCTGCGTCACCACCGGTATCACCACCTGTGCCACCACCGTTATCACCACCTGTGTCTCCACCGGTATCGCCGCCAGAATCACCACCTGTGTCACCACCTGTGTCACCACCCGTGCCATCACAGCTTTCATTAAAGATAAGTGAAGCAAGTTCAGGCTTATCAATAAACGGGTTACGGTTCCCCTGGAATTCAAACACACGCTCGTTACGGCGACGCTCAAATTCATCCACTGGATCGCTCTCGTGCCACTGAAGCAGTACACAAAGCTTTCCAAATGCTGCTTCGTCGGTAGATGTTAGACGGTTTAGCAATACTAAATCTTCTTCGGTATCACCTGCGGTGTTACCGTCGTAACGCACATCCATATAAAGCATAGAGCGAGCAACGTCACCCTTCACTGCATCGCGCGGTTCGAAAGAATCGCTATCAACGCGGTTTTCAGGCGCTTCGGCAAGTGCGCTATCGCTGAAGTCAAAATCTAGATTACCGCGAGAGCTATTTACTGAAATGTCTGTAGGGCGCAGATGAAGAATATCTGTGTATGCCGTTAAACTTCTGCTTGAAAAACCGTGGCTTTTTGCCCAAACATGTTCGCGGTTCCAGTTTTCTTGGTTAGAGCTTTGGCTACCGCTTCCGTTGGTAAACTTACCTTGTGATATCCCTTTGTAAAACAGGATAACATTGTCAGTATCTGCAGGGTCTTCATCGGTGTAGGTAAGCGCAGTCCACACCTCAGAATATGATAGCGTGCGATGACCGTTTTCAATGATGTTGTGTGCTGTTTCTTTCAGTGATTGTGCACTATCACCGCTAGCAATAGCGGCATCTAAAGCGGCATAGTAGTCCGATGCTACAAAATCACTCGCTAAATTGATTGCTTCTAAATCTGGGCAGTTAAAGCAAGTACCGCTTAAGAAAAGGAGTTCGTTGGAAGGCTCGCCCCCGTTATCAGGGTTATCACCGCCATTGTCTGTGCCATCAGAGGCACCGCTACCCGTCACCGAAATACTATCTAAATTTAAGTATTCTGTGCCTGCATTATTAGCCATGGCGACTTTCAATACTAACGTGCTTCCGCTACCAATTGTTTCATTTACCGTGGCATTACCGAAGTCATCTTGTACAGTATTTGATGCGCCTTCGGTAATTGTTATAAGCTCAAAAGCGCCGCCATCTAGTGAGTAAAATACATCAATGTAATCAGTCGATTCAAAATCGCCACTTTCCGAAAGTACTGCATTGATGGTGACATCACCCGCATCAGTAATATCAATCGATTCACTCAACCATACCACTTCGCCATCCACATCGCGGGCTTGCATAGCGCCGTTTTCAACGCGAAACCAATCTGAGGTTGCAGTTAATGCGCCTGCGGAAACATCAATTGACCAACGTTCAACGCCTTCAAGGCTTAGAACGGCCCCACCGGGATTAGAACCAGTTGCGCCCTTTCCTTGCAATTCACTGGATTCAAAATCTTCCTGCCAAACCGTGTCGGCCGATGCATTAAGTGATACTACGCCCAGTGACAATGCCCCTGCCAACAACGCGTTGACAACTTTCGCTGATTTACTCAGCTTATACTTTTGTGTGTTACCCTCATTAACCATTTTGCTTTCCGCTTTATTTGTATAAGGAAGGTATAAATTCTTATACATACGTATGCGCAGCAAGCACTTAATAAAAATAATAATATAAACGTCACATGTTATATATATCAACAAGTTAAAGCTTTAAAATAAGTTTACTTATTCATTAACTCGACTAAACTTTGGTACAGGAAAAGCTAATTTGTAACATTATTAAAATGTTTCAGTTTTGAAACATTTCCATGCTGTAATCTTGCGCATGTTACAATTTAAATGCACAAAAAAAGAGCACCTATAAAGCACTCTTTAGTTCTGTGATGGACATTAGACGCACTGACTTACTTTGATTAATGATGCCTCTTTGTCGCTTACGGATTTGCAGGAAAACAGTTTTTACAGCGTTTTCTCTGAATAATGGTTTTTCCCTCGAATGGGAATTTAGAACTGATAGCGGCGCAATTGCATTTGCATGGTCTTTATTTGCTGCACTAGTGCTTCACAATTATCAACGACCTCTTTAGCGTAGTTTGTATTGGCTTGGCCTACCTGCTGGATACTGCTCACCCCTCTGTTTACATCGGCAGCAACTGAAGTTTGTCCTTCTGCCAAATTAGCGGCGTCCTCATTTAGCGCAGTGATTCTAGCGACAGCCTCTAGCGCTTGGTTTAACGACTCACCTGCGTGCTTAGTGGTTTCCACGGTCTTAAACGCGGTTTCTTTGTTTAGTTGCATTTTTTCAGAAGCAATACGGCTTCCTTGCTGTAGCCTTTCTATCATAATGCGGATCTCTTCCGTGGAAGCCTGCGTACGACTAGCTAGTGAACGCACTTCATCTGCAACCACAGCGAAGCCCCGCCCCTGTTCGCCTGCTCTGGCCGCTTCAATTGCCGCGTTGAGTGCAAGTAAGTTTGTTTGCTCTGCAATGTTTCTAATGACTTCCATAACGCCGCTGATTTCCTCGCTGGCCTGTGCTAGTTCATTGATTACTTCCACTGATGCGTCGAGGTCATTCGCTTGCGATTGGATATCTTTGATAGTTTCAGACAAAACGGTCACGCTGGTTCTTGTATCTGTATCAGCAGCACTAGCGGCGTCACTCGAGCTTCTTATAGTAGTAGAGACACTTTGTACGTTTTGCTGCATCATCGTAATCGCGTTGTCGATGGATTCGGTCTCTTGGCTAAGCTTCGAAACGGTCTCCTTAGAACTCATTGCAGTAGTATTCAGTGCTTCTGATTTTGCTAACATATTATCGGTGGCTTCATCCACGCTTTGAAGTGTTTGTTGTAGTTGAGCAAGTAAACCGTTAAAAGCTTTAGCCATGGTTCCAAACTCGTCACTGCGATTTGCCTCAAAGCGAAAAGTAAGATCGCCTTCACCCGTTGAAAGGTTGTTTACTACACCAATAAACTCATCGAGTGGTTTTCCAACGATATATTTCACTAATAACCAAACAGTGAGCAAAATCCCCCCGCTGGCCAGCACAATTTTAAGCACTACAGTTATCACCGAACTGCTAACCATCGCTGCTTTCTCGGAAGCTGACGCAGCTAATATGATGTCATAGCCCCATTTAGAAAAAGGCACCACTTCTACAATCCAATCTTCATTTTGATTCAATGCTTCGGTGACTTGCGCATCGTTAACATGCGATGAATGCATGCGAATGTTACCCTTGCCGTCTCTAAGCGCTACGAATCCATTCTCTAAAACATGACTCTGATTAATCGCTTGCTCTAGAACGTTAAGGTCTGCTGAATATCCCACATACCATATACCTATCACTTGCCCGCTTGCGTCGAACATAGGCTCATAACCTGTCAGATAGGGGCTACCTAGAATATCCACCGCACCGTAGTAAGCTTGCTGTTGGTTTATTTTCCGAATCGCTTTTCCTGACGGAGCTAATTTAGTGCCAATTGCTCGCTCGCCATTTTTAATGACGTTTGTGCTCACTCGGATGTAATCATCTCCGGTTTTACTGAAAAGCGTTGCTGTACCTCCCATAACACTGGTTAGTCCGTCAACTAATTCAAAATCGTTGGCTTGCGCAGCATTCCCCAGCCTTAACTCTAGTGCCTGTGTTGCTTTTACATTGATGTAGTCACCCTGATTGGGAGCACCTAAGGCTTCTCCTCGCTGCATCAGTAGCGCCATACTGTTTTTAACTCGCTCAAGCATAATGGCGTCGGTCACAGTTAGAATGTTGACTAAGCGGTCGGCAGTGTTTTTCTTCTGCTCTTTAACAAGCTCAGAAATAGACGACGACGTAGTTACCACAGTGATAATTGCTACAATCAGTGCGAACAAGGCAATGACTGCAGAAACCGAGAACAGAAATTTTCTTTGAATGGACATGCAACTTCTCAGGTTAACAGTTAGGTAATAACTCACTCCTTTGACTTTCGATCCACACCCTACACGCTAGCCTTTTCGTTTTAGCGGGCTCACGAGTTATTTTATAAATTTAGGCAATTTTTGTGTCAGTGCAAATTGCCCAAACGATTAATTTTTCAAAAATTTCCGAAAAAACAAAAATAGTGACTTTATTTGTACGTTACGACACCTTTTTTGAAATCTTGTCGCAATCTCACTTCATATGCACTTTACCGCCCACTATTTTAAGCGCGGGAACGCCCCGAATCATTGCTCTTCTGGCAAACTGAGCATTACAGGAGGAACAAACCCCTTCTTCATTAGTGTAATCTTCAACAATGCGTTCTTTGAAACACTTCACCAGCGCGCCTTTCCCTCCTTTTCGATACTTAAAAAGTTGGAACTTACATTTAGCGCAATAAATCTGCACGGTTCTGATCGGTCCTTTTGCATTAGGTTTCGCCATGAATATTTTTGTTCTCCATTTAAAAATTCATCTTTTGTTGAAGTGCGACAAATGGTAAATCTTGGTTATACTTCACAAAGGGTGATGTGCCCTATGGTAACAATAACTCTGCATTTAAGTATAAATACACAGGTAACTCATTATGCAGAGTAACTCTCGAAGGTAATATCAATGAAGATAATTGCAGCTCTGTTTTTTATTCTATCGGCACCACTTTATGCGGGTACCGCCGTAATTGTTAATGCTAGCAACAACTCGGGTATAGATATCGACACGGTAAAAAAAATATATCTAGGGAAAGTAAAAGCATTTCCAGATGGCAGCCGCGCAATCCCACTCACCTTTGAGCAGGGCAATACTGCTAGAGACGCTTTTAACAACAGTGTATTAGGAAAGTCAGAATCTCAATACTCTGCATTTTGGTCGAAGCTTGTATTTACCGGCCGTGGCACTCCACCTGAAATGATTGCAACGGAAGACGAGATGTTAAAGTTAGTTGCAACTAACCCGAACACAATTGGTTTCATTGACGAGAATAAAGTCGACGGCCAAGTTAAAGTTGTTGGTACATTTTAATTTCATCATCTCAATAAGCCTATTTGGAGTTCAGTGCGACAAGCCCTGCTTATATGGCGCACTGAACCAAAGCTGCTAGTCAGGATAGCTGGCAAGGTAGTTAATGTTCGCAAAAGCCATTATTACGTCTTTTGCAAAGTCGACCCTAGGGTGTCGCAACGCGCCTTTTTTCCATACCAGATAGATTTCGTTTTCAGGCCCACTCTTTCCAAGTGAGACGAGCTCACCTTTAGCAATCGCTTCTTTGCAAAGGTAATCAGGTAATACCGAATAGCCTATCCCTGCTTTAAGAATGCTGCTGATTGCACGAATATCTGGACATATTGCAGCTACAGGTGATTCGCATGGTGCATTGAACACTTCTGAAAAATACCGGCGAATAAGCGGTAGTTGCTCGTCATAGCTCACCACTTTGTGCTGGTTCAATACCGACGCCGTTATCTCTTTATCAGCAAGTAATTTACCTTGAACCCGGTTCATCACCAATATCAACCGCTCTTTATCTAACATCTGATATTCGTACATGGCGTCTGTTGGCTCAGAAGCGGTAATGGCAAGTTCAGCAACGTCACCTTCTAACAGTTGATAAGTGCTATTTTTATTACCCGTGTGGATAACCAAGTTTACTTTATCGGCTTGAAGCAAGTTGGCCAGCGCTGGACCCGCAACAAAACTCAAATATTCCGCAGGCCCCGCTAAGTGTAAGGTGCCGTGATCCGTTGATGCTCGGCTTCGGATAGACGCTACTTTTTGTTCCAATGTATCTATGTGGCTAGCTACCTGTAGCGCTAAATCATCAGCAATCGCCGTTGGCTCTACGCCTCTCGCTTTTCGCACAAACAATTCTTTACCGACAATATGTTCCATTGCCTGAATATGTGAGGTTACTGCTGGCTGAGACATATGAAGCCGCGCTGCTGCACGTGTGATGTTGCCGCTTCGATAAACTTCTACAAAGGTTTTTAGCTGTGTTAGGTAAGACATAATTCTCCACCCATCAGATTTTTGATGACTCATCATAATTTATCTGACTTCTGCTTTTAAACCAACAACTCTAAGATGCACTCACTTTCTAATGCGACAGGAAAAGCAAATGACGAAATCATCATCAATTCTATCACTAGCGATCATTGCTGGCTTATCACAGTCGGCGTATGCAGCCGACGCTCAGTCATCAAAAGCCAGTAAAGGCGAAGTGCTTGTTCTACTTTCAAGCGAAAATGTAATGCAGCTGGCAAAGGGCAAAACAGAGCCTACAGGTTACTACCTTAACGAGTTTGGCGTGCCGGCAAAGGCATTGGTAGATGCCGGCTACAAGCTAGTATTGGCAACACCAAAAGGTAATGCGCCTGCAGTAGATAAAAAGTCTGTTATTCCACAATACTTTGATGGCGGCGAATCACAAATGAGAGATATTCAAACGTTTGTTGCGTCGATAGATGGTATTAATGACACATTGTCACTAAGCGAAGTTATTGCAGATGGCCTTGATGAGTTTGAGGGTGTATTTATTCCAGGTGGGCACGCGCCACTTATCGACTTAGCAAACAACCCTCAGGTAGGCGAGATTTTGTCTCACTTTCATAGTGAAGGAAAACCCACTGCTGCGATCTGCCATGGTCCAATCGCCTTACTTTCTGGGCAATCTAACCCAAAGGCATTCGAACTAGCATTGAAATCAGGTGAGCAAGCCACATCTGACAGTTGGATTTATGAAGGCTACAAAATGACAATCTTCTCGACGCCGGAAGAAGAATATTTTGAAAGCACCTTAGACGATGCAACTTTATTATATTACCCAGCAGACGCAATGGCGCAAGCGGGTGGAAACATGGAATACAAAGAAATGTGGGCACCGAATGTAGTAGTAGACCGTGAACTTATTACTGGCCAAAACCCATTTTCTGACGAGCTGTTAGCTGAGAAGCTTTTACAACAGCTAAATTCACAAACTAATTAAGGACAGGCAACACGATGCTTAATTTTACATTTAAAAATCAAACCGAAATTTTGTTCGGCAAAGGACAACTAAGTGAAGTGTCTTCACGTTTGCCGGAACAAGCAAAAGTCCTCTTCTTGTATGGCGGCGGCTCAATTAAGAAAAATGGTATTTACGATAAAGTAAATACCGCGCTAGAAGGCGCCGATGTTATTGAGTTTCAGGGCGTTGAACCAAACCCTGAATTTGAAACACTCATGAAAGCAGTGAATGTAGCCCGTGAAAATGACGTGAACTTCATTCTTGCTGTTGGCGGCGGAAGTGTTATTGACGGCGCAAAGTTTGTTGCTGCAGCCGCTAACTTTGAAGGCGATCCGTGGGACATACTTGTTAAAGGCGCAGCGTTTGAAAACCCGTTACCTATTGGTGCAGTGCTTACATTGCCAGCAACAGGCTCTGAGAGCAACGGCAACTCGGTAGTAAACAAAAAAGAAACGTCACAAAAACGCGCGTTTTCATCGGAAACAGTACAGCCTGTATTTGCTGTGCTTGACCCTGAGTTCACGTATTCACTTCCGCCTCGTCAGGTTTCTAATGGTGTGGTCGATGCATTCGTACATGTCATTGAGCAGTACTTGACTTACCCAGTAAATGCACCGCTTCAAGACCGCTTTGCAGAAGGTATTTTACAAACCTTAGTTCAAGAAGGCCCTAAAGCGCTAGCGACACCTGAAGATTATGATGTGCGCGCGAACGTTATGTGGTCAGCAACCATGGCGCTAAATGGGCTAATCGGCAAAGGTGTACCACAAGACTGGGGCACCCACATGATTGGCCATGAACTCACTGCATTACACGGTTTAGATCACGCTGTAACCCTAGCAATCGTATTGCCATCACTAATGTTTGTGCAGCGCGACAAGAAACAGGAAAAAATTCTGCAGCTAGGCGAGCGCGTATTTGGTATTCAAGAAGATGACAAAGAAAAGGCTATCGACTTGACCATTAAAGCCGTACAAGACTTTTTCGAAACCATGCAGGTGAAAACCCGTTTGTCAGACTACAACATTGAGAAGTCGGCAATTGACGGTCTAATTTCGAACCTAGAACGCAACGGGTTAACGGCCCTTGGTGAGCATGGCGATATCGACCTGGCAAAAGCTCGCGAAATTTTAACCTTAGCGGCATAAACCAAGTTGCATATGGTACTAAATACATATGCATGTTGAACAATTAAGTACCTAGCATTGGCTGGGTACTTGTTATTCTTAATTTATTAGAGAGAAATATGACTGCACTATTTGAACAGTTTTCATTGAAAGACGTGACCCTTCGCAATCGTATTGCCGTGCCCCCTATGTGTCAGTACTCCGCAGAAGACGGTTTTACTAATCAGTGGCATGAAGCTAACTACCAATCATTTGCACGAGGCGGTGCAGGACTTGTCATTGTTGAAGCAACAGCGGTCTCTCCGGAAGGTCGCATAACGCCAAATTGTTTAGGCATTTGGAAAGACGAACACATAGACGGCTTGAAAAACATCGCTGATCGCATAAAAAGCCAAGGCGCTGTAGCAGGTATTCAAATAGCTCATGCCGGTCGCAAAGCCAGTGCTAACCGCCCGTGGGAAGGCGATGATCATATCCAGCCTACCGAAGAAAAAGGTTGGCAGCCAATTGGTCCGTCGGCAGAAGCCTTTGGCGCACATTTACCTGTTACCCCAACGGAAATGTCTAAAGCCGATATCGAACGTGTAAAGAATGATTTTGTAAAAGGCGCAGAGCGAGCCCTTGAAGCTGGCTATGAATGGCTTGAACTTCACTTTGCTCACGGTTATCTAGCTCAAAGCTTTTTCTCGAAACACGCTAATAAACGCACCGACGAATACGGCGGTGATGCACAAGGTCGCGGACGCTTCTTGCTTGAGACACTCGGCGCTGTGCGTAAAGTATGGCCAGAGAACCTGCCGTTGACTGTGCGCTTTGGCGTTATTGAATACGATGGTGAAGACGAGCAAACACTTAGCGAGTCTATTGAGCTTATAAAGCAGTTCAAAGAAATTGGCGCTGATTTTGTAAGTGTTAGCGTAGGTTTCAATACGCCCGATGCGAACATCCCATGGGGGCCCGCTTTCCTAGCACCTATTGCTAAGCGCGTTCGTGATGAAGCAGGTATTCCCGTAGCTACCGCTTGGGGTGTAGATACACCGGAACTTGCAAACGACACCGTTAAAAATGAACAGCTCGATGTAGTAATGGTAGGCAGAATGCACCTTACCAACCCACATTGGACTTACTTTGCTGCAAACCAGCTTGGCGTTGAGAAACCGTCGTGGGTAATGCCTGCGCCTTACGCACACTGGTTGGAGCGTTACGCGCCATCAGATGAAAGATAATTATTAATTTTAAAAACAGCATACCCACTGAGTTATGCTGTTTTTTTATAAGCGCTTCGCTTAATTTAACACGGTTTTCTTGCTCGCTTTTGTAGGCACTGAAGCGATAAAATCACACTGGGTATGCTGCCATCTAAGTGTTGTCAATAAGAGAAGCAACAAACGATTTCCACCGCCTCATCACGATATATTTCTTTGCGTAGGCGATGATTTAAACACTTTTGACAATTCGAAAGGGTCTTTATTTTGACGGTGATTTAATGCCGCTTCAGACCACCACTGCATCTGACTTAGCGCCCTTCCAAAATAAGCTTTCCAGCTTTCTTCTTTTTCACTGCTTGCACAACCTTCCTCATCAAATGCATCTTGTGCATGGGGCACATGGATCATTGCAGAAACAGGCAGGCAACCAAGCTCCGACAGAAAGGTTCGCATCCCAACGGCCGCGCGCATACCGCCCCACTGTCCTGCTGAATAAGTGGCAATTACGCTGGGTTTGAATGAATATAAAGAACTACCAAAATGATTAAGTAAATGCGCTAACGCGGGACTCATTGAGTGGTTATATTCGGGGCTTACCATTACATACCCGTCAGCAGATTCTATTTTTTCAGCCAGCGTTGATAACGCTTCGGGCGCTTTCCCTTGGACATAAGCAAAGTGAGGCTTGAACACTTCACCGGTTGAATAATCTAAAGGATCTATCAGTTCAAATTCGTGTTCAGCCATATTGTCTTTGCCCCAATTCAATATGGCTTTGGCGACTCGAAGGCCTAACCTTGCTGGCCTAGGTGGCGTACTGTCTCGTACGGTACCTAGAAAAATTAAGAATTTCATTTCGCATGCTCCTTATTAGGGCTGTTTGCGTAACAGGCTAGTAATTCTCGTAAAAAAGTACAACCGTTGCGCTATTGCGAGCATGCAGCATAAGGTCAATACACTAAAAGCCGTGATAAGTGACAAATTCTTCGTTATCGGCGCGAGTCGAGCGAACATCGTTTGCGGGAAAATCAGGGTCTGGATAACCTAGTGCTATACAAATCATAATGGCTTCATCATCAGGGATGTTAGCGTACTTATGTACCACGTCTGACTGCATTATCCCCTGCCCATTTATTACGCAGCCAAGCCCTAAATCCCAAGCAGCAAGAACAATACCGTAGGCCAAAGAGCCCAAGCCAAATTGCGTTATGCCAGCAGGCTCTAATGACTTATCGTAGGTCAGCACCAAAGAAACCGGTGCATCAAACTGACGGAAACCGCGCATCATCCAATCCATACGCTTTTCTTTGTCTTCACGGGCTATGCCCATTACATCGAATAACTGTATAGCTACATCAATTTGACGCTGACGATGAATACCCTCGTAGTCCTCTTTATAAGGAAAGTCTCGAACGTGAGGCTTACCTTCCAATGTGTTTTTGGTATTACCCTCGCGAATTTTATCTAACACATCACCAGTCACCGCATGGATTTTCCACGTTTGCGTATTGTATGACGACGGCGCCCACTTCGCTGCGTTAATAATGGCGTCTACTGTTTCCTTTGTTACCGGCTGCTTAGTAAACCCTCGAACACTTTTTCTTGATGCTGCAAACTCCGCAAAATTCATACACTTCCTTAAACGCGGTTATTAGAACTGTTGATTTAGAGTAAACACGAGAAGATATGTCATCAATAGGCAGGCATGCTTATTAAGATTGATTGTTTTTATAGATATATATAGAAAGTTGTAAACCCTTTCATAAAGCAACCCGTAGCAAAAGCATATCATGAGTCAAGCGCACATGATGTTTATGGACGTTTGGCTTTAAAAAAAGCATATGAAAGGAGTTTTATAATGGCTAAGAAACCGCAATTAACTACGTCGGCAGGCGCCCCTGTAGTAAGTAACGAAACCACTAAAACGGCCGGAGAGCGTGGCCCCGCCCTTTTACAAGATTATCAGCTCATTGAAAAGTTAGCCCACCAGAACCGTGAACGCATTCCAGAGCGCGTGGTACACGCCAAAGGCTGGGGAGCACAAGGCACATTTACGGTCACTCACGACATTACCGATTACACTTGCGCCGATTTATTTTCAGAAGTTGGTAAGCAAACTGAAGTACTTAGCCGCTGGTCAACAGTAGCGGGCGAGTCTGGTGCAGCTGATACCGAGCGGGATGTACGCGGCTTTAGCCTGAAGTTTTACACTGAGCAAGGCAACTGGGACATGGTAGGTAACAACACCCCTATCTTCTTCATTCGCGATGGATACAAATTCCCTGACTTTATCCGCACGCAAAAACGTCACCCGAAAACCAATTTACGCTCGCCGGAAGCTATGTTCGACTTTTGGGCCGCACAGCCAGAAAGCGTTCATCAAGTCACTATTTTAATGTCTGATCGCGGTATTCCCGTGTCTCCTATGCATATGAATGGCTATGGCAGTCACACCTTTAGCATGTGGAACAAAGACGGCAAACGTCACTGGGTGAAATTTCACTTCAAAACGCAGCAAGGCATCAAAAACTACACCAATGAGACCTCTGAAAAGATCATTGGCAGTACCCGTGAGAAATATCAGGAAGAGCTGTACAACGCCATAGAAGAAGGTAACTTTCCTAAATGGAAGCTGTACATTCAGGCTATGCCAGAAGAGGAAGCCGGACAGCAAAGCTATAACCCTTTTGACCTAACCAAGGTTTGGCCGCACGACGATTACCCGCTGATAGAAGTCGGCGAGTTAGAAATGAACAAAAATCCAGAAAACTATTTCCAGATGATTGAGAACGCGGCATTCAGCCCGTCGAACGTTGTGCCGGGCATTGGCTTTAGTCCCGACAAAATGCTTCAAGCACGTATTTTTTCGTATGCCGACGCACACCGCTACCGCTTGGGCACGCACTATGAAGCACTACCTGCTAATGCGCCCAAAAATAGCAAAGTAAACCACTATCATAAAGACGGCGCTATGCGCTTCTTTACCAATGATTTCGGTAACCCAGACGCTTATTATGAGCCAAACCAACATGAAGGCCCAGTCGCAGACTTTTCCGTAAAAGAGCCACCACTTCGTATTGATGGTGATGCCGACAGATATCATCAAGATGATGTTGATGTCGATTATGTGCAACCGCGTAAGCTGTACGAGATGTTTTCTGATGAACAAAAAGAACGGCTTTATAAAAACTATGCTGCAGCTATGGGCCCATGCTCTGATAGCGTTAAAGAACGCTGGTACGCTGTGTTAGAAAAAGTTCATCCAGATTACGCTGCAGGCGTACAAAATGCAGTAGAAAGCTTGGACACTGATGTAAACACGGTACCTATTACCGAAAATACACCTATTGAAGACAACTAAACCTGCTTCTAGTGATTTAAACTATATCTCCAAGTTGGTATCTATTGAGGGTATCAACTTGGTTCGCAGCCGGGCAATGTCAACAAACCTTTATTGGTTCAATCCTATCTCGGTAATCCAACAGTAGAGTTTTGTCAACAAATCCACACCATTCAACTTTAGAACAAATCTTATCTCGCAAATTTGCGATATTGTATTTTGTGGCTTACGTTTAAACCATACAATTGTTTTTAGCGCTGTGTATGTCATTATTCAAAAAGTCAAAAATTGAACAAAACACCCCTCGTTTAGCCCCATGGAAAATAGCCATTATCGATGATGAAGAAGGCGTCCACGAGGTTACCAAATTAACTCTACGCAAATTTAGTTTTGAAAAGCGTGGTGTAGAGTTTTTATCAGCTTACAGTGGAGAAGAAGGCTTAGCGCTGTTGAAGGCTAATCCTGATATCGCACTTGCGTTTGTTGATGTAGTAATGGAAACCGACGATGCCGGCTTAAAGCTAGTAGATGCTATTCGCAACGACCTCAAAAATCACGTCACTCGATTAATATTGCGAACAGGCCAGCCAGGGCAAGCCCCTGAAGAGGATGTTATCAGACGTTATGACATTAATGACTATAAAGCCAAGACAGAACTCTCCTCGCTAAAATTAAAATCATGCGTTTATACGGCGATTCGCTCTTATCGCGATATACAAACTATCGAAAAAGGCAAACGGGGTATGGAAGATGTACTGAAATCATCATCCTCTGTTTTAGCAAGTCAGTCACTAGCGCAATTTGGTACCGCTGTTCTGAAACAAACGCTCACCCTTCTTAATTTAAACAACTCAGTGCTTTACCTTTCAACACAGCACACCGATTTATATGGCGACACCAGCATGACAGTTTTGGGTGCAAGCGGAGACCTTATTGGACTTTGTGAACCCGGTATTTCGACCCGTATTCCCGAATCGATTGAAGAACAAGTTAAAAGCGTTCTGGCCAAAAAAGCGCACTACCAAAGCGATAACGTATTTATTGGTTATTACCCCACTGGTGAAGACAGCCATAATATTTTATACGTTAAACTCGACCAGCCTCTAGATGAAATGCAACGAAAGACATTAGAAATGTTTGCATCTAACGTGGCGGTAATTTTCCAAAACCTTACACAAAAAGAAGATATACAAAAAACGCAGAAAGAACTGATCATGGTGCTTAGCGATGCCATTGAAATGCGCAGTAAAGAAACCGGGGGGCACGTAAGACGCGTTATCCTAATGACAGAGTTTCTTGCTGAAAAGCTGCATATGAGCAAAGAGTTTATTGAAACCATCCGCTACTCTGCGGCCCTTCATGATGTAGGCAAAATTAGCATACCCGAATCCATATTGCATAAACCCGGGAAACTCGACCCCGATGAGTGGGAAATAATGAAAACCCACGCTCAAAAAGGTTACGAACTACTTGCAGATTCTGGCCGTATTGTCGCCAAAATGGGCGCAATTATTGCCAAAACGCACCACGAACGCTGGGACGGTAAAGGCTACCCTGACGGCTTGGCTGGCGACAATATACCAGTGGAAGGCCGTATTATGGCGATTGTTGACGTTGTCGACGCCCTTCTATCCAAACGGTGCTACAAACCTGCATGGAGCGTTGATGAGGTTAAAGCTTATCTTCAAGAGAATGCAGGTAAACAATTCGACCCGTTAATTACCCATATAATGCTAGAGCACTTCGACAGAATATTAGAAATCCGTGCAACAGAACCGGACGAAGATGAATGAAAGAGAAATTAGAGTTAATTTTACTGCGCGTTAGCCAAAGCCCTGACATTGATAAAGGCGAACTGGATGTTGCTTCAAGACTTATTATCAACTCTATGTGCGAAGGTTTGGAAATTACTCGGGCAGGCATTTGGTTATATGACGAAAACCAAACGCTAGTGCAATGCACACTACTTATAGACAAAGGAAACGATCTCGATAACGAGAGCTTAGTGCTAACCCGAAAGGATTTTCCCCACTATTTTGAAGCGCTCGACTCAGGTAGAACAATTGCTGCCCACGATGCGATAACTGATGTTGCAACTTTTGAGTTTGCTGAAGTGTATTTAACGCCTCTGGGTATAAGCTCTATGCTGGATGTGCCTATTCGCCACCGCGGAAAGATGATTGGGATAATATGTTGTGAGCACCAGGGCAAGGCTCGACAATGGCTTGACGATGAAATGGTTTTTGCTGCATCGCTTGCCGATCTTTACGGGCGTGCGGTAAGTGCTAACGAGCGTGCTGACTATGAGCAACAGCTTATAGAAGCAAACCAGAATCTTGAACAAAAAGTCATAGATCGCACTACCGAACTTGAGGCTGCCCAAGAAAAGCTTGTTGAATCAGAGAAAATGGCAGCCTTAGGCAACTTGGTAGCAGGTATTGCTCACGAAGTTAATACGCCATTGGGCATTGCACTTACCTCGGTAAGTAACTGCAAGGAAGAGCTCAAAAGTATTTATCAAGATTTCGAGAATGGCGAGTTAACAGAAGAGGGTTTTAAAGACTTTGAAGAGATATGTTCTGAGGGTTTATCACTAGCGGAAGCCAGCTTAATGCGGGCCGCAAACTTAGTACAAGATTTTAAGCGAACCTCTGCGGACCAAACCTCACTAGAAATTGAAGAAATCACGCTAGATGAATATATCCCTAGGGTTTGTAATCCATTGAAGCCTATGCTTCGCAAAGAGCAAATCGAGCTTAGCATTGATGTGCCCTCTGATTTAGTTATCACGACATGTCCGGGCATTATTGCTCAACTATTAACGAATTTAATATCGAACGCTCAGCGTCACGCCTTTGACCCATCAGTAAATAATGAAGTGAATAAAGTTGCCGTAACCTGCGGCAAAAATGAAAAAGGTATTGTAATAAGCGTTCAAGACAACGGAAAAGGCATTCCTGCAGAACTTCATAAAAAAGTATTTGAGCCTTTTTATACAACGGCCCGCGATAAAGGTGGTACGGGTTTAGGCTTAAACATTTTATACAATCTTGTTCGACAGAAATTTAACGGTGAGATTGATTTGGTATCGTCGCCTGGTGAAGGAACCACAATTACAGTTTGTATACCCGTTGAAAGCTAGTGTAGTTGTTCCTGTATAAACCATTTATCTTCCCAAGATAAATTTGAAAGCGCGCCATGGTTTAAATGTCGCGCTTACGACAGTTCAAAAACCTCACATAAGGCAGGCTAAGAATAAAACAATAATAAGGGCATGTCGTAATGCAACTTTCACAATGGCGTAGTTCAGGCCAATTCCTAAGCGTTAACAATCAGCAAATTTTCTACAAAACCCAAGGCAAAGGGCCTGTGCTGTTGTTAATTCATGGGTATCCTACTGCGAGTTTCGACTGGGTTAAGTTATGGCCTTCACTTACAAAGAAATTTCACTGCGTAACACTCGATATGTTGGGGTTTGGTTTTAGCACCAAAGCCCCCAAAAAATACAAAATAATAGAACAAGCAGCGGTGATAGAAGCAGTAATGAAACATCTTCAAATTACGCATGCTCACGTTCTATCTCACGATTACGGTGATACCGTTGCGCAGGAGTTAATGGCCCGTCAGTTAGATGGTAACCTCGTGTTTCGTATGGAGTCGCTGCATTTGCTAAATGGCGGCCTTTTTCCTGAAACCCATCAAGCATTACCCATTCAAAAGCTATTACTTTCCCCTATTGGCGGGCTGCTTATTCCTTTTTTAAGCAAAAATGCGATTCGAAAAAGCATGCACAACATTTTTGGCCCAAACACGCCCCCTTCAGATCAAGACATCAATGATTTTTGGGCGCTTATTACTGAAAAAAGTGGTCACAAATACATGCACTTGCTTTTGGACTATATGAAACAGCGCAAGCAATACCGAGAACGTTGGGTAGGTGCACTTCAAAATGCTGACGTTGCGGTTCGACTAACTGCTGGCATGGCTGACCCCATTTCTGGTGCACACATGGTCAAAAGGTATAAGGAACTTGTACCCAATGCTGACACAGTAGAACTTGTTGATATAGGACATTATCCGCAGATTGAAAGTGCTGAATTGGTTTTAGAGTCTGTTCAGGAGTTTCTGAGAAAATAATTTTATGCTTACAATATTAAGCTTGATGCAAAAAGCGACAAGGGTAAGATGATGATTATCTGAACTGTAAGACGCTTTTTTTAAACTATTATGTACGCTTCAAGCATGAACAAAATCATTCCCGCCGTGAGCTTTAAGCGTTTTAATATTGAGTTTATAACGCCAATTTATGCCATCCGCAGATTTGTGCAATGTATCTGGGTCAATGATCGCCCAATAGGGTCTTCCACTACCCTAAAGGAAAAGTTTTATCCCGACGCGGGTGCAAGTTTGACTTTCTATATCGATCAAACAACGTGTGAGGCAAAACTGTTTTACCACACAAAAGTTTGTGCCATGCCTTGGAAACTGTCAGGTAGGCAAATCAGCATAAGATTGAAGCCTGGTGCATTAAGACGTCTTTTCGGGGTTCAGTTCGATAGTACTGAAAACCATCAAATAAACATCACCGATATTGGAGCCAAACATCTTGCTTCGTATCGACAACTACAAGAATCTCTTACCGGCAAAACTATCGCCATTCAGTGCTTGGCCATTCAGAGGTGGCTGGAACGTATTATCGAAAATTGCGATACTCGGGTACAGAAATGGGAGCACATGCTTTATCAGTCAGCAAATTTACTGGTACCCCCGCAAAGTCTTGCTGACCAATTTGGTGTGAGTCGAAGAACGCTTGAGCGTCAATTCAATGCTAATTTTGGATTCTCGCCAAACAAACTTCACAAGTTCGCTCAAATACGTCGAGCACGCTATCTACTTGGGAGTGTTTCCAATCAACTAAGCGAAGTTGCTTTAGCGTGTGGTTATTTCGATCAAGCACACTTTACCCATGCCTTTAGCGCCTTTGCATTAGAAACACCACATCAATATAGAGCGCGAAAATTGTCGCAAATTTACAATAAGCCATAATACCAAACACTTATAGTTCTCTCTGAACGAAAGGAGATAACTATGAACAATCGTATAACGCAATCTGAATTCTACTCTGAATACCCTCATATTCTTGAACATTTACAAGGTTTGGTTAAACCTTCCTCTAAAAGCCTACTAAGCCACAAAATTCTGCATTTAGTCAGGCTGCGCGCGTCACAAATTAATCAATGTGGCTTCTGCCAACATATGCATACCGACGAAGCGAGAAAATCTAATGAAAACCAGGCGAGGCTAGATGTGCTATCAGCGTGGAAAGAGTTGGATTGTTTTAATAACGAGGAGCGGGTTGCCCTTGAATGGACCGAAGCCTTAACGCTTATTCACTCCTCGACCATTACCGAAGAACTTTATAACACTGTAGAAAATGTATTTGGAAAACAAGGGTTGGTAGAATTGACGTCTGTAATACTTCAAATCAACAGCTGGAATCGCATTTCAGTGAGCCTCAAGTTTCAACCGAAAATCTGTCTAGTAAAGTCTGGTCGATTCACTGACAGTATCGTGCGCAAGTGAAGTGAAAACTATAACTCTCAATGAAAACAAAGAAAACGCTTTCATTGAGAGACCTATTGCCTTGAACATTTTTAAGTTATGGGCAAAAAAATCTGGTCGTTATAGGGGAGCATGTTATGGCAAGTTCGTTGAAAAAGAATTTCCGGTTCTGATATGTTTATGTTGTATGCATCTCCCATTCTCTGCCGAAAACAATAGAAGAATAGCTAACCCAATCTCCGCTTTACGCTCATAGCCGACTTCTGTCACTCAAAGGCGCGGCTACGAAGTATTCCGGCAATCGCGACTTTCTATGTTTGATACAAATAATTATTAAGCACATCAACTAACTCAAGCGCTTCACTTTTTGACAGATAAGGTATCTTTACAGTTCTAGCCCAAAAGAAAGTTTTACCCGTCTTTAGTTTCACATGTGAAAAAGGCATAGCCAACATTCTGTTATCCTTCCGGTTCGGGATGGGAGTCAAAAATTCTACATCTCGATACAGAGTTTCACTGTCTAGAGCTTTAATCTCACCTTTTACTTTTGCGGCAGCAATTAAGCCGCACCATTCGTGTGAAAAGAAAACAATATCGTCTACATGAATATCGTGAACAAACTGCTTTGAATCACCATATGCTTCAAGACGACTATTATCTATCATCGACCAAATAGAGTTCTCGTTCCAACGACGATTTGTGTCGAATATTACGCCTTTTACATCTCTTGGGTTCTTGTGTTGATCATGTGGAAGTGCAAAGAATTCAAAGTAATATTCTCCAGCAAGTTCATAAATCCTATATGGTAGGAAATAAATAGACATACCATTTTTCTTCCAGTAATCAACGTGAGAAATTAGTGATTGATCGGCTGCACTGCCGATAACTAATAGATGTTGTTTATTGTTAATTTTTTCAGGCTCTAGTTCGTGCTCAAGGCCGAAAGCTTCTTTGTGAACTTGAACTAGAGACATTTCGTTTTGACTATGCCGTATAAATTTTTCTTCTAATTTTTGGTAGCTCAATTGACCAGCATTTTGCATGTATCTTAGAGCTTGATTGACGGCGTCTTCCCCATCAGTTGAACGCTTTAAGATAAACAATAATAATTCACCTATTTCATTGAGAGCATATATATCCGCTCCTATTGGCCGCTGCTTTCGCTGAAACGCAGGCATTAATCTAGCTTCTTCAAACAATACATCTAAAATACTACTTGCAATTAAGTTCTCTAGATTATCCGCAAGCTTTCCAAAACTCGAAAAGTCTTTAAACTCCAAAGGTTCTAATTTCTTAAAAAGGTTGGCTTGTTCTTCTATTTTGTAGAGCATTTTTGCACTCCTTCGAGTGATCATTCAGTAAGGTAAGGTATAGTGATTAAAAGGCGCGACAATATGTGTCGCACGTGTAAGGACGAATTGAGATGAGTCAGATAACAGAACGGAATACGCTAAGTCGCCAGTGGGAAATCTTGAGACTCTTACCTTCAGTTGGAGTAGGCATATCGGCCAGAGAACTAGTAGAAAGGCTTACAAGCTTAGGTTTTAATGTTTCAAAGCGTACTGTAGAGCGAGATTTAAATGAGCTGTCTCGACAATTTCCGTTGCTCTGTAATGACAAAAGTAGACCTTATGGCTGGCGCTGGATGGATAATGCTTCGTTTGATATACCTAATCTCAGCATCAGTGATTGTGTTTCCCTGGCAATAACCGAAGAAGTTATCGCTCCACTACTACCACCCTCGGTTTTAAGACCATTAAAGCCACGTTTCGAATATGCTAAAAAACATTTGCAAGAAGCTAGTCGAGATCATGCTCTTGCTCAATGGACGGATAAAGTCGCCATTCGAACACCATCAATGCCGTTACTCCCTCCAGCTATTGACGGACAAGTCCTTAACATTATCCAGAGTGCTCTGCTAGATGATAAGCAAGTGAAAGTTGTTTATTCGGGTGTTTGGGCGGAAGAGGCTAAAACACTCGTGTTACACCCCCTCGGGTTGATTCAGCGAGGTAAGATACTTTATTTAGCTGCCACAGCATTTAGTTACAAAGATGTCCGGTTATATGCGTTACAGAGAATAAATGTCGCTGAACAGCTGGAGGACAATATTGATAAGCCAGTGAATTTTTCGTTGCAACATTATATAGATTCTGGTGCTGCTGAATTTAGTTTGAGTGGTGACATTGCTTTTGAAGCTCGAATTCATCGTTCGGTCATCAACTATCTTTTTGAGACTCCGCTATCGCATGATATGCAGGTTAAAGAAACTAATACTGACTGGCTTGACCTTACTGCCACCGTCAAGGATTCTTGGCAGTTCAGATGGTGGCTACGTTCACAAGGGAGCAGTATTGAAGTGCTTGCACCTACGAATTTGCGACAAGCAATTAAAAATGAAGTCACCGCATTATCTAATTTGTATAAAGTCGATAATTTTTAATATATGCGACAAATTATGACGCAGTTTAGGTGTAAGTTTTGTGTATAAGTTGAAAGGATAAAGGATTAAGTAATGACGAAGCGCCAGTTAAATGAAAAATTCAAACAATTTGCATGTTCCCACTACGGCTGTGATGGTGGAAATTTAGATTCGAGTGTTTGGGTATGTGGCTTGGAATGGGGAACGGAGTTTAAAGACTTAGCTGATCTAGAAAAGACAATGGAGGGACCCTTCAATGTGGGCAACTGGGATGGTCAGGTACAAGAGCGTCTTAAATATCAATACAATAATAAGATTGCCTGGCTATACAGTTATCTCTATGACTGGAAACATGGGCACAAAGAACAAGCTGTTAAACACAAGCTTATGTGCTCGGATGGCATTGGATTTAAAATGAACGCTTTTCCTATTTCTTTCAAAAATCGCTCCAGTGTATCTTGGAATAGCGATATGGCTAAGCTCATAGGACTGCATTCTTTCGACGTTTATATAGAATGGTGTATATCACATCGAGGGCGTTTCTTTCAAAGCTTAGTAAAAAAACATAGTCCGCGAGTAATAGTATGTACCGGCAAAGGCTCGATGATGTCCTTTTTTCGCTTTTTCGACTGCGATTTGACGACTGTAGACGACGGTGAAATGTTCAATGTTGCGCGTTGCAATGACAATAACACTCTCGTGTTTGTTGTTCCATTCTTTGGTGGTGCTTCGGGTATAAATAGTTTCGACAAAATGGCTACGCTGGCAAGTAATATATCTAAGTACGCTGATAATACCTTGGGCTCAACCGACTGGAAGTAAAGGAGCATGCGAAAGCTGAGTATACACTTTGCTTCTTAGGCCTCTGCCTTTTGCGATGGGGAGTATATCGCCTAAGGGTCTGCACTACGCACTGAAACGCGGCAGGAAAAATAATGTAAACACATAAACTTATGACATTTAAATATCTTTCAGGTTAGGTCTCAGAGCACATGTGCGACCTCTAGTTCAGATATAAGCAACTACAGCTAAACGCGCAACCTAAAAATTGAAATCAATGGTTTTAGAAACTTTGAAAATTATCGAATAAGAGTGATGACCCATTGCGGATGGGATGGTGTTATCAATCGTGTAAGGTGAATGCTTATCCCCCGTTTATGGGGTAGAGACGTTTTTCTCCGATAAAGAAACAAACCAGAGTCTTTTCTTCTGAGATACGTATCGTCCATTAGTTAAAACCATTGCCAAATCAGCTGCTATTGAGCCTTAAGGTGACCCCAGAAGTGACCCTATTGGTGACCCTATAGAAGCTTGTATATGAATTGATAAGAGAGATTCTGAGTGATGAAACGCTTGTAAGTCAAGCCACTCAAGGGTGAGAGAGAAGTTGGTCGGTGTGAGAGGATTTGAACCTCCGACCCCTGACACCCCATGACAGTGCGCTACCAGGCTGCGCTACACACCGACCGAAAGAGCGAGTAATACTACTCAAATTTGTTCACAATGCAACGAGAATTAGCAATAAGTCTGTTTAAGCGCTCAATTGCTAACCATCTTTGCAAATTTCTGCATTAAAACACCTAGTTGCCGGTTTTTTTGATATCAGGCTAACGTAACGTAGCACACTGCAGTTACAACTAAGGCCACCAGCACGTTCAGCATTATTCCCTCTCTTGCCATGGTTTTAATATCGAACTTTTCAGTTGAGTACGCAATGGCGTTCGGTGCTGTCGCTACTGGCAGCATAAAGGCGCAACTTGCGCTTATGGCCGCCGGTATCATGAGTAATTTGGGGTCTACGCCAACCGCCATACCCGCCGCCGCAAGAATTGGCATTAGCAGCGTAGAGGTCGCGGTATTTGAGGTAATTTCCGTTAGAAAAGTTACAAACAAGCAAATGCCTAGTATAAGAAGTAATACCGGTAAGGTTGCAAGACCTGTCAACCAAGAGCCCATTAATACGCTTAAACCCGACGACATAAACGCTTTCGCAATACAAATTCCACCCGCGAACAAAAGCAGCATCCCCCACGGAATATCGTTCGCGGTTTTCCAATCTAGCAGCTTGTCACGGTTTCCTTTTGCGTCTATTTCACCGTGGTCATTGCCGCTATTGGTGAAAAACATGGCAGCAACACCCGCAACGGCTATAGTGCTATCACTAATAGTAGTTACGCCTATCCATGCAGTCCAAAAAGGTCTAAATATCCATGCCATTGCAACCGTACCAAAAATGGCAAGTACACGCTTTTCGGCTTTTGTCCATGCACTAGGTACCGGCAAATCTATGTTGCCCACTTCTTTAATTCCGCGCGCTAACCACAAGGCCATGATAGGCACACCTAAAACAACAATCGGTACGCCAGTTTTCATCCAGTCAATAAAGCTGTACTCCATACCTTGTGTTTCTTCATACACGCTCATAAAGATAATATTAGGCGGTGTGCCAATTGGCGTCCCTACCCCGCCTAAACTTGCTGAATAAGCGATACCCAAAATGAGGGCTACGCCAAATCGGGGGTGATCAACCGCGTTGATAATGGCAATGGCCATTGGCAACATCATTAACACCGTGGCGGTGTTACTAATCCACATACTAAGGACGGCGGTGGTCAGCATAAAGCCCATTACCAGTTTTAGCGGGCTGCCGCTGCCTGTTATACGCAGCATGTAAATAGCAAACCGCTTGTGTAAGTTGGCACGTTCTAGCCCTTTTGAAAGCATGAAAGCCGCCATTAATAAAATAATGACATGACTTCCCAAGGCAGACGCAGCTTCGCTGTGAGACAACACACCAAATAGCGGGAATAGCGCGAAGGGTAAAAGCGAGGTAGCGGGAATGGGCAACGCTTCGGTTACCCAAAGTACTGCTACAAAAAGAGTGATAGCTGCAGTAAATACAATTTCACTGGGCTGATTTACAGCCCACAAGCCCATACCGCTTAGAACAGAGGCGATAAACGCAAAAAGAATAATACTATTCTTACGTGTTGGCTGCCGTTGTAGAGTATCTGAAGAAGGTTCAGGATTTGTGTGCATTGCGCTTCCCGTTACTAATCGCTTTATTATAAGTGCTAGGGCCTTAGCTATTGGCCCTTTTTATTGCTCTTATATTTTCTATCAGTAATTAGCGGGAAACGCACGAGGCTTTTCCAAAAATTTGTTTTTGGTTGTTTTACTTACTTTCGTCGTCAGACGAGATTCGGCTGGCTACTGCACCGGCTTGGCCTTTATATTTCGCATCAACTCTGGCGTTATAAGGTTTTTCAGCTGGCGCTGATAGTACTTCAAAGCTTAGTGCCCCTATTTTCATTTTAGGGCGAAGCGCTAGGGGTAATTTACCGCTGTTGTAAAACTCAAGAACAATGTTGCCCGACCAACCTGGGTCGATTCTATGCGCCGTCACGTGAACCATTAAGCCCAAACGTGCGAGCGAAGAGCGCCCGTCTAGCCAGCCAACGATATTATCCGGCAGCGTTACCGACTCGTGGGTAATAGCAAGCGCTAGTTCACCAGGGTGTAGAAAGAAGGCTTTACCCTCTTCTAGTTCAATTTCGTCGCTCATCACGTGGTCCAGCGCTTCTTGTACCTGCGCTTTTGGACCACTTAAATCGATAAACGGTGCTTGATGATCTTCAAACACACGAAATTTGTTACCAAGGCGGATATCTACCGTTACACCGCTAATCTGATCATAATTAGGTGTAGGTTCAATTTTTATTTTCCCATCTTGAAGATGTTGATAGATATCGCGGTCGCACAAGCGCATGGTGTATTCCTCATTTCGTTAGGCCGCTATTATGCGTATGTCATCGCATGCATTCAACTGCTCAAAGGCTTGTTTTATCTGCTTTTGCGCAATTTTTATAAAGTTTTAGTCAATTTTAAATTTAAGCACCAGAACTTAATCTATTTTTCCTTGGTTCAGCATCTAGCTAGGCTTTGAACTGAACGAACACCTCTACTGTGCGTCACCTGTATTACTTAACCCTACCTTCTCTTACATTGTTGCCTATCTTTCCCCTTTTTCACTCTTTCCCAATGATGCCAATTGGGTCGCCTTTGATGTGTTTAACCGCCCCTTTACGTGGTTCAACGGTAAGCGCTAGTTGCATAGACATTGCTCTAGCTGCCTCACGGTAGCTTTCGCTTAAAGCACTGTCAGGCGAGGCCAGTAACAACGGAGTACCTGCATCGGCATGTTCGCGAATATGAATATCAAGAGGTAGCTGCCCTAACAGTGGCAATCCGTGACGTTCGGCCAGTGCCTCTCCACCGTCTTTTGCAAATACGTAATCTTTAGTACCACATGCTCTGCATTGGTAATAGCTCATGTTTTCGATAAGTCCAAGCACTGGCACATTGACTTTTTCAAACATGCTTATACCTTTTTGGGCGTCGGCTAGCGCTAAGTCTTGCGGTGTAGTTACTACCACAGAAGCAGTTAGCGGTACTTGCTGTGCCATCGTCAGCTGGATATCACCAGTACCGGGCGGCATATCTACAATTAAGTAGTCCAGCACGGGCCATAGGGTTTCATCTAATAATTGCTTTAACGCCCTGCTCGCCATTGGTCCGCGCCATACTGCCGCGTCTTCTTGCGGCACTAAATAACCTATGGAGTTTGCTACCAGCCCATGTGCAACAAGCGGCTGCATGTGCTTGTTGTCTTCACTTTCAGGGTGTGCATCAGGGTTGCCCAACATAATGGGAATAGACGGCCCGTAAATGTCAGCATCTAAAATACCTACTTTCGCGCCTTCTTGCATAAGCGCAAACGCAAGGTTGATACTGGTTGTAGACTTGCCCACACCACCTTTGCCCGAGGCTACCGCAATAATATTTTTGATATTAGTAACAGGGGCAACTTCAGTTTCGCCACTGGCAACGTTTTGCTTGAAAGTAAGCTTATCGGCATCTAGCTTACCTTTAAGCTGGTTAAGCACTTCTTGTTTAAGCGTATCTAACTGTGTAGCAATGCAAAATGGCAAAGTAACTGTAACGCCTGCATCTTCATTTTCTGGCTGGCTAAAAGCACACCATGGCAAGGTATCTTCAACATCTAGCGAGAAATACTTGGCTAAAATAGCAGCAACCTTTTGTTTTAGCGGCTCTGCTTTGCGAGAAAAGAACATAAAATGCCTTACTAGTAGTAGAATTGTTTGAATTACGTAATGCAAAAAACGCGGTTTTCCGCTAGTATTTGCAGCCATTTTGAAACGCAAAGAATCAATAACGTCATTATGTCAGAAAAACGCCGAATTCTGGTAACCAGTGCGTTGCCATACGCAAATGGCTCTATTCACTTAGGTCATTTGCTAGAACACATTCAAACCGACATCTGGACTCGTTTTCAGCGCCTTCGCGGAAACGAATGTTACAGTGTTTGCGCCGACGATGCACACGGTACGCCGGTTATGCTTAAAGCCCAAGAGCTTGGCATTACACCAGAAGAAATGGTGGCAAGAACGCGTGCTGAACATCACCAAGACCTTGTTGATTTTCACGTTGATTACGACAACTACTATGTAACCCATTCGCCAGAAAACAAGGCATTGTGTGAAGAGATTTACACTCGTCTAGATAACGCGGGTTACATTAGCAAGCGCACTATTAACCAACTGTTCGACCCTGAAAAAGAAATGTTCCTTCCAGATCGTTTCGTTAAGGGTACGTGCCCAAGCTGTGGTGCAGAAGACCAAAACGGCGATAGCTGCGACGTATGTGGCGCAACTTACAGCCCAACTGAAGTTAAAAACCCGCGTAGCGTGGTATCGGGTGCTACACCAGTACTACGTGAGTCTGAGCACTTCTTCTTTGATCTGCCAAAATTTGAAGACATGTTAAAAGAGTGGATCCGCTCGGGTGCCCTTCAAGAAGAAATGGCTAACAAGCTGCAAGAATGGTTTACTGAAGGTCTTCAACAGTGGGACATCAGCCGTGATGCGCCTTACTTCGGCTTTGAAATTCCAGGTGCGCCGAACAAGTTCTTCTACGTGTGGGTAGATGCGCCTGTTGGCTACATGGCTAGTTTCAAAAACTTCTGCGACCAGAATAACCTAGAGTTTGACGACTTCTGGAAAGCCGATTCTGACGCTGAGCTGTACCACTTTATTGGTAAAGACATTACTTATTTCCACTGCCTATTCTGGCCTGCCATGCTAGAGGGCGCGGGATACCGTAAGCCTACTGGCGTAAACATTCATGGTTTTGTAACGGTGAACGGTGCGAAAATGTCAAAGTCGCGCGGTACCTTTATTAAAGGCCGTACTTACCTTGACCACCTGAACCCAGAATATCTGCGTTACTACTTTGCGTCTAAGTTGGGCGACGGTGTTACCGACATCGACCTTAACTTTACTGACTTTGCACAAAAAGTGAATTCAGACCTGGTAGGTAAAGTGGTTAACATTGCAAGCCGCTGTGCAAGCTTTATCACCAAGCGTTTCGACGGCAAATTGTCTGACAACGTGATTGAGCCAGAGCTAATTGCCGAGTTCCAAAACGCATCAGAGAGCATTGCAGCACTTTTCGAGAAACGTAAGTACCACCAAGCAGTGCGTGAAATTATGGCCCTTGCTGATAAGGCAAACCAGTTCATCGACAACAACGCACCTTGGGTAACCATTAAAGACGAAACTAAACAGCAGTTCACACACGATGTGTGCTCGCTGGGTATCAACATGTTCCGTCTGTTGGTTATTTACTTAAAGCCTGTACTGCCAGTACTTGCAGAAAAAGCAGAAGCTTTCCTAAACGACTCGTTTGACTGGAATTCACTGCAAACCTTATTAAAAGGCCACGCCATCAACAAATTTAAGCCGATGATGCAGCGTGTAGAAATGGAGAAAATCGACGCCATGGTTGATGATTCAAAAGAAAGCCTAGCGCCAGCTGCACCGGCTATCGACCCAGACAGCCCGCTAGCTAAAGACCCTATCAGCGACACTATTTCGTTTGATGATTTCGCAAAGGTTGATTTACGTATTGCACGTATCGCTAACGCCGAGCACGTAGAAAAAGCTGACAAGCTTCTTCGCTTAGAGCTAGATTTAGGCGGCGAAACTAAACAAGTTTTTGCCGGTATTAAGTCGGCCTACTCGCCTGAAGCCCTAATCGGTAAGCACACGGTAATGGTGGCGAACCTAGCCCCGCGTAAAATGCGTTTTGGCATGAGTGAAGGCATGGTATTAGCCGCGGGCCCTGGCGGCGACGAGCTATATATTCTTGAGCCGCACGAAGGTGCAAAACCGGGTATGCGTGTTAAGTAAGCTTTAAAGCGCACATATTAAAGTAAGGTGACATTCAGCGCTATAAAGCGATGGGATGTCACCTTTTTTATTGAGCGGTTATTGAAACTCTTTTATTTTTAATACCCAAAGTTATCTGGATACGCCAGGTACAAGCACACAACCGTATAAGCTCAGTAATCTCCCCCATCATCTAGCTCCACCATTACTCACATGCTCTGCACCCTAATCCGCTATGGCCCTCTTGCTCTCTAGCTCTCTAGCTCAAGAGGCTACCCACTTCAAATCAACAAAAAAACTATTTCAACTCGCGTCAATTTAAGGCGATCTATCATTCTTTCTATAACGTAGTCACGGTGTTTAATCATTGAAAGAGGTATTTATGGAAGATTTGTTCGGGACTAATATCGATTTATCGGAATTAACCGAAAAAGCTATATCACTGGTGATGACTTACACCCCCAAATTGCTATTGGCTATTCTTACTTTGGTGGTAGGTCTTTGGTTAGTGAATCGTTTTATAACCCTGTTGGATCACCGAATAGGTAAAAAGGACCCCACTCTCAATAAATTCTTATGCGGACTTATAAGTGCCGTTTTAAAAGTCATGTTGTTGATTTCTGTTGCCTCTATGATAGGTATTGAAACCACCTCATTTATTGCCGTAGTTGGGGCGGCAGGCTTGGCTATAGGTCTAGCATTACAAGGCAGCCTGGCTAATTTTGCTGGCGGTGTACTTATCCTTATTTTCAAACCCTTTAAAGTGGGTGACACCATTGAAGCGGAAGGTCATTTAGGGTCTGTAGCAGAAATACAAATTCTGTATACTGTGATTAACACCTTTGACAATAGGCGTGTTGTTATTCCCAACGGGAATCTGTCTAATGCCACATTAACTAACGTTAGCGTATACGATAAACGCCGCTGCGACATGACATTTGGCATTGGCTACGATGACGATATCGACAAAGCAAAGAATATTTTGCAGCGTTTGTTTGAAGAGGACGAACGCTCATTGACCGACCCTGCACCTAGGATTTGTGTAGGTGGACTAGGTGATAATTCAGTCGACCTGATGTTTAGACCTTGGGTCGGTACAGATGACTTGTGGCCTTATTACTGGGATATGCAGGAAAAGGTTAAAAAAGCCTTTGACGAGGAAGGTATTAGTATTCCGTACCCGCAGCGAGATGTGCATTTGTATAAAGCAAGTGACGATTAAAATCTCAATATGGAGGTAGCTTGCTAAGCTATCTCCAACTCCCCTTCAAATTGGCTTATAAACGCTAAAGCCTGGCGATCTGATACAGCAACCTAGCAAATATCTAAAAGGGTTAATGCTTAGTACAGCCTGCTAGTTAAGAGCCAAGCGCGCTCTCAATCCACATGACATGTATATTAAGACCACTAACGCAGCGTACGATTCGCCGTATAGGTACGCACACTTGCCCCTACCGCTGAAAAACGCGGCTTTAAATTGCGTTTAGGTTTTATGGCCGTCATAGGGATTACCCGCTTTTTCGCGAGTATTACATATATAGCGCTGCACCAGGGCAAATAAGAAGATAAATAATCCTGAAGCTTAACCGCCCCTTTCCACTTTTGTTGAAAAAAGAGCGTTGAAAACATTACTTGGCGTTGTTCAACAATTTCAAATCCCAGCAACTGAAGCCAATCTTTAATGCGATATGACGTAAAAAAGCGAGCATCGTGTAAGATATTTCCGCGTTTAACCGGCAGAAATTTGGCAATTCCAGCTAGGCTTAACGGGTTAAAACCACTGATGATGACGTAACCGTTTTGTGTAATAACGCGGTCGACTTCGCGTAAGATCTCGTGAGGGTCTTGCGCGAAATCTAATTCATTCGCTAATAGAAACCCATCAATACTGTTTTCGGCAAAGGGTAAGCAGTGCGACTGCCCGACTACCGTGTTTTCTCTACTTGTTTTTGTTTCGCGTGTTTCATTTTCTATTGACTTAACCGATGCGTGATCACGGCTGAGGTAGCCATCTTCTCCGCCGTTTTCACGCAGCTTGTCGCTAAATAAGTCATTAAAAGGAACATGGTTGATATGGTGTCGAATTGGGCTGCCATTCAGATTGATCTCGGCACTCAGCGAACCTAATTTGGCAAAGTGATACCCAAATATGCGCTCAGAATAATCGTTACACACAACATTTACAGCATGTCTAATATGCTCGCCGGCGGGGAAATCATCCCAGTTTGTAGGGTAGCGAGGCGGTTTGGTTTTAAACGCCGTTCTCATTAACACTGCGCGCTCTTAGGTTGCTCTGCTCTTCACAAGCCCCTATAGTAACGCATAATTCTACCTACACAAGCAGGTACTCTAATGACGGCAGAAACACTTCCTTCAGGCGTAGCCATTCATCCTATTCCCGCTTTTACCGACAATTACATTTGGTGCATTTATAACGAAAGTAGCGCTATTGTTGTGGACCCCGGTGATGCGGAACCTGTGTTGGCCTTTCTGAAAGCTAAGGGCTTAACGCTCAGCGCTGTGCTGATTACTCATCATCATAGAGATCACACCGGCGGCATAGCGAAGTTAGTGTCAGCAGTGCCCAATTTACCTGTTATAGGCCCCAGAGGTAACCATATACGAGGCATTACAAAGTCCGTGGCACAAGGCGATACCGTTACACTTCCTGTGTTTAAAATGGCACTGCAAGTTATGGAAGTGCCAGGCCATACTCTTGACCATATTGCTTTTTTTGGGCATGGCGTACTATTTTGCGGTGATACGCTGTTTTCAGCAGGGTGCGGAAGATTGTTCGAAGGTTCTCCAGAGCAAATGCACCATTCATTAAATAAGTTAAAGCGACTTCCAGACACCACTAAGGTGTACTGTACCCACGAATACACCAAAGCCAACGTTCAATTTGCTTTGGCAGTAGAGCCAAACAATAAAGCGTTACGCGACTACGCGCAGTGGGTAGATGAAAAACGCGCCCAAAATTTGCCTACGTTACCCAGTAACCTCAAAGAACAAAAAAACATTAACCCATTTTTACGCGCCCATGAACTTTCTGTGAAAACTGCTGCCGAAGCCTATTGCGAAAATAACCTGGCTGACGATGTTGCAGTGTTTGCTGCAGTTCGCGGCTGGAAAGATGAGTTTTGATGCAAAAGTAAGCCGATTATCGTAATATTGCCGGTTTGCAGTGCTCCAAGAGGTTTCTTCATATATGCAGTTGAAGTTTTTTCCTCTATCGCCGTTGTTGTTGGCGATAGGTTTAACGGGTTGTCAGTTAACCGACGACAGTAGCGACAATGCACAGTTACAGAACAATGAAAACGCTTCTTTAGAAGCGTGCAATGAAATTTATAGCAACGAAGAAGCCATTTCAGATTGTAAATTAGCAAGAGATGGCGTTGTTGAAGTCGTTCACCCGAATGACGATACGCTAGAAGAAGGTGCTGAGCTTACCGATACACCTGACATGCATACGCAAGCTGTGGTAACAGACGTTTGGGAACGTGCTAGTGCAAACTTTGCCCTTTCTATCCCTAATGACAAGCGTATTAGCGCCCAACGAAAGTGGTATCTAAAACACCCTGAATACATGGCTCGCGTGGTAAAGCGCGCTAAGCCCTTCCTCTATTATATTGCAGAGGAAATTGAAAAGCGCGATATGCCGATGGAGTTAATTCTTCTTCCTATCGTAGAAAGTGCTTTCGATCCCTTTGCTTATTCCCATGGCCGAGCGGCTGGTATGTGGCAGTTTATTCCTGGCACAGGAAAGCGCTTTGGTATGCAACAGAATTGGTGGTATGACGGACGTCGCGACGTTGTTGCGTCTACTCAAGGTGCACTTGACTATCTAACCTATCTAAACGAAATGTTTGATGGTAATTGGCTGCACGCACTTGCCGCCTATAATAGTGGCGAAGGCCGCGTTCAAAGGGCTATTAAAGCTAACAAACGTGCGGGTAAACCTACTGATTTCTGGAATTTGAATCTACCCAAGGAAACCCGCGCTTATGTGCCTAAATTGCTTGCGCTGGCTGATATTTTAAAAAATAAAGATGAATATGCGTATGCGTGGCCTGAAGTTGAGAATGTTGCGGTTATCGAGGTGGTCGATATTGGCTCTCAGGTCGATTTAGCATTTGCTGCCGAACTAGCAGGTATGTCACTGAAGGAATTGCATGGCTTAAACCCTGGCTTCAACCGCTGGGCAACGTCACCTGAAGGACCACACAGGTTAATACTCCCCCTTGATAAAGCTGCTGCGTTTTCGCAAGCCCTTGCTGAGATTGATCAAAAAGAGCGTCTTAACTGGGTACGCCACACAGTTAAGTCCGGTGACAGCTTAGGTAAGATTGCAAAGCAGTACCACACCACAGTGAAAGTGCTGAAACGAATAAATGAGTTAGACTCATCAATGATTCGAATAGGCCAGGCAATAATGGTACCAGTAGCACTTCAAGAACTGGATAGCTACACATTATCTCAGGAACAGCGTCTAGCCAGCTTGCAGAACGGCAACCTGTCTAAGCAAAAAGTACGTCATATCGTACAATCTGGTGATACGCTTTGGGATATTGCCCGTAAGTACAATATAGGCACTAAGCAGTTAGCTAAATGGAACGGTATGGCCCCTGGCGATATGCTTCACCCGGGCAAGACCTTAGTTATCTGGCAGGAAGGTAAAGCGCAAGACGGTGTTACCAAAAAAGTGACCTACACAGTAAGAAATGGCGATTCGTTGTCTCGTATCGCCAGCAAGTTCAATGTTAGAGTAAGCGACATAGGCAAGTGGAATTCACTTAATACCAAGCGCTATCTACAACCTGGTCAGAAGCTAAAACTTTATGTAGACGTAACAAGGTTGAACGCATCAAGCTAACCTTTAGTACTTAAAGTTCAATACTGTTCATGCCAAACCGCATTTACGTTACGCTTTAAGTCAGAATACAGGATAAGGAAATGCTAAGAATTAACCGAGAAAATTTGCGAAACAGTCATGAAACGCCTTGGTTAATCTTAGATTTAGTCATGTTAGGTATACTTTTTGTGAACCTAACATGGCTCATTTTCGATGCCTTATACGCCACCGACTTTGTCTATGGTCTATTGGGCACGTATTTTCCCGCTTTTCTTAGTGCTTACGATCCCGTTCACAACAACTTTCTGTTGGTCGACTTGGTGTTTATCGCTATTTTCTTCAGCGAATTTTGCTTCCGGTGGGGTGTAGCCATTGTGCGTAAAGAACACTTACGCTGGTACTTTTTTCCGTTTTTGCATTGGTACGACATCATAGGCCTTATCCCTACTGGACCTACCCGCCTATTTCGTTTCTTGCGCATATTTTCTATTTTGCACCGCCTGCATAAATTCGAAATCATCGACTTGAACCAAACCGCAGTCTTTCGCTTTTTTGCGTTTTACTATGATGTATTTGTTGAAGAATTAAGCGACCGGATTGTTGTAAAAGTGCTCAGCGATGCGCAAAAAGATATTTCAGCTGGCTCGCCTTTATTAGACGATATCAACGCACAAGTACTTGCCCCCCGTCGCCCAGTGATAACGCAGTGGATGGCTGGCGTTATCAACCATTTAGGCCAGTCAATTCAAAGCGAAGAGCACGGCGAGGTGATACGAGAGCACGTGCGCAAAAGCGTAGGCAAAGCGGTGAGAAGTAATGCACAAGTTTCTTCCCTGCATTACCTGCCTGTTATCGGCAAAACCATTGAAAATACATTAGAAGAGTCAGTCACCGATATCGTGACCACATCGTTAGTTAATCTGTTAAGCGACTTAGACGCAGAGCGCATCGACCATTTCATTTCAGTCGGTATGCACGACTATACCCCTACCGCCGATGCACTTGATAAAGAAGTACTTAACGTTGTAAATGAATGCTTAGAACTTGTAAAAGCTCACGTTGCACAGCAGCGTTGGAAGTCACATCTGACTGAAAAAGAGTCGGCCATTCCCACTGGCAAGCCCGAAATTTAAGAGATGGCTGTGCCAAATAAGAAAGCCCGCAAAATTGCGGGCTTTCATTCTGTCAAATAGTACAGGCAGCTAATTAGGCTTTTCGCCAAGTCGTACCGCTTGGGCCATCTTCCAGCACTACGCCTTTTGCATTTAGTGCATCACGTGCAGCGTCTGCTGCCGCCCAGTCTTTCGCAGCCCGGGCATCGTTGCGCTGTTTAATCAAGGCTTCAATTTCGGCCGCTTCGTCGTCATTGCCTTCACCGCCTTTCAAGAAGGTGTCTGGGTCGCTTTGAAGCATACCCAAAATTGCACCAAGGCCTTTAAGAACCGCTGCTAGTTTACCCGCTTCTTCAGCGTTGTCTTTCTGACGGTTAAGCTCACGTGCCACATCGAACAACACCGAAAAGGCTTCAGGTACGTTTAGGTCGTCATCCATAGCCGCTTCGAAACGCGCTAAATAACCACCGTAGCTAAGGTCCGTGCTCTCGTCTACTGTTACACCACGCAGCGCAGTATACAAACGCTCTAGCGCAGCTTTTGCTTGAGTGATGTTGTCTTGCGAGTAGCTTAACTGACTACGATAATGCGCCGACATTAAAAAGAAACGCAAGGTTTCTGAGTCATGCTCTTTAAGCACATCGCGTAAGGTAAAGAAGTTACCTAACGACTTAGACATCTTTTCATCATTAACTTGAACCATACCCGCGTGCATCCACACGTTTACATAAGGTGTGTCATACGCGCAGCACGATTGAGCTACTTCATTTTCGTGGTGTGGGAAGGTTAAATCTGAGCCACCGCCATGAATGTCAAAGTGGGCGCCAAGGTGCTTGTGGTTCATCGCTGAACACTCAATGTGCCAGCCCGGACGCCCCTCGCCCCATGGCGACTGCCACGCTGGCTCACCCGGCTTGGTGGTTTTCCACAATACGAAATCTAGCGGGTCGTCTTTACCTGCCGCTACTTCAACCCGGGCACCGGCTTTAAGCTGATCTAGGTCTTGCTTGCTTAGCTTGCCGTAGTCTTCATACTTGCTTACGTCAAATAGCACATCGCCGCTTTTAGCTTGATAGGCATAGCCTTTGTCCATAAGACGTTGGATAATTTCAATGATCTCGTCCATGTGGCCACTTACTGTTGGCTCTACGTCTGGCTCTAGTAAGTTAATCGCCGCAAAGTCTTCGTGCATCATAGCGATAGTGCGTGCAGTCAGCGCTTCAAAGCTTTCGCCGTTTTCATTGGCACGAGCAATAATTTTATCGTCGATATCCGTGATGTTACGTACGTACTTCACATCTAAACCAAGGTGTCGCATGTAACGTACCAAAACGTCGAAACTTAGGTAGGTACGGGCATGCCCCATGTGACTAAGGTCATAAACGGTAATACCACACACATACAAACCCACTTTCCCTTCTTGAAGCGGAACAAACTTCGCTTTTTCACGGGTTCGGGTATTGTAAAGATGTAGCATGTCTATATTTCCTATTTGTCATAATTTTGGGGCGCAAAGTTTAGCACTGTCACGATTTAAATGGTACAAGCCATTTGCAGCGATATTGCTGTTATTTGCCATACCCGCTCTTTGCGCTAGCTACCTGTTTTGCGCTAAAATGCCCCCACTTTACATATACGCTAACACACAGGACAAACCACAATGGTTACGTTAAAAACAAATTTCGGTGACATCACCCTAGAGCTTTTTGAAGATAAAGCACCTAAAACAGTAGCTAACTTCCTTTCTTATGTAGAAGACGGCTTTTTCGACAACACAATCTTTCACCGTGTAATTAACAATTTCATGGTTCAAGGTGGCGGTTTTACACCTGATATGGAACAGAAAGATACTAAAGAGCCTATCGAAAACGAAGCTGACAACGGTGTTGCGAATGAAGTAGGTACAATCGCGATGGCGCGTACTCAAGACCCACACTCAGCTACCGCACAATTCTTTATTAACGTGAACAACAACGACTTCCTTAACCACACTAGTAAGTCAGTAAACGGTTGGGGCTACTGCGCGTTTGGTAAAGTGGTTGAAGGTATGGACGTGGTAGAGAAGATCAAAGCGGTTAAAACCGGTAACAACGGCTACCATCAGGATGTACCTGTTGAGCCAGTTATTATTGAAAAAGCAGTTGTAGCATAAGTAACTGCTTAGATTATTATTACAACACCTGACTAAATTTTGGCTTGGCTGGCATGCTGTTCAAAACAAGCCTTTAGTTACATTAAAGCCGCGTGAACGTTAACGCGGCTTTTTAGACCACACTTAAGAAGATTTATGTCGTTCACCTACTTCATTGCTGATTTACACCTAAGTGCAGACCGTTCTGATATTACAGAATGCTTAATGCGCTTCTTAAAAGAAGACGCGATTAATGCTGATGCACTATATGTTCTTGGTGACTTATTTGAAGTGTGGATTGGCGACGACAATGTTACCCCGTTTAATACTGCTATAGCGACAGCCTTTAAAGAAGTGAGTCAGCACTGCCCCATTTACTTTATACACGGCAATCGCGATTTCGCTATACGAGAAAAGTGGCTATCAAAAGCAGGCATGACCCTGTTAAACGAACAAGAGGTCATAGACTTGTACGGCACACCTACCCTGCTGACCCACGGTGACGAGTTATGTACTCGTGATGTTGCCTATCAGAAGTTTCGCAAGAAATCTCGTGGTTGGTGGTGGCCTCGTTTAATGCTTGCCCTACCTTTATGGTATCGCCAACGCGTAGCCGATAATGGCCGTAAGGAAAGTAAGGCTAAGCAACAAAACCTCAAACCAGACATTATGGATGTTACCCCTGAAGAAGTGGTGAAAGTAATGGAAAAATGGGGCGTGCAACGCATGATCCACGGCCATACACATAGACCAAACATTCACAGCCTTGAAGCTAATGGCAAACCTGCCACGCGGATTGTACTGGGTGATTGGTACGATCAAGGTAGCGTTTTAAAGGTTTCAGAAAACGACGTGATGCTGCAGCAACATAACTTTAGTAAATAGCAGTCTTTCGCACGAATCAACGCTAACGTTACACCGAACATGATTTCTTACAAACTAGCCCAAAGTACATGTGTTACGCACTGGCTTAATTTTTGTTCTGTGGTATAAAGAATAAAAGCAAGTTAGTCATCATGGACGGTGTAAATGACAGATGTTCTTCTTTCCCCTGCAAATTTCTGGTTTAGCATTGCGCTTATAGCCGTATTTTTCGTTTTTATCTTAGAGCTTGTAAGTACAATCTTTGGCGCAAGCCTTTTAGGGCTTGGCGATGACTTTGCAGAGTTAGATGGCGATGGATTTCTCAATACCTCGTTTGCTAACTGGCTAAATATCAATAAAGTCCCCTTTTTAATTTACTTAATTGTATTGCTTACAATATTCGGCCTTGTTGGCCTAATTATGAATGGCATAACAGCAAGTGTATTCAGCTTTACGCTACCTGCGCTCTTATCTGTTCCCCTCGCCTTTTTTATTGGGTTACTGGTTACAGCAAAAACTGTAAAGATTATTGCAGGCGTATTGCCTAGTGTAGAGTCTAGTGCGGTGAACAGCGAGGATTTTATAGGCTCAGTAGCCGAAATCACCATTGGAAAAGCAAGCCGAGGCAATCCGGCAGAAGCTAAGTTTACCGACCATTATTCTCAGCCTCATTTTGTGTTAGTTGAACCATTCGAAGATGAAGAATTGTTCGCACAGGGAGAGCGCGTCATTTTAGTTCAAAAAAACCAACACAGCTGGTTAGCAACCCGCTACTTATAACCTAAAAGAGATAAAAGTATGGATACATTCCAACCATCTAGCTTGCCGTCAATACTCTTTATTGCCGGTGCTATCGTTGTAGGGCTTATCGTTATTGGCCTTATATTCGCTAAACTCTACACACGCGCTACTAAAGAAACGGCGTTCGTAAGAACCGGTCTAGGTGGCGAGAAAGTGATCAAGGACGGCGGCGCTTTGGTTCTTCCTGTTGTTCACGAAATTATTCCGGTGAACATGAATACCCTTCGTATAGAAGTGGAGAAAATTCAAAAAGACGCGCTTATTACCAAAGACCGCATGCGTGTGGACGTAAAAGCCGACTTCTATTTACGTGTAGCGCCAAATGCTAATGGCATTTCAATGGCTGCGCAAACGCTAGGTACTCGCACCACCCGCGCTGAAGAAGTTAAAAAATTAATGGAGTCGAAGTTTGTTGACGTACTACGTGCCGTAGCTGCTGAAATGAGCATGACGGAAATGCACGAACAGCGCGCTGATTTTGTACAAAAAGTTCAGCAGAGTGTAGCTAACGACCTTGAGAAGAACGGTTTAGAACTTGAATCGGTAAGCTTAACCGGGTTCGACCAAACAGATCTGCAGTTCTTTAACGAAAACAATGCATTTGACGCCGAAGGTCGCGCTCGCCTGACCAAAATCATTGAAGAAAAACGCAAAGAAACTAACGACATCCAACAAGAAAACCGTATTTTCATTGAGCAGCGTAACCTAGCCGCTGAAAAACAATCTTTAGACGTAAAGCGCGATGAAGAAGAGGCCCGCCTTGCGCAAGAGCAGGTACTTGCTTTTAAACGCCAAGAGCAAAAAGCTGAAATTGCTAAACAGCGCGAAATGAAAGAACGAGAAGAGCGCGAAGCAGAAATTGCTAAAAACCGCGCTATTGAAGCAGCTGAAATTGAGAAATCTCGTGAAATAGAAACCCAAGAAATCGCCAAGCGCCAGGCGCTAGAACAAGCACGTATTCGCCAGCAGCAAGAAGTTGAGGTTTCAGAGCAAGTTAAACAAATTGCTGTTGCTACTAAGTCGGAAGAAGAGTCTGCAGCACGCGCTAAAGCCGCGGAAGCTGAAAAGCAAAAAGTGGAAAAAGAAGAAGCAGTGCTTACCGCTAAATCGGTAGCAGAAGCTGAACGTAAGAAGCAAATTGAAGTTATTGATGCGCGAAAAGAGGCTGAACGTGAGGCAGTGGGCATTACCGTTGAAGCACAGGCTAAGAAAGAAGCGGCTGAAAACTCTGCTGCCGCTATTCTTACGGAAGCCAAAGCTGCAGCCGATGCTAAAATGCTGCAAGCCGACGCTGACGAGAAAGTGCTTGCCGTTGAAGCGCAGGGTAAACAAGCCCTTTACGAAGCTGAGAATACGCTTAAGACCGAACAAATTGAGCTACAAAAAGCCCTTGCGATGCTTAAGATTCTACCTGAACTTGTTGAGCAAGCGGTTAAGCCTCTGGAAAACATTGAAGGTATTAAAATTCTTCAAGGATACGGTCAAGGTAGCGGCACTACTGGTGAACATACCCTTGCAACCTCGGGCAACGGCTTGGCTGAGCAAGTAACACAGGCAGCGCTAAATTATCGTGCTAACGCCCCTCTGGTAGACTCTATGCTGCGGGAAGTAGGTTTAGTTGATGCCGACAAAGGCTCTTTAGCAGACTTGGTTACCGGCAACAGCGATATACTGGCTAAAGCCGGTGCAGTTAAGCCTAAGCCCGTTGTAACTGCACCAGAAAACCTAAATGGTCAAAAAGTGCAAGAAGAGAACCCTGCTGAGTAATTAGTTACAAGGGCCTGTTAGTAAACTAAGATATATAGATATCCCAAGCCCTGTTATTCAACAGGGCTTTTTGTTTTGCCTCGTTTTTGCGAGTAAGATCTGATTTGGCAGTTTCAATTCTAATCGCTTCTAGGTATCGTTAATTATTGCCAATATTCTTAGCGCGCTGCATATTCTTAGAAAAAAGGTAAGGATAAATTCCATGGACTCGTTACCAGAAGAGCCGGAAAAACCATTAAGAGACGACTGTTGCGGCGGGGGTTCGTGCTGCCCTTGTATTTGGGATGTATACTATGAAAAGCTTGCTAAATGGAAAGAAGCAAAACGAGAGTTAGAGGAAGTCAACAACAGCAACACATCAAACAGTAGCGCTTAACACTTGTGCCAATGCTTTTCTTCAAAACTCACAATGTTCACAACCACCGTAGACTGGGCTTTGTCTTTGAAAGGCTAACCATCAATAAGTTGCTCAAATGCAAAATCGACATTAACTCCCCTTTGGGATAAGATTTTCCTGTCTCATTTTTGAAACTTCTCATTTACAAATTCGCTGTCTGCTGCTATCTTAACTTAATCGATTAAGTTTTAAGTTTATCGTGATGTTTAATCAAACTTTATGAGTCCACGGTAAAAGATTAAGAATTAAGCTAAACCCGTTACATAGTTAACTATGAACCTATCAGACTGGTAGTGCTTAATTTGTAGTAATGCGTGCTCGCGAAACACAGAAGAAGTACGAGCTAGCACATGCTGAATTTTGGAGAATTATCATGTCTATACGCAATGGCGTTCAACTCATTACCTATGCAGATCGACTGGGCGATGGCAACATCGAGAGCATGACAGCGATACTCGAAGGTCCATTGAACGGACTGTTCACTGGCGTTCACGTTTTACCCTTTTACTATCCATACGATGGCGAAGATGCGGGTTTCGACCCAATCGATCATACAGCAGTAGATGAGCGACTAGGCGACTGGAACAACATCAAAAAGCTTGGCGAATCGGTAGATATTATGGCCGACCTCATCGTTAACCACATGTCAGGGCAAAGCGAAGCATTTAAAGACGTGTTAGAAAACGGACGCGAATCGAATTACTGGCCATTGTTTTTAACCAAGGAAGACATTTTTAAGGGTAATGACCAAGCGCAAATCGACGAACAAATAGCACGAGTCTTCCGCCCTCGTCCGACGCCATTTTTCAGCGAATATGAAGTAGGTACTGCAACTGATAAACCAGAAACTGTGCCGTTCTGGACTACCTTTACCTCTAATCAGATTGATATTGATGTTGAGTCGCAATTAGGCCAAGAATACCTTTCTTCCATTCTTACGTCGTTTACGGAAAGCAACGTTGATCTTATTCGCTTAGACGCGGCAGGCTATGCCATTAAACGCGCAGGCTCAAACTGCTTCATGCTTGAAGAAACCTTTGAGTTTATTGAAGAACTTTCTAATCGCGCGCGTGGTATGGGCATGCAGTGCCTAGTAGAGATACATAGTCACTATCAAACACAGATCGATATTGCTGCGCGTTGCGACAGTGTTTATGATTTTGCTTTACCGCCGCTTGTACTACATACATTATTTACTAAAAACGCAGAAGCACTGGCATACTGGCTTTCTATCTCGCCTCGTAACTGTTTTACCGTATTAGATACCCATGATGGCATTGGTATTGTTGATGTGGGCGCAAGTGGTGACAAGCCTGGTCTTCTTAATGCAGACGCCATCAACGCGCTAGTTGAACAAATTCATGTGAACTCTAACGGTGAATCTAAAAAAGCTACAGGAGCCGCGGCAAACAATGTAGACCTGTATCAAGTTAACTGTACATATTACGATGCATTGGGTAAGGATGATTTCGCCTACTTGGTTGCTCGTGCTATTCAGTTCTTTAGCCCTGGTATTCCCCAAGTCTACTATGGCGGTATGCTTGCTGCACACAATGATATGGAATTGCTTGCTCGGACTAATGTTGGCCGTGATATTAACCGCCCTTATTTAACAACGTCTATGGTTGAACAGGCCGTTGAAAAGCCGGTGGTCAAAGGCTTAATGAAACTTATCTCACTTAGAAACGAAAGCGATGCATTCAATGGCGAGTTTGACGTAAATTACAACAATGACGAACTGGTTCTTTTTTGGAAAAAAGATAGCGATACCGCTTCATTAAACGTTAACTTCAGCGCAATGGATGCGACCGTCACCACAGTAACCAATGGTGAAGAAAGTGTATTGTCTATTGGCTCATTGCTAGCTTAATATCCGACTGTTTAAAGTTTTAGATTAAAATCCTTACAGCAAGAAGTAGCGCTTGGCGCGTGTTAAGCGCTACTTCAAATGAATATCGTCTCGACTACCTAAAGTCGTCATTGTATGCTCTGCCCCATTCACAAAGTTGCCGTAAAGTGGGCTCTAGCGTACGGCCTAAATCAGTCAAAGAATATTCAACACGAGGTGGCACTTCAGCATACACTTTCCGGTTAACTAACCCATCGCGTTCTAACTCTCTTAACTGCTGTGTAAGCATTTTTTGCGTAACGCCCTGCAATCTCCTACGCAACTGACTAAAGCGTAGCGTTTTATGACAAAGGTGCCATAAAATCACGCCTTTCCACTTGCCGCCTATAATTTCAAGCGACACAGCAACTCCGCAGATGTATTGATTTGGATCGCCTGCATTTTCTCCGAGAGCCTGACTACAGCCTTTATTTTCACTTTTAGAGGTATCGTTGCTTTTATTGTCTGACGATACTTCTCTTTCTATATCCTCAACACTTTTTAAATTTACCGTCATGCTCTCTCTCTTAATTACTTTTTCAATAACGATCCATGAGTATCAGTCTGTTCGGGCAAACGCATACAAATACTCACTACACCGACCACAGCGCTAATAGTATCTTTTAGGGTACTACCGTACTAAAAAGTGCATACTTGCGCAAAGTTTCTATAACGTCACAATGGAAAGCGTAATTTTCGACTTATGGAGACAGGAATGACAACGTTCAACGCTTTGCTTGTAGAAAAACAGGAAGATAAATCGTTCACGCGTAAGGTAACGCAGCGCTCACTTGACGACCTGCCTGACGGCACACTACTCATTCATGTTCATTATTCATCGCTTAACTATAAAGATGCGCTGTCTGCTACCGGCAATCCTGGAGTAAGCAGAAATTTCCCTCATACTCCCGGCATTGATGCAGCAGGCACCGTGGTGTCATGTGATGACAACCGTTTTAAAAAAGGGGATGAAGTTATAGTGACAGGCTATGACCTTGGCATGAATACAGCCGGCGGCTTTGGCGAGTACATTCGGATTCCCAGTGATTGGGCGTTAGCAAAACCAGATGGCCTCACGTTAAGGGAAGCGATGGTCATTGGCACTGCAGGATTTACTGCTGGTCTATCGGTGCAAGGTCTAGTCGAAAATGGTGTAACGCCTGAAAAGGGTGATATTTTAGTCACTGGCGCCACCGGTGGTGTCGGCTCTGTCGCTATCGCCCTGCTCGCTAAAGCTGGCTATTCAGTTGTGGCATGTACTGGCAAAAAAGAGCATGAGTCATTCTTGAAAAACCTTGGCGTAAGCAAAGTAATAACTCGCGACGAACTGTTAGAAAGTAAAGAACGCCCTATCTTAAAAGAGCAATACGCGGGCGCTGTTGATACCGTAGGCGGAGAATATTTAGCACAAGCTGTAAAAGCAACACAATACGGTGGCACAGTGACATGCTGCGGCCTTACTGCTTCTGCCGACCTCAACGTTAGCGTATTTCCATTTATCTTAAGAGGTGTGTCTTTACTTGGCATCGATTCGGTTCAGTGCCCAATGCCGCCAAGGGAAAGGCTGTGGGATAAACTTGCCAATGAATGGAAGCTAGAATGCCTTGATGACCTGACAGAAGAAGTCACCCTTAGCGAGGTTGATGACAAAATTGACGCAATATTGAAGGGGCAGATTTCTGGCCGTACTTTAGTAAAGGTACAAAACTAGGTTCTGTGTCGTTTTCTATGTCAGAGCAGTACGAAAAATTCACACCCGCAGGTAGCATTGTTATGCTGCCTGCGAGTTTATCTGATTAAGTTAAAAGCCCTCTAGTACAAACTTACCAATGGCGCTACCTTGCTCTAGTGACTTATGCGCCTCTATTAAGTTTGCGGCATTGATTTTCCCCAAATGCTTACCTACCGTCGTTTTAATTTTACCCTCGTCAATAAGCGACGCCACGTGAGAAAGCAGACGACTTTGCTCAGCCATATCGTCAGTTTCAAACATTGAACGAGTAAACATAAACTCCCAATGAAGTGATAGGCTCTTTTGTTTAAGTTTTGCCACATCTAAACTTTCTGGGTCATCAATGAGCGCTAATTTTCCCTTTGGCTTCATGACTTCCACATAGGTATCAATATATTGGTGGGTATTATTTAAACTTGCCACGTGCGTTACTTCACCAACGTTTAATGCCTTTATTTGCTCAGCCATAGGTTGACTGTGGTCGACGACATAATCCGCGCCTAATTCCTGTACCCAATTTTTTGAGCTTTCACGCGATGCGGTAGCGATGACGGTCGCCCCTGTTAGGGTTTTAAGCAGTTGCAACATAATCGACCCCACTCCACCGGCTGCACCGACAACAAGTACAACTTCTTCGCTTTTTTCACTTTGCTGTTTTAATTCGAGATGATCGAACAACAGCTCATAAGCGGTAATAGTAGTAAGCGGAAGTGCCGCTGCATCGCTGTCTGACAGAGACTTAGGCGCTTTACCGACAATACGCTCATCTACTAATTGAAACTCTGCGTTTGAGCCTGGTCTAGTAAGATCGCCTGCGTAATAAACTCTGTCTCCAACTGCAAATTTGGTAACGTCCGAGCCAATATCAACTACCTCGCCTACTGCATCCCAGCCAAGTATTTTAGATTCGCCACCCTCAGGGTTTACTCGCTGACGGATTTTGTAGTCGACAGGGTTAACCGCTATGGCGCTTATTTTTACCAGCAAATCACGACCCGTTGCACTCGGCTTATCAATTTCCAAGTCAACCAACGCATTAGGCTCATTAATATCAAGTGAGTGAGTATAGCCAATAGCTTTCATCATTCGTTCCTCCTTTAAAGTATTATGCTCATAATACTCTTGATTAAATTTCGATAAACAGCACAATACAAGAAACATTATCAAATATTATTTGAATATTATGCTTCTTGATGACTTGAATGTAGTAATAAAAGTTGCTGAATTTAGAAACATTACCGCAGCAGCAACCCATTTGAATATGCGAACAGCAACAGCAAGTGCGGCCGTGAAACGCGTTGAACAAACGCTTGGCGCAGAATTGTTTGTTCGAACAACTCGCTCACTAAGGCTTTCTTCTGCCGGAGAACGCTTTTTACCAACGTGCCAAGAAGCCATGTCAATGCTAGCTAATGCCAAGCAGAACTTAAAAGGCGATACAGGCGTGATCGAAGGGGAATTACGTTTGGGTTTATCGTCTGACCTGGGCCGTAATGTCATTGCCCCTTGGCTTGATGATTTTATGGATAAGCACGAGAAAGTGAGCGTAAAACTCAATTTGAATGACAGTAACATTGATTTCTACCGCGACCCTATCGACTTAGCCTTGCGTTACGGCTCGCCCGATGACGCTAGCGTTTACGGCTTCAAAATATGTGATGTGCCACGCTTACTTGTTGCCTCTCCGTCTTACATCAACACTAACGGTGCACCTAAAAACTTCGACGATTTACAGGATCACAACGGCCTGTTTTATCAACTCTACGACAAGGTTTATAACGAATGGGAGTTTGAGTACGAGGGTAGACCTTTGAAGATAAAGATGCAGGGAAACAGAACAGCAAATGATGGCGAAATAGTCAGGCGATGGGCTGTGGCAGGTAAAGGCGTAGCCGTGAAGTCAAGTTTAGATACCTGCGACGATATTCTAAATGGCCGCTTGGTAACCTTGATACCTGGCTACCATCCAAAACCCACTCAGCTTTGGCTGATATGCCCAAGCCGCCAGTCAATTACGCCAGCTGTTAGGCTATTAAGAGATATGTTGAAAGAGCGCTGCGCTGAATGTTTAGCGCAGCTCGAAAAAGCAGGTGCACTTGATTCAAAGTACAATTAACTTCTCGCTATCGCTGGTACATTGCAGGTGCCCCCCTGCTTGGCGTGCTTTCTTTGATAAATTCACGTAGGTCTTGGTTGGACTGTTTTAAGTCGTCGCGACGCAGGTACATCATGTGGCCGCTACGATACCCTTTAAAGCTTAGGCGGTCTTTTAGGTTGCCACTTTGATCAAGCTGCCACATGGTGTATTTGGCATCAAAGTAATTAGTTGCACCATCATAATAGCCAGCTTGAATCATCACGTTTAGATACGGATTTTGCGCCATAGCCAATCGCAAGTTCTCGCCCGTTTGATTATTACTTCTATCCCAAGGGTGCACGTTTCCAAACATGTTGTATTTAATATCGGTTTTGTAGTTCAACTCTTCACGCAAATAGTAATTAATGGCAGGTGTGAACGAATGAAGCCACGAAGTAAGCTCCGCCCAGTAGTCAGGGCGGTCGCCGCTTTGCTTAGCGTCTATGCCCAAATAGCGGCTGTCTAAACGACCTAGCGTCTTCCCTTCTTCTCGCAGTAAGTCTTTCCAGAAAAATGCAGTACTCACGTCTAAGTTATTTTGCGCAATAGCCGCTTCACTTAACCCAGAATAGCGCGCCATTTGCTTTAACACATCGCGCTTTTCCGTTTCACCAATGAAACCACCTTTGGCCAGAGCAGGAATAAGTGTATTAATGGTGAAGTCTTCAACTTCAGGCAATAGCTCAGTGAGATCTTTGTTTTGCAACGCGGGTTCAAGTTTATTGTGATACCAGGCAGCGGCGGCAAAGTAAGGCAGTCGATTAGCGGCTTTTACCGGCCCGTCGCGCTCTATACCAATATCAGTTGGCGATACAAGCACTACGCCGTTTAGGTACATCCATTGGCGGTTCTGCAGCTCTAGTGCAAGCCCGGAAACACGCGTCGTACCGTAACTTTCACCAATAAGGTATTTAGGTGAGCGCCAACGGTTATTGCGCGTTACGAAAGTATTTACCCAGTCTGCCAAATAGCTAATATCGGCGTTTACACCAAAGAACATTTTTTGTTGTTCGTCTTGCGACGGCATGCTGCCATCAGCTTTAGGCAGTACACGGCTGTACCCTGTGTTTACCGGGTTTACAAATACGATGTCTGCCACATCTAAAATGGAATAAGGGTTAGTTTGAACACCATAAGGCTGAAGAGGATAACCCTCATCATCAATATTAAGAATACGAGGGCCCGTGTACGCTACGTGCATCCATACAGAGGCAGATCCAGGGCCACCATTAAAAGAAATAATAAGCGGACGCTCCGTATTCTCTTTAACGTCAGTACGCTGATAGTACGTGTAGAATAAGGTAGCAACCGCTTCGTCTTTACTGTTCCAAACCGGTTGAGTACCCGTGGTCGCACTGTATTTTACGCGCTTGCCTAGGATTTTAGTTTCGTGCTCTGTGACGACATTGCTATCAATCTCTATTGCGCGTGCATGTGAAGCTACACCATCTTGTTGTGCCAACGCACTAGCAGTTAAACCAATAAAAGCAATCATGGCGGTTGTTACCAATGCCAATGATCTACGTAGCAATGTAAAATAAGGGAAGTGATTACGATTTTTACGACACTGCCTGAGTGACAAGGGCAATGTAAGTCGAGTTACGGCTTTAATATTCATCATTATTATCTTTATTTGTCGTTAGATTTTGACGTTTTTTGCTCATAGTACCCGCTAATCAGTGAACGTCGTACACCGTTAACGTAGCATATTTAGACTATATCGCTGTTTATCTCCCAGCTTAGCAATGAAAGACAAAACCACCAATTTCTTCGATACATTTCAGTAATAAGCGTTAAGTCTTATCTAAATTCTCAGGGCCATTGCTTCTTATATGTGTGATGAGGTCGGGGAAAAAATCCAGGAACACTTCTTCTATTTCACCTTGGTTTGCGATTATATCCTTTACGGCATGATGAAATGTGTTAGCGAATCGAATACGCTTCGCGACAACTTCAATCGCCTTGGCAATGCCCTCTTCTTTTGCATAATCCTCAAACCAGTCGTGGGTTATCATGTGCCCTACACTGTGCTGCATGGTTCTTGGCATAGTGGGCAATCGCTGTTCTAACAATGCGAAACTCTGCTCCCTGAAGTCGTCAAAATTCTGTGTTGTAAACAACGCCCAGTGTTTAATTAGTAAGTGATCGAAATAGATATCCAGCGCCACAGGTGCAAAGCGTCGACGACTTCTATCAAACAACGACTTAGCCGCAAAAACACGAGGGTGGCTATCAGTGAACCTATCGACTTCATAGTGATTTTTAAGGCCAAGCTGAACCGCACTGCCAAACCTGCCTATATCAACACCTCGCCTAAAATCACCGAGTAAATTGCCGAAATGAGAATCGGCGGTTGGACGAGCGAGAAAAAGGTGGGCTAGGTAATTCATTCTTTAAAACATTGGCCTCGATTTAAGTTGTAAGGGCTTGTAGGTATCAAGTAAAATTGGCGCTCAATTCAGCACACCGAATTGGAACGCCCACTATTTAATACTGCCGAGACTAGCGGCAGCAGTAGTCAAATTCAAATGTAATTGAAATACCGTAGCACTTAAAATTGAGTTTCAACATGTCTGTAATATCCACTTCTGAAGTCACGTCTCTACTTTCACCAGTCAATGCTTTTTTACATTGCGAGACACCACAATCGTGGATAGATGAAGCGCAGAAAGAAGAAAATCTTCGCGTTATCCTTACCGACCACCTAATTTGCGAGCTTAAAGCCGCACAGTCGGCTATGTACCTACTTCGCCGCTATGTGGCCGATGAGGAAACCAGTAAGGTACTACTAGGCTGGTTGAAGCCTTACGAAGACTTCACCTACCGCCACGAGGGCAATTGGCAATCGCTTAATACTAAGCATCTATCCAAAAATGTGTTTAACACTGAAGGGCTAGACCCCTTTAAAAAAGACATGCTAGATAAAATGGTCATGCTGATTAAAGAAGAGCTTCATCATTTTTACCAAGTACTAGAAATTATGCACGAGTTAGGCTTTGAATATAAATCGGTGACATCCAGTCGTTACGCCAATGGCTTATTGCGTCACGTACGCACTTACGAACCTGAAAAGCTTGTCGACAAGCTCATTTGTGGTGCCTACATTGAAGCGCGATCTTGTGAACGCTTTGCCAAACTTGCGCCGTATGTTTCCGAAGATTTAAGCAAGTTCTATGTGTCGCTGTTGCGCTCTGAGGCCAGACACTTTGAAGACTACCTAACGCTGGCTGGGCAAATCGCTAAAACCGATATTTCTGAGCGCGTTGCCCACTTCGGAGACGTGGAAAGATCACTGATTGAAAGCGACGATGACGAATTGCGTTTCCACTCAGGTGCACCACGCTTAAGTTAACGCTTTGCATCCGTTTATAAATTAATCAATTTATATTGACGGCTTAGTAATTCTGCTGCACACTTAATTTGTAAACATATTGTTAACGGCAGTGTTTAGCGCTTTGCGCTGTGTTTGTGTTCCCTTGGTTTTACGGTTAATCCGTGTGTTCTCCCTGCCTCACAACAATATTTTTTAAAATAATAACGTTGGTGAACAAGGCAGAACTCTATGATTTTGAATCATTTAATTGGTATTTACACTCATCCAAAAGAAGAGTGGCAAACCATTGATACCAAACACGAAACCTATTTTTACGCGCTTACCCATATCGCTTTTATATCTCTCATTCCATCACTCGTAGCCTATTATTCCAGTGCCCATACTGGCTGGAGTATCGGCGCAGGTGACATAATTCGCCTCAGCGAAAATACCGCAATTATGATGGGTATAGGCATGTATTTTGGCTTAATTGCAGGCGTGGTCGCATTGGCTGTACTTATTCATGAGTTGGCTAAAGCGTTTGATGCGACGCCAACTTATACGCAGTCTCTGGAACTTGCGGCCTACACGGCTACACCATTGTTTATGGTGGGCTTCGCAGGTCTTTACCCAGAACTCTGGGTGGTGATGACGGCGCTGTTAGTCGGTATTAGCTATTCGGTATACCTGCTCTATTCTGGTGTGCCAATTTTGATGCATATGCCAGAAGATAAAGGGTTTATTTACTCAAGTTCAGTAGTGACATGCGGACTAGTGCTACTTGTTATCCTTATGACAGGTTCGGTATTAGTGTGGGGGTTAACTGGCGGGCCAGTGTTCGTGCACTAGCGTTTCCAGTTCGATACAAGTTGGATACTGAAAAGCCGCTTTAAAGCGGCTTTTCTTGTTAACTATCAGCGTATTTCAAAGATGCTAATCAGCAGCATCAATGTTATGTACATCAAGGTTGCTAAGTTCAGCCTGAACCACTGGTGCTTTTCTTGACGCTTCACCGCGCGACATGTCAATTCGCTCCAAGTACTCTTGGTCGATATCAGCAGTAATGTAGTTGCCATCAAACACAGATGTTTCGAAACGCTGAATAGTTACGTTCTCTTCGCGAACGGCATCAACCAAGTCAGAAATGTCTTGAAAAATGAGGCCATCAGCTTGAATTAGTTCTGCAATTTGGTCGATTTCACGGCCATATGCAATCAGTTCGTTCGCCGATGGCATATCAATACCGTACACATTCGGGAAACGAATTTCTGGTGCAGCTGATGCAAAGTATACTTTCTTCGCCCCTGACTCACGCGCCATCTCAATGATTTGACCTGATGTAGTCCCGCGTACGATCGAGTCATCGACAAGTAGTACACTCTTACCTTTGAACTCAGATGAGATTGCGTTTAGCTTACGACGTACTGATTTTTTACGCATGGTTTGGCCAGGCATAATGAAAGTACGGCCAATATAACGGTTTTTAACGAAGCCTTGGCGATAAGGCAACTCAAGCGTGTTCGCGATTTGAAGCGCCACATCCATCGACGTTTCAGGAATAGGAATAACCACGTCGATATCTAGGTCTGCCCATTCGCGTTTAATTTTTTCACCTAGCTTACGGCCCATGTTTACACGCGATGCATAAACTGAAATGCCATCTATAAAGCTATCTGGACGAGCAAAGTAAACAAACTCAAAGATACACGGAGAGGTAACAGGGTTTTCCGCGCACTGTCTGGTGTGCAGTTGCCCTTCTTCGGTAATGAATACCGCTTCACCTGGCATTACATCACGTACAAACTGGAAGCCAACGGCATCAAGTGCCACGCTTTCAGATGCCACCATCCATTCCTCACCTAACTCGCTCATACGCTTACCTAGCGCTAGAGGGCGAATACCGTGCGGATCGCGAAACGCGACGATACCTTGGCCGATAATGGCTGCAACGACTGCGTAAGCACCACGAATTTTCTTATGAACTTTCGTTACCACTTCAAAAATGTGTTCCGCACTTACACTCAAACCCGCTACTTGCTGTAGTTCATGAGCAAGAATGTTAAGCAATAATTCTGAATCTGAGGTGGTGTTGATATGGCGGCGTGCAATGCGGAATACTTCTTCCTGAAGCTCATGGGCGTTGGTGAGGTTGCCGTTGTGAGCAAAAGCAATACCAAACGGCGAGTTCACATAAAACGGTTGTGCTTCTGCAGAGCTTGATGTACCCGCGGTTGGGTAGCGAACGTGACCAATGCCCATGTTGCCAGACAACCTTTTCATATGGCGGGTATGAAACACGTCTCGAACCAAACCATTTGCCTTGCGCAAATTAAACATATTTTGGTCGATAGTCATTATGCCTGCGGCATCCTGTCCTCGGTGTTGAATAACCGTTAGACCGTCGTACAGTGACTGAGCTACGGGCGTTTTACCAACTATTCCGACTATACCACACATGTGCGTTACCTATTTCAAGCGGGATTTAAGAAACTGGAGGAGTCTTTCACATAGCTGAAAAACCACTCTATGATGACACCAAACTCGGGAATGAGCACCGATGCTCGCCACCAATCTGAGGAGGCTGCGCCAGTGAAGGTGTCCATAAAAAAGAGCAATGCGCTAACTATAAGCACGCCACGCAGTGCACCAAAAACTATACCTAGAGCCCTATCTGTGCCAGACAACCCCGTTGCCTGAACCAGCTGGCTAATAACGTAATTAATCATGCCGCCCAGAACGAGCGTGGTGACGAACAATGCGGCAATTGCAGCACCGTTTTTTAAATAAGGGTCGTCAATGGCTGTGAAATAAACGGCGAGGTCAGCGTAGAAATTGCTTGAAATAAAGAGTGCAGCAAACCACACCACTAGCGAGATGGCTTCTTTAACAAACCCTCTGATCAGGCTTATTAAGGTAGATACCGCAATGATACCCAGTATGGAAAAGTCTACCCAGTTCATCGTCTCTTTATTGCGTTGATGTTGCTTTTTATTGTAAAGCAACGAGCCTTTGGCGAGATGGCGCGCATTCTAACAGAAGATAGAAATATTACTAGTCTGTAATGCAATCCCTTCTCCCCTTTCAGTAAGCGCGTTTCATTATAAAATGTATATGGCCTACTCAACTTTGAACGTGGTCACTTTACCTTTAAGTTTCGTGAGCTCTTTTAAATGGGGTAGTGCTGATTCCAGTTTTTTCTTGTCTAAATCTGGGCCAACAAAGACTTTATTGAGCGGGCCAGAGCTGGTTTGAATTTTGCGGCTAAATGCGCGATACCCAGCCTTTTCTAGCTTAGCTAGCAGTGCCTTCACGTTTTTCTCATGGCGGAAGCTGCCAAGTTGAATAACCCAACCTGCATCATCGTCGGCTGCATCACCTTTTGTGTCTACAACCGTTTGGCTCGCTAGCTTGTCTTCTTCTTCAAAGGCTTTAACCGCTGGCGCTTTTGCAGCAGTGGCTCTGTCCGAAGTAGCATTTTCGTCAGCGCCTGAAGAAAATGGCTCATCATCTAATGCCGTTTCATCTTGAATTTCAACCGCTGGCACTGCAGCTTTCGCCACGCGCTCTGATGGAAAAGATTCTGGCTCTACGATGGGCTTTTTAGGCGGATTAGCTGGAACAGAAACAAAGGGCTCTCTGTTCGTTTGCTTTTTGCCATCAAGAAAGTCTGGTAAAAATATAACCGCTAGGGCGACTACAATAATTGTCCCCACCAGTCTATTCTTTAATGCCGATGTCACTGTGCTCTCCTGCTTGAATACACGGTTTTACTCTACAATGCGCGTGTTAGTTTTGCTCAGCAAGTACGTCTGCTACGGTAACAAAAGAACCAAAAACGAGAATAAGTTCACCAGTTTGATAATCTGCAAGCGCGCGCTGATATGCCGAGGTCACGTCCTGAAACGTGTCTATATTCTCTATGGTTGTGCCGGCATTAACAAGTGCATTTTCAAGTACTTCTGCCTTGCAGCCCCGAGGACCACTCGTTGACGCTGCGTACCACTTGGCATTAAGTGTCGCCAGTGGCGCTAAGGTCTCTGCAATAGACTTATCTTTTAGCATGCCCACCACAACGCGCATTTGGCTTACATCGTAACGGTTTAGCCAATCTTGCATAGCTGTCGTCGCTTGTGGATTATGGGCAACGTCTACAACTACTAACGGGGAATCACTGATAGTCTGCTGGCGCCCCGGCATGGTGGTGTTCTCAATGATATCTCTGACCACATGCTCATCGGGCAGCAAATCTAGTAGCTCCAGCGCGGCCAACGCTGTACTCGCATTTTGAAGTGGAATTTTAGGATAAGGTAGCGACGTATAACTATTGCTCTTCCCTTTCCAGCTCCACTCACTGTAATCACTTGCTACTACTGTTTCGAAATCTTGTGTAGCCCACCTTACGTTTGCTTGTAGCTCGTTAGCCACATCGTAAAGCGATGATGGTGGAAACAGCTCACCAACCACTGCATTGCCGTTTTTGCGCATAATGCCCGCTTTTTCCCGAGCAATTTTTTCGCGGGTATTACCAAGCCAATCTTGGTGGTCAAGATCGATAGTTGTAATAACAGCAAGGTTCGGGTCAATAATATTGGTGGCATCTAGACGACCGCCTAAGCCTACTTCAAGAATAACCACATCGACTGCCCATGACTGCATCATTTTCATTGCAGCCAGCGTACCAAACTCGAAGTAAGTTAAGGTAATGGGTTCACCACCTGTGTCTTTCCGCGCGTTTTCAACAAACTCAAATGCATTTACAAATTCATCGGCAGGCGGTAATTCGCCGTTGTAACGCACGCGTTCACGATAGTCGGTTAAATGGGGTGAACTGTATACCGCAACACTTTTGCCTTGCGAAAGCATGGCCTGCTCAAGCAAGCGGCACGTTGTGCCTTTACCGTTTGTGCCTGCAACAGTAATAACCAAAGACTGGCTGAGTGAAAGTGCCATAGCATTGGCCACTTCTTTCACTCTGTCTAGCCCCATATCGATGGCGCTAGGATGAATAGATTCTAGGTAGGATAACCACTGGCTCAGGCTTTTTTGCGAAGATGAAGACGCTGAGGCGTTTTCTGCGTGTGGCGCTGAGCCAGTATTTAGATTGTTTTCGTTATTCACTAATTCTTATAATGCAACTTAACCAACAGGCTGTGTAATCTATCACGCATATCTCTGCGGTCAACAATCATATCAATTGCACCTTTCTCAACAAGGAATTCACTGCGCTGGAAACCTTCAGGCAGCTTTTCTCGCACTGTTTGCTCGATTACCCGAGGACCCGCGAAGCCGATAAGCGCTTTTGGCTCGGCTACGTTAATGTCACCAAGCATTGCCAAGCTTGCAGATACACCACCCATTGTAGGGTCTGTAAGTACACTAATATAAGGCAGGCCTTTCTTACTCATTTTAGCAAGCGCTGCAGATGTTTTAGCCATTTGCATTAGCGACATCAATGCTTCTTGCATACGCGCACCACCACTAGCACTAAAACAAATAAGCGGCATATCGTTTTCTAAGCATGCATTAACAGCAGCAACGAAGCGAGCACCTACAACTGATGCCATTGAGCCCCCCATAAACGCAAACTCAAAACACGCAACCACTACCGGCATACCTTTTAGCTTGCCCTGCATTACCACTAGCGCATCTTTTTCGTTAGTCGACTTTTGTGCAGCAACAATACGGTCTTTGTAGCGTTTAGAATCTTTAAACTTAAGTACGTCTTGCGGCTCGTGCTCTGCACCTAACTCAACGCGATCGCCATCGTCTAAGAACGCATCAATGCGACGGCGCGCCGTAATACGCATGTGATGGTCACATTTAGGGCAAACTTCCTGAAGTTTTTCCAGTTCGCTCTTATACAGCACAGCTTGGCAAGAACCACACTTTGTCCAGATACCTTCTGGCACATTACCTTTGGTTGATGTTTGCGTGCGAGGAAGAATTTTTTGAATCCAGCTCATGGAAATTGAATCCTTTGTTTTTGTTTGCCGACCATGACGATTAATGTTTGTTCATACTTGAGGTCAACAACACATTAAATTTTTAAGTTTCATACTGTATTACAAAGAAAAAATGCGTAACACAATAGAACAGCTACCTAATATAGCGCGCTATTAGACCACAATACAACGAAATGGAAAAAACAAAACTGGTCTTAGAAGTTGGCGATCGACACAAGTAGTGCTTACCGCTGTTAGCTTTTGCTAAATTATCACTGGCGAGATTTATAGAATGCTGGTTTCACCGAGCACCGTGACATTTAACTTTTGGGAAATGGTTAACACCTGAGTGACGTTCTAGCGACTTTTGCCTTTGTCCGCTTTCGACAAAATGCGTCAGTGCAGTATCTATTTTATTTTTAAGGGAGTTTAAATCAGAACGAATAACAAACACTAAACGAGCCCGACTAACAACGTTGGGTGACTGATAGAATTCTGAAGAGCAAAACGTCTTATTAAACATAACAGCACGCGCATTATGTTCATTCATTATCGCAAAGTCACAACGCCCTTTAGACATCATCATAGCCATTGTAAATTGACTGCTTGAGTCAACCCTCTGAATATTGTTTTCTTTTCTCTCAAAAAACTGCTGTAAAGTGGGATAAGTAAAGCCGTATCTAGTACAAATACTAGAGGATAAATTTTCCTCTGGTAAAAATGGCCCTTCAAAATTTGAAGTTGAGTAGATATAGCTGTCATGCATTATCAACTCTTCGCTGAACAAAAAGTCGTTCGGTTTACTTATCCAACTTTCAGAAGAGAGGAACAAATCTATCGATGACGACTTTAATAAATCTTCGCTTCTCGTTCGATTCGAGTCTAAATAAACCACACGAAACTGATTTGATAGTTCACCCGAGTTAAAAAAATCGACGACTATGCCTTCATAGCGTTTTGAGTTCTTATCATAATATAAGTAAGGGGCAGCGCCTGGGGTGTTAACCGCGAAACGAACGCTAGGGGTTTTATCTTTTATATCGGCGCCGCACTCTAATGCCGTTAAACACAGTAACAAACCAAAAATTTTTGATAAAAATTGAAACCTGGTCACACTACTTCCTTGTATATATCGACAGTGCTATGTGTAATCTGGCAGAAATAACGGCCCCATAGGCCCTTTAGGCAGGTTATGCTCTTCAGGGTAAGTTACGTCTACCAAGTACAGACCATTTGGCTTCGCTGTGGCTGCCGATTTGCTCCTGTCTTTTAAGCTTAACAGGTGAGCAATCCAATTTACATCTTGCTCCCCCGCCCCAATTTCAACAAGCGCGCCAGTAATATTGCGAACCATGTGATGCAAGAACGCATTGGCACGAATATCGATAATGACGTATCGTCCCTGGCGATATACGCTTACATCAGTAACGTTGCGAAACGGCGTTTTACTCTGGCATAGCGCTGCGCGAAACGAGGTAAAATCTTGTTCGCCTAGCAAGGCTTGTGCGGCAACATGCATTTTTTTCTCGTCTAATTCGCGGTGAATATGGGTAACACCGGAATTGAGAATAGCGGGACGCATTTTCGCATTATGAATAACGTAACGATAGCGGCGGTGTGTAGCAGAAAAACGTGCATGAAAGTCATCGCTAACGTTCTTCGCCCAAGTAACCGCAACAGAGTTAGGCAGATTTGCATTTACGCCGAGTGTCCAAGCGCGCTCTGAGCGTGGTGCATCACAGTTAAAGTGAACCACTTGACCCGTAGCATGAACACCTGCATCGGTACGTCCAGCACATTGCACTTCAATGGGTTCGTTGGCTACTGTCGATAGTGCCTTTTCAAGATGTTCTTGAACACTTGGTACTTCACGCTGGCGTTGCCATCCGTAAACAGCAGCACCGTCGTATTCAATCCCTAAGGCAATTCGCCCCATATCTGTTATACCCCGTTTCTGAAAAGGCGCTAAGTGTAGACATGTCGCTTACAACATGCAATGCCGCTAATACGCAAAACCCTTTTAGGTCATAGAAAATGAATGCTCATTGCCTAAAACAAAAACGGCCAGCATACCTTGGAAATATACTGGCCGTTCAATATGTCAAACGAGAGCGCAGTTATGCACATCAGAGCCGACTACTTAAGCAATATTCGCTAATATCGACGCGGCTTCCTGCTTTTGCTCTTCGCTACCTTCTTTCATAACTTCTTCAAGCAATTCTTTTGCAGCATCTGCATCGTCCATTTCAATATAGGCACGAGCCAAATCCAAGTTTGCATTTTGCCCTGCGTCTTTATCTATATCGATAACCGTATCTTCATCCGATACGCCCGTGAAGTCAGATAAACTTACATCAAGATCTAGCGCTTGGCTATCCGGGTCAATGGCGTCTGCATCATCGCCATCGTCCATTAAAGCCTCAACATCAAGAAAGTCTTCTGGTGGTGTTTGAGCGTCACTATCACCATCGACATCACTAAGTAAGGCTGCAAGATCTAAATCAGGGTTATCAAGCTTAAGGTCGTCCTCTTGTGCCTGGTCAGTATCATTTTGTTGAGCACCTTGTTCGTCCTCTTCAATTTCAGTTGGTGTGGCAATATCCAATTCCACATCATCTGGGATTTCAAGGTCGTCTAATGCAAGTTCCGAATCTTCTTCTTCAAGGGCGAAAGTATCTTCGTCGTCTTCTTGCTCTGACTCAAAAGTACCGTCTTCGTCAAGTTCAAAGGTTTCATCGTTTTCCTCAAACTCAAACGTATCATCACTTTCGTTGAGTCCAGGTTTGTCATCACTCTCTTCTAATTCGAACGTGGCTTCGTCACCTTCCTGTTCAAGTTCGAAAGTATCTTCTTCACTCTTTGCCGAAGATGCTTCTGGCTCCTGACCGTCGTCGCCTTCACTTTCGACTTCACTGGTATCGACATCACTTGTGTCGACAACAGCGTCTGACTCGAGACTTTGAAGAAGCTCATCGAATTCCGCACTGTCAAGATCGTCAAGAATCTCGTTGTCGTCTACGTTATCGTCGTCATCGGAAGCAGAAAGCCAGTCGTCAAGGCCAGGAACATCGTCAAGCTCGTTAAAGTCTTCTTCGCTATTCTTATCTGATTCACGTTGGTTTAAATCAGCTGTATCAGGCGAACTTGACTCTTCATCAACGTCAGATTTTGATAGTAACTCGTCGCTTTCATCTTCACCGTCTACCACACCGTCAATTTCTTGTTCTAATTCAAAACTTTCTATTTCGTCATAAGCGGCGTTTAGAAGGCTATCGTCGTACTCATCACTGTCTTCTGCAGTTGAAGGCTCTTTTTCTGCTGAAGTGGGCTCCTGAGCTAAGGGCTCCTCTCCCGTTAAGGGCTTCTCATCAGCTGAAGGCGCTTCCGTATCCATCTCACTGAATGAAGGAATATCATCCATCATTTGTCTTTCAAACGCTTCAATAGCATCATCCAGTGGATCGTCTGACGTTTCACCGGCCTTTTCTTCGGCGTCTTCATCGACAACTTCGAGCTCTGGCTCTACGTCTGTTTCTGGCTGTAGTTCTCCCTCGGCTTCCGTTTCTAGCCCTACTTCATCTTCCGAGTCGGTTTCAGGTTCAGCTTTGTCTTCTGATTCTTGGTCCTGTTCTGTTTCTGTATCGAAATCCTGTTCTAATTCAGATTCAAGCTCAGACTCAGCTTCAAACTCTAGCTCTGATTCCGGCTCTGGCTCAGAGTCAAGCTCCGCTTCTAGTTCAGGCTCAATCTCAGCGTCTTGTTCTACTTCGGTGCCAAATTCTGGTTCTGACTCCGTTGCAGCCTGGGCTTCAGGCTCAACTTTTTCTTCTGGTTCCTGGTCTCGTTCTGTTTCAGAATCGATATCCTGTTCTAATTCAGACTCAGGCTCTGGCTCTAACTCCGATTCGCCCTCGGCTTCCGTATCTGACTCTACTTCATCTTCCGAGGCTACTTCAGGCTCAGCTTCAGGTTCAACTATTTCCGCTGATTCCTGGTCTCGCTCTGTTTCAGAATCGACATCCTGTTCTAATTCAGATTCGAGCTCAGATTCAATCTCTAGCTCCGATTCCGCCGCTGGCTCAGAGTCAAGTTCCGCTTCTACTTCAGCTCCAAACTCTGCCTCTGACTCCGGTTCAGCCTCGGCTTCCATATCTAGACCTACTTCATCTCCCGAATCGGCTTCAGACTCAGCTTCAAATTCTAGCTCTGATTCCGGCGCTGGCTCTGACTCAAGTTCCGCCTCTAGTTCAGGCTCAATCTCAACGTCTTGTTCTGCTTCTACTTCAGTACCAAGCTCTGACTCTAGTTCTAACTCCGGTTCACCTTCGGCTTCCGTCTCTAGCTCTACTTCATCTTCCAAGTCAACTTCTGTTTCTGGCTCGCTTAAAGCTTCAGGTTCGAACTCTGCATCTGTTTCATCATCAGGCTCTATTTCAGACTCAAGCTCAGAAAGTAACTCGTCTGTCAGCAAATCTACATCTTCACTGCTTTTAGATTCTTCAGCTTCTAGTTCAGCAAGCAGCTCATCGGTTAACGGGTCGCTGAAATCATCTTCGCTCGCAACTTCTTCATCGCTTTCAGGCGTTTCAAAGTCTACATCTTCATCGTGAGCTTCTGGACTAACTTCTGGACTAACTTCTGGCTGGCCGTCTAACTCTGCTTCAAGCTCTGCAAGTAATTCGTCGGTAAACGGATCATCGAAATCACCTCCCTCATCGGATTGAGGAGGTAACTCGTTAGAAGCGCTTTCATTAAGCACTTCATCAACTGAGGGATGTTCATCCGCTGAGGGCTGTTCATCAACTGAGGGCTGTTCACCCGCTGAGGGCTCTTCAGCAAACTCGTCTTCCGCCTGTAGCTCAGCAATAAGCTCATCGGAAAGCGGATCACTGAAGTCGGCACTAGTTTCAATTTCGTCAGTGACAATTTCGTCCAAATCGTCGGTAATGGCATCTAGACTCTGAATAGACTGCGGCGACGGCGAAGAAGTATTTATTTCTTCCTCAAGATCATCCTCGTCTTCGTCATCTTCTTCACCTAGTCCACCCATCATTTCGATTTGCTCAATTTCGTTTAACAAATCGTCGGTGATTTTATCTATTTCTTTATTTTGCTGATTAATCTCGTCGTCGAGTTTGCTCAGCATATCCTCATTAATAAGGTCGTCATTGCTGTCTAACTCATCAGTAAGACCTGCATCAACGCCATGCTCTTCCAGCAAATCGTCAATACTGATTTCAGGCTTATCGTCCTCATCTTCTACCGTTGGCAAAGATGAAACACTTACTGTCTCTTCATCAGCGTCAGATAATTCATCAACAGAGCTGGCAAGCAACGCGTCGATATCGTCTTCATCAACATTGTCAGATTCAGCGGTTCCTTTGACCTCAGCCAGTATGTCGTCAGGGTCTATATCACCTGACTCATCGAGTGCATTACTATCGGGTTCTACCGCATCTTGGCTTTGCACATCATCAAGCAAGTCATCAATATCAAAATCGTCGTCATCATCTGATGACGCAGCTTCTTCAGTAACAGCTTCCTCTGGCTTGTCCTCTTCTAAACTGTCTTCAATACCATCGTCATCGCTGTTTTCATCAAAAACATCGTCATCACCTGACAAGTCAAAGCCTTCAAGGTCGTCTGCGTCATTTTCGTTTAATACTTTATCTGACAAGTCATCGTCGTCGAACAGGCTATCCAGTTCGCTTTGATCTAGTTCATCATCGCCAGCTTCAAACAAGTCATCACTGCCATCGTCTGGCACCAACATATCGTCTTCAAGGTCCGCGAAGGTTTCTAACTCGTCATCTAAGCTTTCTTCTAAATCTGAGGTAAGTACGTCATCGAGTAAGTCGTCATCATTAAATAAGTCATCATCTGACAACTCTGCTTTATCGTCAAAGTCAGGGGCTAGTGCACTTGAAAGATCGCCTATGTCAGAATCAGGTACCGGCACATCATCGTTATCGGCTGTAATCGTAGGGCCAGCTGCAGGCGCTTCTTCAGGCTTACTGTTGCGTTTAAGCAACCACATGATCAGGCCACCAACTAACAATAGTGACAGAATTGCGGAGCCTATGATTAGACTCAAAGGGCTGGTAAGAGCGCTTAAAAACGAAGACTGCTTTTCTGCGTCGCGCTGCGCTTGCTCGGCTTTGATCATGTCGAGCAATTCTTGCTGAAGCGCTACTTGCATATCAAGCTGGCTCTTAACGTCGCCTTCGACTTGCCCACGCAAGGTTTCTAGTTCGCCATTAACAGCCTCAACACGCTCGTACAAGCGTCGGTTTTCGTTAAGAATCGCTTCAACATTCTCAAGTGAGGCAGCAAACTGCATACGCAGTTCGTCGAGTTGTCGGGTTTGCTCCTGATCCAAGCGAGTGATTTTCTGCTCAATATCAGTTTGGGTTTGCGTCAGGTCTTGTTGATTTACTAAAGGCGATGCGGGCTTGATGTTTCGTACGCTACTGCCAGGTTTATTAAGCATTTCAGCAAATGCTCTATCATCCTGCTCAGCGCGCATCTGAGCTTTTTGCTTATCAATTCTGGCGATATACCGCTCTGATGGTAACTTTAATACCGCACCATCAACTAATAAATTTAAATTGCCGTTTTCAAATGCGTTTGGATTGAGCTCGTAAATGGCGGTCATAACCTGATATACGCTCAGGTTATTGTTTTGGCGATAGCGCTCAGCAATGCGCCATAGGGTATCGTTGGCGTCGATGGGCCCATATTCCAGGCCGGAATACTGATCAGTTGCGTCTTTGGGACCTTTTAAGAAGGTAGCGCGTTCTTGTGCATCAACAGTGATAATAGGGCCAGACAAACAAAGTGTTAGTAAAAGTAAGCCCGTCAAATGCAATTTCATAGCAGTCCTATATGCCCTCAAGCGTCTTTACCACCCGAGACGTATGGGCGGATTTTCTAGCCAATCAGAACGGAAGAAAATATTGGCTTTTATTTTTATTCTTAAGCCACCTTGAAACCATTAATCATCAAGCCAGCGTTTTACAGTCTTTTTGAACTTAGCAGTAAGATTTATTTGCGCTTTATAGAGTTCTTACCCTTCGCCTAAGTGTCTGACTGAGTATTGTTTTTAACGTTGTTCTATTCCTAACTTTACAAACTATAAACCAGTTATTAAGGGTGATCTAGTTAGACAGTAGTATTGAAGTGCTCTAATGCTCAAATTTTCGCTAAAAACCGTCATTCAATAGCTTCGAGTGCTGTCTTTCTATCCCGTTGAATAGTGACGCTTCATTGCAACAGGTAATGCCCCTTTCATTGCGTATCGGCAAGCACAGAAAAATGTTTACCTTTTACTGTGCTTATCCGATTAATCAGAGGCTGAACCTCTGTAGAATACTTACAAGTAGTCGCGAATGAGTGTCTCAGCAATTTGAATGCTGTTTGTCGCTGCACCCTTGCGAATGTTGTCAGACACCACCCATAGGTTTAAACCACAAGGATGAGTAATATCATTCCTGATACGCCCTACATGCACAATGTCGTTGCCGCTAGCACTGCTTACTTGCGTAGGGAATTGCTCATTGCCGTCGTAAACTGTTACTCCTGGCGCATCGGCTAAAAGCTCTTTAACATGCTGCGCATCTATTGGCGAACGCGTTTCAAGGTGAATAGCTTCAGCATGACCATAGAAGACAGGTACACGCACAGCCGTCGCATTTACCAAAATACTTTGGTCGCCCATGATTTTTTGGGTTTCCCACAGCATTTTCATTTCTTCTTTTGTGTAATCGTTGTCTTGGAATATGTCGATTTGAGGGATAACGTTAAAGGCAATTTGGCGACTAAACGATTCTGGCTTTACTTCACGTGCGTTTAGCAAACCTGCGGTTTGTTTAGCCAGCTCTTCCATAGCCTCTTTACCTGCACCAGAGACTGACTGGTACGTGCACACGTTAATACGGTCAATACCAACGGCGTCTTGAATAGGTTTGAGCGCAACCAACATTTGAATGGTCGAGCAGTTTGGGTTCGCAATAATGTTTCTATTGCGAAACTCTGCCAGTGCATGGGCGTTAACTTCTGGCACTACAAGAGGGATATCAGGCTCGTAACGAAACTCTGAAGTATTGTCGATTACAATACAGCCTTCTTCTGCGGCTAGCGGAGCAAATTTTGCTGAGATACTTCCACCGGCTGAGAAAAAACCTAATTGCACTAATGACCAGTCGAAGTCATCAGCATCTAATACTTCAATGTCTTCGCCTTTAAACGATACAGTACTACCAGCTGAACGTTTACTGGCAAGCGGATACAAACGGTTTACCGGAAAGTCTCGCTCTTCTAATAGTTCAATCATGGTTTGGCCCACTAAACCAGTTGCGCCAAGTACCGCTACGTCAAACGCTTGCGACATAATGCTTTATGCTCCTAATAAGAAAATAACTAAACCAGACTAACGAAAAAGCCTAGCTTGGTGAAAGTGTTTTGAATTTGTTTACTGGTGTTCTTTGGCAATTGTAACGTATAGGCGCAGCACTCGCGACGTACTCTGTATTGCTTGCGCAGTGCAGAAAACGTATTTGCTAAGTCAGATTTCGCCTTTTCGTTATTTTTTGATGTTGATGAAAAAGCGTTTCGCGTTATTTCGTCATCAATAGCAACATCGTACACCTTGTGAAATACTGCAGTAAGATCTTCAACCGATAACCGAGATGCTTCTGGCGATGCTAACTCAGCGTTTATTGGGTTGGTCTTATCTAGAAAATCGCTGAGTTCTTTATCTGGTGCTGTACCCACTACCTCACAAATTTGCTCGTAAATCATTTGCGTACCGCGCACTTTGCCTTCGACGGAATGACCCGCAATATGTGGCGTAACGAACCAAACGTGGTCAAATAATGCTGTGTTTATGGCAGGCTCATTATCGAACACATCGAGCACTACTGTTGGCGCTTGTTCTTGTTGAAGCAGGTTAAGTAACACTTCTTCATCTATAACCTCGCCACGGCATGCATTGATAAGCAGCTGGTCAGGTGTTAATGCTTCCAGAAAAGTTTTATCAATCATCTGGTAGGTGGGGTAATCGCCGTCTTTTGTGAAAGGCACATGAAGCGAGATAACGTCGCACTTTGCAATTTGTGCTAAATCTACAAACGACTGCCCGTTATGCTGGGTTTTGCCAGTCTTTGCTAACGCTTGCTGTAGCGGAGGGTCGTACAAGCAGTGTTCAACACCAATTGCCGTTAAAATACGTGATAGCGCGCTTCCCACGTTTCCGGCCCCTACTATGCCTACTTTCGCATTGTAAAAGTCGAGCTTTTGGACTTTTTGTGCATGCAACAAAACACTCAATACGTACTCGGCAACCGCAACGGCATTACAGCCTGCTGCGCTGCTATACATAATACCGACGCTATTCAAATGCGTTTTATCTAGATGATTAGTACCCGCCGTTGCCGAAGTAACAAACTTAAGCTTGTTAGCGCTGGTAAGCAGTGCAGGGGTAACCTTAGTGGTAGAACGCAACGCAAGAATATCTACATCGCGCAGCATTTCAGGCATAAGAGATTGCCAAGCATAGGTTTCAACTTCACCTACGCTGTTAAGGTAATCGGTGCCAAACGGAATGGTATCTTCAAGAAGTATTTTCATGGCGCTAAGTGTAACCTAACTTAGGCTTTTAGTAACCTAGCGCCCTTATTTATCTTGTCGGTGATTGGCTTAATCTACGTCATTTTGATGCACGTTTGGCCGCCATATCAAAGAGACGGCCGAAGTTTATACAATCTTTTAAACCGGGAACGCTTTAAGCAAAGCGCTTTAGCTCGGGTTTTTTGTCCACCTCATCCTTTACGATCGTGGTACTGGATAACGTTAACTTTAAATAGTTACTTATCGTATCCAGGGAAACGGCGCTCTACGCGACGTTTAATGCCCGGCCATGCCAGTGAACCACCCGCTTGTTTGGTAACTTGTTCGGCTTGAGCACGAATACCATCTAAAATTGCCGAGTGAATTGGAATTAACGGCTTACCTGTGGCCTGGGCTTTTAGCTGAATTTCACAGGCGCGCTGCATGATAAACATAAACAAAAATGCATCGGGAATATTGTCTGCACAGGTTAAAAGCCCGTGATTGCGCAAAATCATAAATTGAGTATCGCCTAGGTCGCGAACCAACCGTGCTTTTTCGTCTGGGTTTAACGCCACGCCTTCATAGGCGTGATAAGAAAGCGACGCCAGCGGGAAAAGGGACTGCTGCGAGTAAGGCTGCAACCCTTCTTCTAAAATGGATACCGCCACGCCTTCTGCTGTATGCAAATGCAACACGCACTTTGCATCGTCACGTGCTTCATGAACAGCGCTGTGAATAGTAAAACCCGCAGGGTTAATGTCGTATTCGCTTTCCATCACCTTATTGCCGTGAAGGTCAACTTTTACTAGGCTGGATGCAGTAACTTCATCAAACATTAAACCGTATGGGTTAATTAAAAAATGATGGTCAGGCCCAGGAACACGGGCAGAAATGTGAGTAAAAATAAGATCGTCCCACCCATACATAGCAACTGCGCGGTAACACGCGGCAAGGTCAACACGGGTTTGCCATTCTTCATTGCTTACCTTCGACTTTACTGAATCTGTCATAGCTTTACTCTTTTTATGTCTAAAATCATTTCATTAAAGTATGTCAGCCGTCTTTTGAGGCTCTAAAACATAAGCACTCCAATGAAACTTCCATTTACTTTCTCTTACCGCCTACATTACGCGCAGTAATTGCTATACACTGTCGGATATACGACATTGTAAGTAATTTGTTAAATGGAAAAATTTAAACCTGTTCTGGCTGGCTCTACTTGGTTTAGCGCGATCCCTTACTATTTACAGGAAGCCATGTTCGAAAAGATGCGCCTTAAGCATTTAAAGGCAGGGCAGCAACTGCACGCCAAAGGTGAAGAAGGTGTAGGTTTTTATGGCGTGTGCGAGGGCCGTTTAAGAGTGGTTACTGTGGGCGTGGATGGTCGCGAAATGCTATTCGCGTTACTTGGGCCCGGCACTTGGTTTGGTGAAATATCCATGTTTGATGATCTCCCTCGTACTCACGATAACTTCTGTGAGACAAACTCCACGGTTGCTATTATTCAAAAAAATGCGTTCAAGGCATTACTTGAGCAGTTTCCTGAACTCTACCCGCACTTCACCCGCCTTTTATGCACGCGAGTGCGCAGCGCTTTTCAGTTTATTGACTCAAGCGCGGGGCTTGGCCTTAAACACCAGCTTGTAAAACGGCTATTGATGCTTACCACCAGCTATGGTCAACATTTACCTAAGAACAACGCAATTACACTCACCCTCTCGCAAGAGTCTTTGGCGCAAATGATAAATAGCAGTAGGCAAACGGTTAATCAGCTTTTAGGTGAGCTTGAAAGTGAAGGTTTGGTAAAACGGCATTACGGTAAAATCACCATTCCCGAGCCAGATACCTTGTTTAGTCGTTATCAGTTTTTTTGACCGAAATAATTAGCTGAATCGCTCATTTTCTTTGGTAGTTGTTGCTCGAAATAAAGCGTCTTCTGAAAATCGATAATACAAAAACTTAGTAATAACACAGTAGCCCTTTACTAATTTTAGTGTGAGCTTACGGTTTTACTTAATCAGATATGGATTTGCACCATCCCCGCAGTATTGCGCGGCGCACATCTGTCCCCATCTTTAAGGTCTGCTCGATACAAGTTCCGGACGGTAAGCACTCTGACACTAGTTTTTTATCATTTGGCTTTAGCGGCCTGACTGCGTCTGTTATTGAATCGGCAATTCTCCCCCATGTCAGTCAGCCTTTCCTGGCGGCGGTTAGCTCAACGCTTATTTTTGCCTGCATCTGGTTTGCAGGCGGAAGTTGTTTTGACTGTCGAAGTCTGTGATTGATTTTTAGGTGGGATATGGCAGACTTTGAACAGGCATTATTATAAGAACAAGGAATGTTAAAGGTCATTTTTCCTATTAAGCTGTCTCCGCAGCTAAACTACATTACTCTGATATTATCTTTTTTCTCAATTTTCTTTGTTATAAGGCTTATACTTCTTCTGGATATTGATGAAGATAAGTTATCAATCCCGGTATCAGATTTTGTAAACCTCTTCGCTAAATTAGCGCTTTTTGATTTGGCCTTATTACCTGATTTTTGGAGCTCCAGTGATTTAACGTTAAGTAACCTCTTTGCAAATTTACGCACAATGGCGAACTCATATGCCGCCATTTCATTATGCATTTTCAGCCTGGGGTTGCTGATTTTTCACCGCAACATGGTCAGATTGCCATTACGCTACTTTGGATTGATGCTGTTTGTGATGGGGTGGCTGCACCTTTTAGCCGCTAAGCTCGTGTTGCTTTCATCACTGCCCGTATTGCTTACAGGACCTGTCATAGCTGTGGGGTTAATCTCTGTCCTGTATTTTAGTATTCCGTGTGTTGTCATAGAAGTGATTTACTTACTTATCCGAAAAGAAATCCCGTGAAAAAATCATGTTTCTTCGCAGTACTACTTTCTTCTTCTGAAGTATATGCAGTGACAGATGCCGTTTTTGAATACCAAGAAGTCGCGGCTAATACCATTATGCTTTCTATTATATTGGCCCTGAATCTGCTGTTTTTCTTTTCACTTTTAATGATCGCAGGAGTTTTGAGTAACAAGCGAGCATCAGCATTAAAAGCAGCTGAAACGTCTGCGAATCACGACCCGCTTACTGCACTGCTAAATCGCAGAGGTTTTGATGCTGCAATGAGTATAAAGAAAGATGTCAGCGGCTTTCTTCTTATTGTAGATATAGACGACTTTAAGCAAATTAACGATACTTATGGTCACTCTGAGGGCGATAAAGTCCTCTCGGAAGTTTCAAGGCGCTTATCGAGTGTGGTTAGAAGTGAAGATGTTCTCGCCAGATTAGGAGGAGAAGAGTTTGTAATTTTTGTATGCTCCGAAAATAAAATAGAAAAGCTAGCTGATAGGTTGGTAAAAAGCGTTGCCAGCGAATATTTTAAATTAGAAAGTGCTGTTAGTATTCAGGTTACCGTAAGCGTTGGAATTGCGCGACTAAACAAGTTTTTCGCAAACTATGAATCTGCATATCAAAAAGCGGATAAATCTCTTTATGAAGCTAAAAAACAGGGGAAAAATCAGTTTAAGGTGAATCGCCACTAGTTCAGTCGACACTTCATAACTATATTTTTGAATAGAATCTGAGCCTATGCCCCAACGTCCGCTTTACGTACACGAGCGACTATCACTAGTGGCACGTTTCATTATGATCAAGGCAAACTTAAATCAGTTCAAAAAGTGTCCTAGAGAGTGAGCCTTTATAAAATTGCTTTTAATTTACGTTACCTTATTTATTTTAGTAATTTTGCCTTTAAATATTCTCCCAGCAAGTAGCAATAGCATGGAAACAAAAAACATAAAAAAGGTACTTGGCTTAACGCCTACTTCTAACACTCCATATCTAGGGTAAAGAGCCGGATAAAAAATTTTCACCTTTTTGCCGGCCACATATTGATTTAGCTTTTCTAAGCTAAACGTTCTATTTTTAAATTGGATTCTCGGGTTGAGTGAAACTATATCTGAGATGTACTGAACGTTATCAACACTATAAGTGAACTCTATTGCTGCTTCATCTACGTAACTATTTCCAGTCCTCACTGTAACTCTACTAGCCGACAAAACTATCCCTTCAGCTTCGTCCCAAAAATAAGACGCTATACCTAACAACATCCCATAAGTAGACAATGGTAGAAGAAACAAATTAATGAACAAGCATGCTGTGTAGAGTTTTTTATATTTAGCCATTACCTACTCAATATGCGCTTATTCTTGAAGTTAGTATACTGACCTTGGGTTTGGAAAAATTTAATGCACCAAGGTCCGCTTTACGTACACAGCTGCCTAACAGCGCCAGAGGCATCTAGATACAAACACCGGACGCTCTCGCATAAGCGATAGCTAAAGACTGATTACGTTTGTCACGGTGCAAAACTACTAATCAATGCGGCCCAATCGTTTTCGAGCTCACTAAAAGACTTACCAGTAACTGCTTGGATATTTTCCCCAGCATAAATTTTCAAATATTGGTCTAAACCAAAATTTTCGATCAGGAACTGCGTAAAGGCACCTTCTTGTAAATACGCCAAACGCCTACCTGTTCCCGTTTTTGCTGAGTGTCTTACATTTTCTGATTCAGTCAAAGGTATTAATCCGCCGTAGCTAACCGACGTTTCTGCTACTGCTCTATACAAATCTTGACCAAAATCAGGGTATTCAGCAGATTCACCAAATCTGTGTTGTAAGAACACGGCAAGACCATCATCAAAGAAACGATCTTCATAGCCGTTTTTCTTCTTTTTACGAAAGTCACTGACAGCATACACGTGCGTTAATTCGTGGATGACAGCCATACCGCTGTTTTCTGACTTTGCTGACGAGAAGGCCGAAAGAACTCTTTTCTCTGGAATGTGAATCGTATTCCAATCTTGGTAAGGAGTACGACGCTTTTTGGAAATAAATACTACCAAGTCTTCTTGAATTGGAGTTCCATTATATTCTTCAGATTGGCTTAAATAAGCTTTTACAACTTTTTTGTTTTCGCTCACTCTTGATGCGAGTTGCTCAACTACTGTAATAGGGACGTCGGCATCATATTCGATGATAAAGTCATCAGCTTTGAAAGTGTTTGCAAACGTTGATGTAGAAAGCAGCAGACTTATTAATAAATACTTATTGTTCATATCACTTCCGTGTGGGTGCACTAAATTTTTATTTAGCGTAACACTCATTTTAATCACAAATCTATGTTTTGTAAGTTTCGGGAAAACTATGTGTCCGCTTCGCCTACGTTGCCGACCTACAGTTGTTAGTGACAGGCACCAATAGATAAAGAGCGGTCGTTCAAATTTTTAATCTGACCGCTACTCTAAGCCAATATCAGCTACTCAAATACAGCGGCTGAAAAGCCTATCACTTTGAGAGCTACAAACGAGCTAATTTTACTTATAAAGGGTGTTAGGGCGAGTCAGCTGTTCCTGGTCTAGTCTACCCACTTTTCTTCCATCTTTTTCATTTCTACTTTTAACCATCTGAGCACCAGGTGTTTATCGTTGACGAACTTTCGATTTTTTGGATATAACAAAAAATAGCCTTGCTCCTTTGAAAGCTCAATTCTTCGTAACAACACCAATTCGCCATTGGTTAGATGTTGTTCACCAAGCATATGAGGGGAAATGCAAATTCCTTTCCCCGCTAGAGCAGCATCAATCGCTAAACTGGTTTGTTCAAACCTGAGAACCTTACTGGCATTCGGAAAAGCAATGTGTTTTGAGAGTTTGCCCCAGTTTTCATGTGCATCTTCAATTAAACGGTGCACCGCAAAGTCAGAAAGGCGTTCAATTTTTTTTGACCGAAATAACTGGCTGAATCGCTCAAGAGTTTATGGAAAATTATTAAAGGCGTGCAAACGAAAAGAAAAGTTCGCATTGAAAATTTTATCTGCCAGCATAGTTTTGCTTTCCATAGTTGTCTTTGTATATCAGTCATATTCAAGCTACGTCGACTCCACCTCTTTTGACAAGCGTGGAGAAATGATAAACGTAGGTGACTACAGTCTTTATGTCGAGGATTCTGGAACAAGGAAAAGTTACCGTTATTTTTGATGCAGGTATGGGTGATGACTCATCGGTCTGGAATAAAGTAGCAGAGTAAGTCTCACAGTTTTCTCGGGTCATTACCTATGATAGAGCTGGCCTTGGGTGGAGTGAAGAAAGGCCGTATGAATGAGACAGTAAAACTATTGTTGCTGAACTTCACTCGGTTCTAGAAAAGAAAGACATTACTGGACCAATTATCCTTGTAGGCCATTCATTTGGCGGGGTAAACATGCAGCGCTATGCCCTCACCTATCCCGAATATATAGCCGCTTTGGTGTTGTTAGACTCTGCCCATGAAGATCAGATAGATGAGATGCCTCAAACGAATTCTCTTCAACTATCCAACTCACAGAAAATATACTTCTTAAATAAGGAAATCCCCCACTTAGTATTAATTATTATTAATGTTCAATAAATCATACTTAATGATAACATCTCGTTAACATATATTTGGCAAGCTGCAATTACCTACATTAAATAAACGACTTTTCTTAAGCTTAAGTTAACGATCGAAGGTCTTGAACTGAAAAGGGGAAGCTATGACAAAAAGCAACCATGCAGAACAAATAGAGACGGTTACCTCCTCTCAGAAACATGATCAATCCGATAGTGATGACAAACACATTGTCGAGGCAGAAAACACCGGACGAAGAAAGTTTATTGGTTACATGCTCAAGGGCTCGAGTTTTGCCGTTGCGTTACATATAACCGGTGGTGCTTTTCGTCCTCAGGATGCCAACGCCCAGTTGTTAGGAATACCGGAGCTTGCAGATGAACTGGATTTAACAGACCTGCTGCTGATCTCCGGTGACCCTTTCTACTACGATTATTTAATTAAGATAACGAGTGATAACCGCGTCCGTTTTGAGCTTCCACGAATGGAAGTTGGGCAAGGTATATTAACCGCTGCAATGATGATTCTTGCCGAAGAGCTGGACGTTGAACTGTCCTCAATTGATGCGACTTTATCTCCGGCTGAAATCAGACGAGCGACTGGTCAAATTACAGGGGGCTCTCACGCCGTAACGTCTCTTTGGGATCCGTTGCGCAAGGTCGCGGCAGCGCTGTTATATAAGATAAAATTGTCAGCCGCAGTGCATTTCGGGATTTCTGTGAACGAAATTAGTACAGAAAATGGCTTTGCAATTGATAACGATGGCAGCCGCATTGCTTACTCTGAGCTCACCGCAGGTGTTGAGGGACGCAACGATGCAGCTCGACTGGCAAAGCCTAAAGACCCGTCTCAATACAAAATTATCGGTACGCCGCAAAAGCGGGCTGACGCGCGCGATATTGTTACCGGCAAACTAAATTTCGCGATGGATCTCGACATACCAGACGCGATGCCCACCGTGGTCGCTAGGCCACCCAGCTTAGGTGGTTGCGTGATCACGTTTGACGATTCTGAGGCAATAGGCCTGCCCGGCGTCCTCGCCATCAAAGAAGTTCCGTTGGATGTTGATGCAAACTCCTCTGGCGTGGCCGTTGTTGCGCGTTCCTTTGGCGAAGCTTTTCGAGCGCGTGATGCACTTAATATTACATGGAGTGTGGGTGCTGCCGAACATCTATCTGACGCCGAGGTCATTGAGCAGTTACGTGCGATAAACCTGCCAACCTTACCTAAAATCCCTCTGGCTACCGATTCGGTTGGCGGCGAGTTCATCTTTCCTTATTTGGCGCATGCCCCTATGGAAACCATGACAGCAGTTGCCGATGCAACCGGCTCAAAGATCAGGGTATGGACTGGCGCCAAGACGCCACTTGCAGCACAAGCCAAAATTGCGCGTGACCTTGGAGTCTTACCCACTGACGTCGAGGTGAATGTAATTCAGAGCGGCGGCTCATTTGGCCGTCGCTTATTTTTTGATGCAGCAGTTGAAGGCGCGCGTATTTCACAAATCGTAAACCGCCCCATCAAACTTATGTTTACTCGACAGGACGACACAAAGTTTGGCCGCGCACGACCGCTCAGCTTGCATAACGTAAAAGCGACTTACACTCGAGGTTTTTTATTTGGCAAAAAAGTGTTGTCGTTTGACCATCGAGCTGCGACCGCTGAATTGGATCTCGAACATGGCTTTGGCGAAGGTATTACTGCATTGGGAGGAGAATTAGCTCCCGCTGCTTTCAGCCAGACAGTCTGGCACTCAACGCAACTAGTGCAATATAAGTTTGGTGTAACTTCCTTGCTGCTAAACGAAAAAAAATTCGTTGTGCCAACCTCCTCTTGGCGCGGCATCTACTCCGGCACAGCCGCCGTCGCAAACGAGATAGTTGTTGACGAATTGGCACGCGCAATGAACAAGGACGAATGCCAGTTCAGATTACAAATGCTTGATGATGAGCGCTCCAAAGCTGTTCTGCGGAAAGTTTCTCGAGAGGGCAAGTGGGGAAGGAGAATGAAAAAAGGACGTGCCCAAGGCCTCGGGTTACATAAAGAGTATAAGTCTCGAGCCGCAGTGCTTGTTGAATTACAAACGTTCAAAAATCCGAAGAAAGAAAGTAAAGTCACTAAGATTGTTGTTGCGCTGGATGTGAACCGAGTATTAAATCCAACCGGCCTTGAGGCGCAAGTTATCGGTGCAGCAACCGACGCCATTACCTACATGATTCGCACCAGTTTACACCTCGACAATGGCGCAATACGCGAGAGCAGTTACGGCGATTTTGAAATTGCTCGAATGCGCAACACGCCACCAAAGATCGAAGTGCATTTTATGCCGCCTAATGGAGAAACACCGGGAGGTGCAGGCGAGTTAGTAGTTCCTGCGGCGGCAGCGGCGATAGCCAACGCATTTGCCAGGGCGACGGGTATTGCACCACGTCGTTTTCCACTTCGTGACTTCTATCCAGAGGGTTAATTCATGCCACAAATTACATTTAATGTTAACAATAACCCGGTTTCTATCGACGCTGAAAACGATGACGAGCTTCTGTATCTATTACGTGATCGACTTGGTATTACTGGCCCAAAATATGGTTGCGGTGTTGGCGTGTGTGGCGCTTGCACTATCTTTAAAGACGGTGAGCTAGTTCGCCCATGCATTGTTCCGATGGAAGAAGTAAAGGGTGCATCGCTAACCACTATTGAAGGACTTGCGGTCGATGATATTCTACATCCGGTGCAAGAAGCATGGATAAACGAAGATGTCGCTCAGTGTGGGTTTTGTCAGGCGGGACAAATTTTAACCGCCGTCAAACTTTTGGAGTCTAATCCCAATCCCAACGATCGTGACATTGATGAAGCTATGAGCGACAATATCTGTCGCTGTGGTACCTATCATAGGATTCGAAAAGCCATTAAACATGCTGCAGCTTTGATTCAGCAGACGACATAAGAGGCTAATTATTGGGAAAACGGGTTGGGCTGAGAAGAACACCTTAACATGTATAAGCTCAGACCTAATCTGAGTCTTTCGTCTACAGAGTTGGTCGTCTTGTAGACTGCTTAAAGCGAATTGCAGGAATTCCACCTGCTATTAATTGGAGGGCTGCTTCACGTACACATCGGCCCCGCAGGCCTTTTGAGACAAACAGCAGACCTTCGCACTCCAAACAAATGGTCGATTACGCGAGAGCTAAAATTAGAGACGATGTGACATAGTTCATGTATAAGATTCCAGCACTCGTAGCAAGCGCCTAAAACGCACTATTAAAATCCCCCAAGAGTTTTCCCAAAGATATAAATAAAGCGCCGCCAACAAGGAGGCTAATAGATAATACTAATCCATTTAATAAAACTCTATTAAGGCCTAGCGCTTGAACATTTGTAAATTCGTAAGGGTAAAATTCTGTCCATTTCCCATGAGACATTGTGTACGCGGCATAAGTCAGTGGAAAAATGAGCCAATAGCCTAAGTCAGCGTATTGAAGCTGCGTTTTTTCTACAAAGAAAAACCAGTAGGAAAGTGTGATTACGGGTGTAACGGCATGGACTAATAAATCTGAAATACGTTCAAACAATGAAAGTTTGAGCCATCCATAGATAAGGTAGTTAGCAATACCAACTGTAACTATATAAAAAGTAACTGCAGTGGCTACATTCGGTTTTTTAGCAAACTGAGCAACTGGTTGCTCAGGCCAGAAAGTCAAAGCAGCGAACCAAATTAGGACAAGAAGGTTCGTGAGCGTTGTGTAATAACTAAAATATTTCCAGACTACAACGCCTATGCTGTCGCTGCCTCGTTTCCTAATTTCTCTTATAAGGCTAATTATTAGTGCCAATGCTGTAATTAAAAAAAGAACAAAATCCATTTAAAGTCCTTTCGAAGAATGAAGGTTCTACCAAATAAATAGGGCTCAAGTATTAAACTAATCGACCTCTAAAAAAAGAAAACTGCTTTTTTAGACCAACTGATACTAAATCAATCCGTTATAAATTTAGTATAGTTTGCAAATGATAGGAAATAACAACCCAGTCAAAGTGAAAAGAATAAGTGCAAAAGCATTTTCGTCAGTAGGTAGCTAATAGAAAATCTGTTTGCCTACTAATTAAAACAACTTTACTCTAACCTTTTCCTGTGACTAGCTTTTGCTTTTTTGTGCAGTGTATTGACGTTTGCTCTTCGTCGGAAAAAATTGAAAATAAGTGATAACAAGGAATCGTTAAAATGTCTAAATTTGCAGCCCGTCTAGTCATTAGTGTACTGCTATCAATTGGTTTATGCGCCTGCCAACCATCGTTAAAACCTGAAAAGTCTCTTAATAGCCCCTCAAAACAAACCCTAGAATTTGACCGACTATTTGCCCAATTCGATGATATTAATAAACCAGGAGCCTCAGTTGCAGTTCTGCAGGATGGAGAGATTATATTTTCAAAAGGTTATGGCAGTGCAAACCTTGAATACGATATACCTGTTACGCCAGAAACTATGTTTCACGTTGCATCTGTATCTAAGCAATTTACCGTATTCGCCATTCTTCTACTGGCTGAAGAAGGTAAGTTAAATTTCGATGATGACATACGACAATACATTCCAGAAGTGCCGGATTTTGGTCACACCATAACCTTACGACACTTAGCATCACATACAAGCGGCATGCGAGATCAATGGAATTTGTTGCGTATGGCTGGTTGGCGATTAGATGACGTAATCACTACCGAACACGTATTAAGAATAGTAGCGCGACAAAAAGAGCTAAACTTCAAACCGGGAGAAGAGTTTCTTTACTCAAATACCGGGTTCACACTATTAGCAGAGGTTGTTGCACGTGTTAGCGGTAAATCTTTTGCGCAATTCACACAAGAAAGGCTGTTCACGCCATTGAATATGAGTAACAGCTTGTTTTACGACGACCATCAAAAGATCGTTAGCAATAGGGCCTACTCATACGAGCGTAACGGCAATGGTTACAAAAAAAGCGTATTGAACTTTTCAAATGTAGGTGCAACCAGTTTATTTACGACCGCAGAAGATCTGCTGAAATGGTCAGCTAATTTCACCGAACCGACTGTGGGTAGCCCTGCCATAATCGAGCAAATGAATACCCTTGCGTCCTTAAACAATGGAGAAACATTTGGTGGCGCATATGGGCAATTTATTAGTAACTACAAAGGTACCAAATATATTCAGCATAGCGGCGGAGACGCAGGATTTCGTTCGTATTTGGCTCGTTTCCCTAAACAAAATTTAGCAATAGCAATATTGAATAATGGCGCAGATGCAAGGCCTTGGGAATTGGCTCTACAACTTGCTGACAGGCTTCTAGAGACAAACACCCCTCCCCCTCAGAACGCGATTGCTGACGCATTTTTAGAGTCAATTTCACCTAAAGAAAAATCTAATTTTCTTGAGTTAGATGAAGGCACACTCAAAGCTTATGTGGGTCACTATTGGTATGAACCAGAAACGTACTCAAGAGAAATATATTTAGAAAATGGGAAACTAATGTATTCAAGAGGGGAAGACAACGTAAGTGTACTCGCTCCTATCGGCGAAAACACCTTCAAAATGCTGAATGTAGAGGGAGAGATTTATGTTAGCTTTACCAAAAATGACGAGAAAAGCTTAATGACAGTGCAGGTAGACAATGTCGATACGTATGTGTCGGTTGGCTATACACCAATCAAAATAACCAAAAACTGGTTATCGCAATACGCCGGCAGTTACTTCAGCCCTGAACTTTCTTCCACTTATCACTTTTCACCAGAAAATAAACAGCTGAAAATTTCTCATCACCGTCTAAGCGACCATTATATTGCACCAGTCAAAGGTGACTTTTTTAGCTCACAAGTTGGCGATATCCTATTTGAGCGCAATGTTAACGGTGAGGTGAGTGGCTTCAGAATATCTAACGGTCGTGTTCGCAATCTTTATTTTAGAAAGCTATAGACGAGAACAATAAAAGAAATTTCTATTTTTACTCTCATCAATTTGGCCCATAAACATGGCGGCTATAATAAAAGCGAGGTGAAGTAACCGCCACGTTTGCGGCCCAGTGAGCCCGTGAGCGACTTTATTAGATTGTTAGCAGACACCAGCTAGTAATGGTAACGACACGAGATAACCGTAATTGCAGTATCGTCTACGGCATATACCAAACGGTTGGTGTCATCTATTCTGCGTGACCAGAAACCAGCAAGGTTTTCTTTTAGAGGTTCTGGCTTTCCAATCCCATCAAACGGAGAGCGCTTGACATCGGTTATTAATTTATTGATACGTTTTAAGGTTTTCTTATCTTGAGATTGCCAATAAACGTAACTATTCCAAGCTTCATCAGTCCATGACAACAACCTGTTACTCATCGATAAGTTCTCGCTGAACCGTTTTTGACGCTTTAAACTGAGTTATTGAACGATTTAAGTGTTCAGCGTTCGCTGGAGAACGAAGTAGATGAACGGTTTCCATAAGGCTGTTGTAGTAATCTAATGACATTACAACAGCATCTTCTGAGTCACGACGGGTGATTACCGTTGTATCTGCATCGTTGACTACATTGTCCAAAACAGCTTTTAGTCCATTTCTTGCTTCTGTAAAAGAGACAATTCGCATTTACCACCCCACCTGTACATTATATGGGACAAGTTTAGACCAGAAATGAGCACATGTACAGGATATTGCGCATAACGGAGGCGTGAAAGCTAACAGCTTATTGCTGATACTTCATAGTATCGAAACGCAGGTTTAATCAAAGAAACAGCAACAAAAAAGGGCTTAAACACAAGCACTCATGGTACTCAGGTTTACGCCCTTTTTGTTTTGAAGCTTCTAACAGAAGCTAAAAACGCTTACTGATTCAAGCGGTTTTAATTAACCATTATAGCGCTGCATAACAAGCGTTGCGTTAGTGCCGCCAAAGCCAAAGCTGTTAGACATCACTGTGTTTAGTGTTGCTTCACGTGCTTCGGTAACAATATCTAAGCCTTGTGCTGCATCGTCCAGCGTGTCGATGTTAATTGATGGTGCGATAAAGTTATTTTCCATCATCAACAAGCTATAGATAGCTTCGTTTACACCCGCTGCACCTAGTGCGTGACCTGTCAGTGACTTTGTTGCACTAATAGGTACGCCCGCTTGGCCGAACACTTCTTGAATCGCCGCAAGTTCTTTCACGTCACCCACAGGCGTTGATGTACCGTGAGTATTTAAATAATCGATTGGCGCATCGATATTTTGCATTGCCATCTTCATACAGCGAATTGCGCCTTCACCCGACGGTGCAACCATGTCGAAACCGTCTGATGTAGCACCGTAACCTACAACTTCACCGTAGATTTTTGCGCCGCGCGCAAGCGCGTGTTCTAGTTCTTCAACAACAACCATACCGCCGCCGCCAGAACTTACAAAGCCGTCGCGTGCCGCGTCATAAGTACGTGATGCCACAGCAGGATTGTCGTTATATTTAGAGCTTAGTGCGCCCATAGCGTCGAATTGGCTTGATAGTGACCAATGTAGCTCTTCACCGCCCCCGGCGAATACGACGTCTTGCTTACCAAGCTGAATAAGCTCAAGTGCGTTACCTATACAATGGGCACTGGTTGCACACGCAGAGGCAATTGAATAGTTCACGCCGCGAATTTTAAACGGTGTCGCTAAGCAAGCTGATACCGTAGATGCCATACAACGAGGAACCATGTAGGGCCCAACACGCTTAACGCCCTTTTCGCGAAGAATATCAGCAGAAAGCACTTGGTTTTCAGAAGACGCGCCACCTGAGCCTGCGATAATACCTGTGCGCTCGTTTGAAATGTCGCTTTCTTCTAGACCAGAGTCTGCAATGGCTTGCTGCATCGCTACGTATGCGTAGCCTGCCGCATCGCCCATAAAGCGCATTGCTTTACGGTCGATGTGCTCTTTTAAGTCGATATCGATGTCGCCCCAAACTTGGCTGCGAAGGCCCATTTCGGCGAACTGTTCTGAAAATGTAATTCCAGACTTACCCGCTTTTAGTGAAGCAAGTACGTCTTCTTTATTTACGCCGATGCTTGATACGATACCAAGACCGGTGATAACTGCTCTTCTCATAGTTTACCCTTTGCGTTGTTGCGGCTTATGGTAACGATTTTGAATGGTAAAGTGGTCTGCTTTGCCATCTGCCCCACTCTAATTAGCTAAACTTCAGCGTTGCAGTACCTGTTTCAATCCTGGGCTTATGTGCATAATCAGGTAGTTTCCCACTTCCCTTCTTTTTCGTTTTGCCGTCTTCGTCTAAGCTTTCTTGTTCGGAATATTTCCAATGTAGCACGAATGCACAGGGTCATGACTAGCGTTAATTTGTACCTTCACAAAATGTTCAAAATAGCTTGAACATAAACTTTTGCGGAAAAACAAAAAGGTGACAGGTAGAATACGCGGCCAGACGTTCGAAATTTAGATAAAACTGAAGATTGCTGTGTTATTAAAAAAGCCAAGAACCATTGCTCTACGCATTTTTCAAAGTGCGGTACCCCGACTTTCTTTCGTAGTGGCTGCCTTTATCATTGCTTCTGCAGCGACTGTCTCAACAGCAGCAGCGCCTATCGCCCTCCCCGCGCTACCAGAGCCAGTTTCAAACAATGCCGTAGCTTCTATAACCATAGACGACACACAATATGTATTTAGTTTTATGGGACTGGGCAAAGCTAAAACTCATAACGATGTGCACAACCGTGCTTGGCAGCTTGTGATTAACAACAACGATAAACCTTTGCAGTGGCAAGCCCTTCACCCAGTTCCATCAAGTCTTGCGCTAAAAGGCCGTTTGGCTTCCGTAGCAGTGGGCGTTAATGACAACGTTTATATTTTTGGCGGTTACACGGTTGATGAAGACCATAATGAAATTAGCACCCCAGATGTTTATAAATTCTCACCTGTAACTGGGGAATATACGCTATTGGCGCCTATGCCCGTCCCTGTTGATGATGCAACTGCACTGGTTTACCAAGACCGTTACGTGTACTTAATTTCTGGCTGGCACAACGATGGCAACGTAAACCTTGTGCAGGTTTATGATACTCAAAACGACCAATGGCAACAGGCGAGCCCTTTTCTTGGCAGTCCGGTATTCGGGCAAGCTGGCGGCATCGTTAACAGCACTATGGTAATTTGTGACGGCGTATCAGTAACACCTCACAGCGATAAACGCCGCAGCTTCGCGCCAGAAACAGCCTGCTTTAAAGGTGAAATTGACAAGGAAGATCCATTCAAAATTGATTGGCGTACCCTTGACCATCCAACGGGTACTGCGCGCTATCGCATGGCCGCAGCGGGCAATGAAGCCACCAATAAAATCTATTTTGTTGGCGGCTCAACTAATCCGTACAACTATAATGGCATTGGCTATAACGGCGAGCCTTCAACTGCGGATGACGCCATATGGACCTTTGATATTGCAGAAGAAACCTGGGCTATATCAAAAACAGATGCTGAAGCACCTACAATGGATCACCGCGGGTTAATTAACGTTAACGGTTCTTGGGTCACCATTGGCGGTATGATTGGTGCACAACGCGTTACTAGTAAAGTCATTACGCATTTTTCAACACGTTCAAAAGTGTCCTGTCCATCTACAAGGCTCGCTAGCTCTGACGTTTCAAAACAAGCATCGGATGGGCAAGCTGTTGAAGTAGTGAAAACTGCCTTCAATTCAAAATGCCAATACAAAAACGACATAAACGGAGAAAAATAAACAGTGAAATCTAAGCATGCACAGGTTCATTTTAATGAGAGCGGTACGCCTGTCGCCGACCATTTTGACGACGTTTATTTTTCTAACGACAGCGGAATTGATGAAACCCAACACGTTTTTGTTGCAGGCAACGACCTTGCTGAGCGATGGCAACAGTGGCACAACCCTACTTTTGTCATCGCCGAAACAGGTTTTGGAACTGGGCTGAACTTTTTGGTCGCCATGCGTGCCTTCAACGAATTTAGAGCAGCGAACCCTGATCATCCGTTAAAGCGCCTGTATTTTATTACCACGGAAAAGTTTCCACTGCCTCAACAGGATATGAAGCGCGCACTAGAAGCTTTTCCAGCTCTTAAAGACGAAGCGGAAGCACTCGCTTCACTTTACCCCATGGGCCTTGAAGGTTGTCATCGCCTTCATTTTGACAACCATTCAACCACACTCGACTTGTGGATTGGTGATGTTCACGAACTTCTACCTCAATGGCATTCTCCTGTAAATGGCCTCATCGATGCCTGGTTTTTAGATGGTTTTGCACCAAGCAAAAACCCTGATATGTGGACCGATGCACTGTTTAGCCAAATGGCTCGCTTGTCAAAAACAGGTACAACCTTTGGAACCTTTACCGCCGCAGGCATCGTAAAACGTGGGCTTGCTGGTGTAGGTTTTACCATAAAAAAACGCGATGGTTTTGGCCGTAAGCGCGACATGTTGACCGGCGTTTTTAGCCAAGACAATGAGAATGTGCAGTATAGACTTCGCCTGCCTGCTGGCCCCTATTACAGGTACGCTGACGACAGTTTAGATAAAACAAGCAAAGTCGCAGTAGTAGGCTCCGGCCTTGCAGCAGCTACCGCGTGCCTGGCTTTAGTAAAACGTGGCATTAGCACTACTTTGTATTTTGATGGTGACACCCTTGCAAGCGGCGCGTCTGGCAACCCGCAAGGCGGCTTTTACCCGCAGCTTCATAGCGAAGCAAGTATTGCCAGCCGCATTCAGGCGCATAGTTTTTTGTATGCTAGACAAGCCTACGACCACACTATTGAACATGCAAAAGCCTGTGGCCTAGCCGACGTTGCCCATGATTTCTGTGGCGTTATTCAACTAAGCTTTAACGACAAGGTAGCAGAACGCCAAAATAAACTGGCTGCAGCCGACGTATGGCCTGAAGCTTTGATTAAGCCCGTGGACAGCAAAGAAGTGAGCGGTATCGCTAACCTAGCTCTTCCCTACTCTGGCTTATACATTGGTTTGGGCGGATGGATTTCTCCTCCACAGCTAGTTACTGCCATGATTGAACAAGCACTTCAAAGTGGCAAACTCGAGCTGAAACCCAATCATACCTATATATCTCATGAGGCAATTCAGACAACAAAGCAGCGGGTGCAGATTCGTTTTAACTTAGATAGCGCTGAGAGTGAAGAAGTTATTACTGCCGATCACCTTATCCTTGCCCTTGGTGCAGGTGCGGTAAACGCTAGCGATTTTAACAGCCTGTCACTTCGTCCTGTTCGCGGCCAGGTTGAAGCTATTCCCACCCAAATGCCAATTGAACAGCTTAACACTGTGTTGTGTCACAAAGGCTATATGACACCTGTATTCGAAGGTCGGCACGCGTTAGGTTCAACCTACGTTAAAAACGACTTAAGTACCGATGTACGAGGCGATGAAACTGAAATGAACCTCGCCACCCACGAACAGGCGCTGGCAAACACCGACATCGTGAAAGCATTACAACATGACGGTAAAGCCAGAGCCGCTACCCGTTTAGGCTCACCCGACCACCAGCCTGTTGTCGGTGCACTACATAACTTTGATTCATTAAAAGAGCTCTACACTATGCTAGGCGTGGGCAAGCCGTTAACCAGCTCGCCAGTGTTGCCTGAAAGCTTAGTTTCCACGCTTACTTGCTTGGGGTCACGAGGGTTAACCACAGCGCCTTTAATGGCAGAGGTTTTGGTGAGCAGTCTATGTAAGGAGCCGCTACCTTTAAGCAACGATTTGCTTAATGCAGTGAACACAAGCCGCTTTATGACTCGCGACGCGATTAGAAGTCAGGGTTAAAATGCGCATCACCCTCGCCAACATTCTCTTATTAGCTAGGTCTTGTTAGCTAAATACGTAAGTTCGGATGTTTAGAGGTTTTAAAGCGAACACGAAGCGCATTCGCTTTCGAAGGCAGAGCGCAATGGGAGTAAATGGCTAGTTTACGCTAGCCATTTTATTTAAATCCATCACGATAAAAGCGGGAATGTATACGTTAGCGCTTGCCACCACTTGTTTATTTTCCAGCGACACAATACGTGCGTTTACGCGCACGCCTCTGTCATCTTCAATGATGGTGCCAGTTACAACATGGTCCATTTCAACCTGTTTAGCGAGTGCAGTACCATCTCGAGTAAGTACGAAATCGCCCACTGGCGTTACGGTAATGCCACCTGCAAGCTTAAAGTCGACAACCGCTAACCCAAAGTCTTGTAGCTCGGCTATTAGATACTCTGAAAGCTGATTGCCTAACACGGTGCTGTCGCTCAACGACTGATTAAGCCTCACAAAACTCGCCACACCCACCATATCTTGCTGCGTAAGACGGGTTGCATTGTCCATTAACTCCATCGCAAGTTGCGAGGCGTAATCATTTAAACGTTTGTGCGTTTGTGAAGGTGAATAGCCATGGTGTAGTGGGTCTTTATAACCGGGTTCGACTTCCACGTGCTGTTGATATTGTCTATCGCGAGAATCTGGTGTGTACTCCAGCCCTGAACGGCTTGGTACAGGCACTGGCTCGGCGTGATGCGTAATTTCACCGTCTTCACCTAACCAAAATGAGCCAATAGACTCTGTGCTAGTGCACCCTGTCATACAACCACTTAGAATTACGCCAACGGCTACCCAACTGCTAGGCAAAAGCTTCTTTGTAAACACCATGCTGAAACTCCTAGCCGCGACTTAGCTTAACGCCATCGCGCATACCGTTTTGCTGGCTACCGTCACTTGGAATAAGTGCATCTACCACGTAGAACGGCACTAACATTTGCGCAGTTGCCACCACTGCGCGCGACTCCATGCCTAAAATACGAGCGTTAACTAACACGCCACCTTGGTGCTTGGTCATCGTTCCCGTTAACACGTATTCAATAGGAAGGCTGCTGCTCAATTCCAAATAGTCTCGACTTAATACAAAATCGCCGTCGACAGTAATGCGAATATACTCGGTAGCTTTGAAGTCTATAACCGGCACGCGGAATTTATGCAGTTCGTGCACAAAGGATTCCGCCATCTGACGACCAAGTAAATCTGTTTTCTGCAAGTCAGTATCTAGCAGTGCGAAATGGGTTACACCAATAGGTGTTTTGTTATTCACGTATTCCATATTGGCAATTAAGTCTTGCGCCATGTTTTTCACATAGTCGCCAATATGCTTGGTTAGAGGTCTACCTTTATACGCGCCCTGTACGCTCGAATACAAAGGAGGTTGACCGATAGCACCGTACGCGTCCATACCCTGAGACTGGGTATCACTGGTATTTTCAACTGGCTTTGAAGGAGCGCGGTCGGCGGCAGTAATATCAATCACATTCATGGCCGGGCGCTGAGGCGCTTGTTCGGCTACCTCTTCTTCCCCCATCATCATAGAACACCCGCTAACGCTTAGCAGTGAAGCACAAAGCGAAAGCGCCGCGTATTGATTTCGTCTTTTCATGGGGTTACCTCGTACCTTCAGTTCTGTATAACTTGCCGTTTCTGGTGGTTACTTGTTCTTCGCGCCAAAACAGTTCGGCAGGGAAAAAACGTGTTGCTGCAGCGACAATGTTTTTATTTCTAGCGTTGATAATTCGAGCGTTAACCACCGCACCAGACTCTTGATACACCATGGTGCCGGTAATATAAAAATCGACGCGCTCAATATTGGAAAGCTGGTCGATATCGCGGGTTAATACTCTGTCGCTTTCGTTACTCACAATTATATCGTTCGAAAGCTTAAATTCTTGAGTAGAAAAGCCTCTTTTCGTGGCCTCAGTAATCATTCCCTGTTCAAGTTGATGGCCCAACAAGATTAACGGGTGTTGATGATCAGCACGGTATTTCATAGTATCGGCAGGTACAAAGCCAACTACCGCATAGCGAGACTGACGTGCTGGGCCCACATCAGCAAAAAGTTCGTTTGCCAACATATAGGTATGGTATTCCACATTACCCAATGCCGATACGTCGCTGGCATCGGTTTGCGCAAATTGACTCTTAGGTTCGTCAGATGAAGAGCAACCAGAGAGTAAGCCCAAGAGAAGCGCGGTATATGCCAAGGCTTTCGCGATCAAGCGACCATTTTCTGTCAGCAAAGCGTGATAGACAGGTTTTGTCATACTTTTCATTACACATGTCCAGTGAAAAACGTCAAATTTCTATCGGAAAGAAGCAAAAACTCATCGAAAAACAGTGATCAGCTACTACGCAAACCGACATTTTCAGTGTCTTTAAACAGGCTTCTGCAAAATTCACACCAAAGAGAGACTACAAGCAGCATTGACCGTTACATTGAAAAAAATTGCTGATAACCAAGTGACGTAAAGCGCCTAGTTTTAGAAGATGTGCCATTTTCAGAACCAAAAGAATTTGATGTTTATCGTCAGGCTGCTCATAAGAAGCGGAGGCGTCTTGCCGCCTTAGGACAGAAAGCTGCCGATAATTAAACGGCTAGCTAGCTAATTCGGTAATGTGAAGTAGTTCGCCCGACGGGCCCCACAGATAGAAAACACTTCCCCAATGTTGTTGCTCAATTGATGAAATTTTCGTTTTATGTAACGAGCGCGAGCACAAATCAAAAGCGTCCTGAATGTCTGCTACACATATTTGTAGCATAAAGTTATTCGCCAATTCAGGATTATAGAAGCGCTGAAGAAAGAAGAGACAATCACCATTTTCAAACAGTGTTAGGTCTTCATTTACGTATTCTGCATTAAATCCAATCTCAGAATAAAATGCTTTAGAAATGTCGTAGTTTTTGCTTGGAATAAAAGTTTTAATATCTATGACGTCCATATCTTGAGATCCCTCGCATTTCGCTGCTTTAAATTTAATTCGTGGCTAAATGGCAATAACAGCAAGCATGTCTTCGCCATCTTCATCTAACCCCACCTCTTCGAAACCAAAGCTTGAATAGAAGGCTTTGGCGACAGAATTCTTGTTTTATACCATATCTTTATTTGTTTGAGCTCAGAAGTTTGCTATGTGAGGGTGATGGTTTGAGATAAAGCAACGCTGCCAATTCCATCTACAAAAGCAAACATACCTGTTAATCGAAACCAAGCACTTTTTGAACGTCAATCACGGTAAGCCCTAATTGCTCAGCTTTTATTGTATCGATAGAGTCAAATTGTATTTTACAGCCGGCCTTAATCATATTAAGCCACGCACTGCGTAGTGCATCGGGTCGCTTGCCAGACCAAAATGATTCGGTCTTATTGATGTAAGCGACCACAGCGTCAATATAACCATCATTATAAAGCTGACGCACCAAATCAAAGTCTGGGCCAAAAGCACCCAGCAGCGCAGAATCAACACTCTTTATAGAATTATGTAGCGCATGAAATGCACCCGCAACATCGCCTTGCCGATAGGCTATCCACGCTCTAGCGATATCCAGATAATGATTTTCACTACTGAAACCATCGTACACATCGCCCGCTATTTGTTGTTCTGTGCTCATCTCATCAGCATATTCAAATGCGCGCTCAATCTTCAATTCAGCTATTTCAATGGGCTCAAATTGCGCACTATATTTTATATGCCTACTTAAGTTGTTGAGCACTTGATATGGATTACTGTTGAGCGACAAACTCAGTTGATAGTCTTTCCATGTCTCATTAAGCAATCGACGATTTCTTGATTCAAGGTATGCAAAACGCTTCTCAATATACTCTAGGTACTCAGGGTCGTTACAGCCTTGCAGGTAATCTGCATGACTTTGTTTACTTAAGGTAACAAAAAGGACTATATAAAGAAGAAAGCTTATAAACTTCAAGAGAGTCTCTATTTACTGTTGTCTATCTTCGTACTGAAAAAGTATAGAAATTGATCGCAAATTGTCGTTAACTGCAATTAACGCTATCAGTACTGCTACAAATAGATATGTTAATAGCTTTTTCAGAGGAACAGTTTTGTCGCGAGTAATTTTAAACCGCGGTCTAATTCTTTTAATGATGACTTGTTTTAGTGTGACAGCCGAAGCAGTGATTGATTCGACATATTCCCACAGCATCTCAGTCGAAAACAATTCTACAGCTATTTCAGATGCTCTTAAGTTAAGCGGTACCACCGTTAAAAAGCGCTTTTTCTTTAGCGTTTACAAATTGAGCCACTTCATGGCAAAGCCTAGTGTTAACTTTACATCGAAAGAAGCGCTGATCACGTTTATTTTAAATGCAGACACACAGCAGCGCCTAGAATTGGAGTTCTTGAGGGATGTATCCCGAGAGCAAATAGAGGAAGCACTAATGGAAGGCATTGAGCGAAATAACGTCGATGCTGACCTTAGTAAAATTAAAGAGGATATTAAAAGACTATCTGCTGGATTTCAGGATGAAGTAGGAAAACATTCAACCTTAACAATATCCAGACTTCCTTCAGATAAGCTAAGTGTGTTTTTCAACAATACCTTGGTTGTCGAGACTGAAAACAAAGCGTTGGCTGACGCCTTGTGGTCCATATGGTTTGGCAAAGACCCAATTGTAGATACAGAAGACTTAGTAAAAAACATTTTAGCAAATTGAGGTGTAAGGAAATCGCGGCCAGTGTTGCGCTGGCCGCGTATTAGGTATTGCTATAAAACAAATCTCACTATCAATGCCGAAAGGTACAGCCCAATGCCAAATACAGCATGGTTTAAAACGCTGTGTAGACGGACAGCGTTAGGATTAGGCGTTTTAGACGCAGCAACTCCTGCGCCCATACCTGGCTGCAATATAAAGAACGGTGCAACGACCGTAGCGATACCGAGCACCAAAGCTGGACCTAGTGTCGGTTCGCACAACCAAGCTTCTCCAAATATAAGGAAAAGTAACACCGCATAGCCAATACCAATTACGTAATGTGCTGCCCACCCAATAGTTTTCTCACCACTCACAGCATCGGCGTTGGCAATAGAAGTATGGAAGAACCGCCCCTTTCTCATATGCCCTATCCAACGCCCCACCATGCCCCAATTTGTTGGAGCAATACCAAACAATTGTTGCCTTAGCAGCGCCCACAAATCCATCACTAGGGTAGCCCCAATACCCATTAGCACGATAAAAACAATATTCTGCATATTCACCCTCAACAGCTAGTTTCAATTAGTTAGAGATGCTAGCCTACAACTTCAAGTTAACTTTAAGTCAAGCAATCCTTTGGAAAAAAGTATGGAAATATCTCAGGTTGCCAAAAAGTCCGGAGTGTCAGCATCAACACTCCGGTTTTATGAAGAAAAAGGTCTTATCACTTCTATTGGCAGGCAAGGTATACGTCGAGTATTTAGCCAGAATGTACTAGAGCGCCTTGAATTAATAGCATTAGGTCGCGCTGCAGGTTTTTCTTTAGATGAGATAACGGGCATTTTGGGGAACGAGGCAAAGCCTGAAATTGATCGTGAACTACTACTGAGAAAAGCCAATGAACTAGACGGAACAATAAAAAAGCTCACAGCCATGCGCGATGGTCTGCAACATGCGGCAGCCTGCACAGCACCAAGCCACTTAGAATGCCCAAGATTTCGCCGTTTGATGAACCTTGCAGGTACAGGGGCAATAAAAGGCTTAGCAACGAACAGAAAGTAAAATGACAGCTTTTAGACGTGTATTTGTTCGAACTGGAATTTGAAACTATACGTGCACACCCTTCTGGCTATTCGCCCAGCGCAATTATCCTATTGAAAGCCGAAGCAATAATTTAAAATTATCAAAATAATAACAATCCATAATTTCTAGTTAGCGACGTTAGAAACTAGTATATCAGTCAATAAAGGGCACTTGCCCGGTTTACAGTAATACAACAGTTAAGGAAGTTATGATGAAGAAGTGGCTATTAATGATGGCGAGTTTATCGGTATTCAATCTACCGACATTTACTGCAAATGCTGTGCAGGAAACACCGACAAAAGAAGAGCAAGCCTCACACGCAGCATATCCGCGTTCTTTTTCCCACATCGGTATTTCAGTACCCGATCTGGAAAAAGCAGTAGAATTTTATAGTGAGGTACTGGGTTGGTATACCATAATGGGCCCGACTAGTGTGCAAGAAGATGACAGCGCAATTGGCAAAATGTCGACCGACGTATTCGGCAAGGGATGGGGCAGCTATAAAATTGCTCATATGTCTACAAGTGATAAGATAGGTATTGAGCTGTTCCAGTTTGAACAACAGAAAAACCCTGACAATAACTTTAAATATTGGGAAACGGGTGTGTTTCACTTCGCAGTTCAAGATCCAAATGTTGAAGAACTGGCGCAGAAAATTGTGGATGCCGGCGGTAAGCGTCGAATGGAAAAGCCTCGCTACTACTACCCGGGTGAAAAGCCTTATCGTATGATTTATATGGAAGACCCGTTCGGTAACATCATCGAAATTTACAGCCACAGCTATGAACTTCACTACGCTAGCGGCGCTTATAAGTAAGCCTTGTATTCGCTAAAACGCCCGCATTTAACGGGCGTTTTAGCTAATCAAAAATGAAATGCAATTGAGATACAGCGATTATCTGCTTAAGGCTTTCTCCATCGCGCTTTAATACCACGGGTGTCGATATGAATGAATGGACCTCGGTGAGGTTTAGGTCCGTAAACCCCCATACCACCGATTAAGCCTTTATATTCGCTGCGTTTATTTAGCTCTGCTATCATGTTGGCCATAACGTCAGCATCTGCAATATTTACTACCCCATCGCCGTTTAAGTCGTCCATTCTGTAGTTACCGTCATTATCGACAAAAATGTCGGCAGCATCGCCATATACATGTCGACTAAATTTAACGTTGCCGATTGCTTTATTATATTGAGGCGTTCTGTATCCGCTCATGATCACCATATTTGAAACGTGAATATTGTTCATATTCATTTCCCTTCTAAGCATTTCCAGCTTTAAAAGAAGAGATGGACGAAGATACACGAACTTGGGGTAGCCAGAGCGCTGTTTACTTGTGAATTCTTTTAGCTTGAAATGGGGAGACAACGATAAGTCTTGGTTTTTTTGGGTAACTTCAATAAAGCCTTCAGGTTCAACGTAAACGTCTTTATTTTTAATTTCGCTTTCATCTGGATAAGGCCCTATATGGTAATATTTTAGGCGTCCTCCTTGGACTTCCTCGGCAGGAACCATCACAAATACATTCAGTGACATATTAACCAGCCCGTCTTCGCTTCTTATTTCTAGGCGCTGTTCACCCGGCGTATCTTTCGCCTGCCAGTGCCAGGTCATAGACTCGGATTTATCAACCATTACGCCGTTTTCAAACAACTGATAGGTTTTGTCCGGTTGCGGATAAATAATTTCTAGTTCAGTAATTTCTTCAGGTAGCACAAATAAAGAAAAGACGTTATAAGGCACCACAATATTATTGATCTTTAAACTAAATTCCGCGTCTTCTAAATGCGCTCTATTCTCAACGACAACTGGCTCATGTGGCGCTACTTGAGTACTTCTTTTGGGAACATTCTGCTGAACTATCTCATCGCTTTTTGCATCGGTGCCCTGTACAAAAGCATGCACAAAATGTGAAGGCAAAAGTAATGCGAATGCCACTACCGAAGCTGTTAAGTTATTCACTATCATTGTCATATACCTTGTTACCACTATCATTCGTTTATATTCTTTTACAGAGACGCTACCTGCGTAAGCGCTTCAGCGTCACGTCTATCGCGCTGATAAATATCATTCCTAAAGTTCACCGTACCGTCTTGGTCAGCCCACGCGGTCCAATACACCAAATGGATAGGCAAAGGCTCTTCAAGGTGAAAGGTTTTTGACTGGCTTAAATCACGGGCTGATATAACGTTGTCCATTAGACTCTCTACGCCCTGCTCTTCTGCAATTAACTTCGCTAGTGAGAATGGGTCTTGCAATCTAATACAGCCGTGAGACGCTGCGCGGTTTGTTTCACTAAACCACTGTTGATAGGGCGTATCGTGCACGTACACAGCATGTCGATTGGGGAATAGGTACTTAACCTTTCCTAACGGATTTTTATCGTTGGGAAGCTTTACTAGAAAATGGTCAAACTGATAGGGCTTTATGTTTTCCCAATCAATTGTTTCGGGATCGACCAACTCATCATCAACGAAACTGTTTTTGCGAATAACAATGTTGTTCTCTTCTAAGTAATGAGGGTTATCTGCTACTTTTGGGGCGATCTCTTTAGTCGCGATAGAAAGGGGTATACGCCATTCCGGGTTAACGACAAATTTTTCGATATGATCGCTAAAAGAGGGCGTAGCCCAGCTTGGCTTGCCCACAACCACGTCTTTAGTGGCTTTTACTCTACCTTTACTAATATAGCGAAGGCGGAATTCTGGAATGTTAACTAACACATAAGCATCGCTGTCTTTTTCTTCAAACATTTCCAAGCGTGTGATATTAAGGGCTAACTGCTGAACTTTTTCTTCTGCCGTCACATTTAGCGCAGCAAGCGTATTCCTACCCACTACACCATCGACTAGAAGGCCATGACGACGTTGAAAATCCTTTACTGCATTTTCAACTTCTTCGTTGAAAACGCATGGAGCGGAGTTGGCCACCGTTAATGCATGAGTACAGTTCGTATCTATCGAGGGGTATTCTCTTCCTAAGCGGGAGATAAGCGCACGTATAACTTGACTCTGCTTTTCGCCATTAGTTGTATTGTTATTGCGTGTGGCCTTTCTTAGCGCACCGTTTTCAAGAACTGATTCTGAATCTAGGGTTTTCCAGCCGCCCTGTTGGGCAATAGAAGAGTAGAAAGCATAAGCACTTTTCATTTGCTTTAACTGTGCTTGTAACGCTGAGGTTGTATTCGCTTCTTCCAAAGCTGCAGGTGTTGGAGTGGAAACGGTCGAGGCAACACCTACCAAAGGTAACCAGAAAGAAGCTGCAGCAATAACAAGCTTTCTCGCTATGCTAGAAGTTCGTTTGCTAGGCGCTAAGGAGTGACCAAAAACGTTCTCCTTCAATTGGTTACTATGGCGCAATTGAACAGAATGCTTGACGGCTCGATGTTCGGATTCCATTGATCTTTTCCTTGAAAATACACACATTGACAAGATCGCAAAACGAGTGCCAAGGAATAGGAAGAAGCGTAAGCCTTTGAAAAGTATAATTTATTTAAATAAAAAGGAAATGACAGGGTTTAGATAATAGAATTATTATGTGTAGGTAATTCAGCGCTTCAGTAATATTTTTATGGGAAAAGGTTAGAAAATAGCCGTAAATTTTACAAACTAGATATCTTTCAGAATGATGTTAGATAGAATTTTTACGATTGAAAATCGCATTTGCTTTAAGCGAAAATCAATTACCACTAGCAACTAATAAAAATCTGTAGCGCCACTCACACGAACCAAGTATTGCTACAAATATGCACTCGGCACTAATAAAAAGCAGTGCGAATATACTCGCTTGTTCGTAATAAGTGAGAAGAATTCCTACACATGTAACCACCCAAAGAAAGTTTGCAATAGCTAAAGCCGTTACTTCATTAAGTGACCTATTGCGTATAAGGGCAAGCCTTAATGCGTTTATGCCATAGCATAAATTCGCACCCGCTAAGAATAGAATAAGCCCTTTCGGCAGTTGTTAGAAGTCGCTCGCTATATTTTGGAAAAGCAGAAGCAATAAGCCAGTACTCGTTCCTGCGATACCATCAACATGAAGTATGTATTCACCTAAAGATGCTCTCATCCTTGCATTTGCGCCTACAGCAACTTTTCGTGAGGATTAAGAAAAAACATTTTTTTCCAACCTTGAGGTTCAGACGTTGCTTTCCATGGCAAAGGAATAAGAGAAACTATCGAGTAGTGAAGGTGGGGCTGCTTACCTTTGGCATTGCCAGTATCGCCAAGGGTTCCCACTTGATCTTTTTGAGATAACCAAACCCCTTTCTTCACTGTAACTTCTTGCATATGAGCGTAATAATGCACGCGCCACTTAGGGCCTAGAACCGCGACAACGTTCCCTCCTTTTCCCAATTCGCCTGTGTAGATAACGTAGCCAGAGGTAGCGGATTGAACAGGCGTGCCTTTCGCACCGAAGATGTCTACACCTTTGTGCACACCAGAGCTGCCCCACGGCTCATACCAAAACGTATTGTGATTCCAGTCGTTAGAGGATGCCCCCTCTACTGGAATTACAAGTTTTTCTGGAATTACTAGCCCCGCGCAAATGAATACCAGAAAAATTAGTAAAATTGATATGATCGTTTTTTTCACAAAAGTTCCTTTTTATAGGTCGCACCTTATGAAGGTTGTTTTCTCAGACTCAGATAAACACTTTATTGGGGAATTACCTTCTAGCTATCTCAAGGTGGTAAAAATATGGCTATCGTAAAACTGTCCATTTTTGAAAATGGCGCGTTGCAATATCGCTTCTTGCTTAAACCCTGCATCTAGCAGCAGCTTTTGCGAAGCAAAATTCGATGAAAATACGCAGGCAAAAATACGTTCTATATTTGTGTTTGAAAAAGTAAGCGCAATAATTTGGCGCAGCGCCTCGCGCATAATGCCTTTTCGCCAATGTGATGAGCAAAGCCAGTACCCAACTTCTCCAGACCTCTCATATTCAAAGTTACCTGGGTTAACACCAATACACCCTACTAACTCGCCCTCATACTCAACAGCTCTTATAAAGCCTTGGGTACTACCCTCTTGAACCCACCACATTGCATCTTCTTTTGTATAAGGGTTAGGAATTTTTGTCGAAAGATATTGAGTAACCGACGGTTGATTTAAAATATCTAACAGCCTACCTACATCGCTCGTTTTAAAATCTCTGAGTGTTACCATGCGCCTTACTTCCCACCCGCTGAATCAATAAACGACCCAGTAACATACGAAGACTGAGGTGACAGAAGCCAGGCTATCGCCTGTGCGACTTCGTTAGCTGTACCGCACCGCTGCATAGGTATTTGTGAGCGCAACCGCTCAACTCTGCCAGGTTCACCACCATCGGCATGAATGTCTGTTTTGATAAACCCGGGCCTAACGCTATTCACACGAATATTCTTTGCGGCAAGTTCTAAGGAAAGCCCTTTAGTAAATGAATCCATAGCTCCTTTCGATGCGGCATAATCTGCGTATTCAAAGGGCGCACCTGTACGAGATGCTATGGATGAAACGTTAACTATTGCGCCACCCGTAACATTTTGTTTGACGAAAGCTTTTGAGCACAAAAATGCACTAAGAACATTGGTATTAAGTACTTTGGTGAAGCGCTCTGCACTGATGTTAAATAACTCAGTTTTGGTAAATAAAATGCCCACATTGTTTACCAAATGCGTTATCTCACCCCATCGGCTGTTCACAGTCTTAAACATGTTCAGCACTTGCGCTTCATCTGAAACATCGGCTTTATGGGCAAATGCAACGCCACCACTTTCGGCTATTGACGCGCACACGCTATCCGCAGCATTTTTATCTGATAGGTAATTAATGCAAACCTTATAAGCGCTACTTCCTAACAATTTAGCGGTTGCGGCACCTATACCACGGCTTGCCCCTGTAACAATGACTACCTTGCTCAAAAATTTATTCCCTTAATCGACTGTAGAGTGTAGCGCTTAGCTCATAAGACTAACTTACCAGCTGACTCCGTCTTCAGAAAGTCTTATTCACCATTGACAGGTAAACAGAAAACTTCACAATGGTTCTACTTCTTATCCACTCGCAATCGTAATGCTGTACCTTTCCGAATTTCAAACAAAGCTTCCTAATCAATATATTACCCCTGCATTTTCGTTAACACTAATTAACGAAAAACCACCCTCGCACGTCCTTATTGCAGGTAGAAATAGTAGCGGGAAGTCACTCTTAATCTCTGCGCTTGCCGGTAACGGTAAAATAGAAAGCGGTAGTCGTGAATGTAGTTCGGTTGTTGCAGAAGTCTCAGTTTTTAAACAGCAAGCGATAATTGAAGAAGAAAAACAAAAAGGCAGTGCAGATATTCTAGACGTAATAGCTGAGCCAACACAGGTTCGCGAACTATTCGCACAGACTAATGAGGATTATCAAAACCACCCTTATTACGACGAACTCGCCTCTGCGCTTAGAATTGAGCATTTGCTAGATAATGCGTTTCTTTCACTTTCAACAGGTGAAACCCGCAAGATTATTATCATGTTGGCATGGTTAAGTAATGCCTCTATTATTTTGCTTGATGACCCCTTCGAGGGTTTAGATGTTGAAGCGATAAGCGCATTTAGTCGCTTTCTTGTCTCTCAGCAGCAAGCTTCTTTAGTACTTACCGCCAACAAACTCGCAGATATTGCCAAGAATATGCAAGCCCAGTTGATTGTCATGGATGACTTAGCTATTACGTGGAAATCTGAAGATAAACTTAACTATGACGGTTTGCGCTCAGAATTAAGCACCTGGTTTGCACTAGAGTCTGATGATATCGATGTTCCCTCAGCCCTTAACGCTAAAGACAAACACGGCGATGACCCCAATCGCAATGACCGAAACCTCAATGAGCAAAACAGTGAGTTAGATTCACTACCTCATACCTTAATTCAGCTTAAAGATGGGTTCGTGCGCTTCGATGAGCGAACCGTATTTGAAAAGCTTAACTTTACGCTTAACAAAAATGAGCATTGGCAGATAACGGGCCCGAACGGATCAGGCAAAACCTGTTTGCTTCAAATGTTTACTGGTGATAATTCCCATTGTTATACCAACGATTTAACAATGTTTGGCATAAAACGTGGCACAGGCGAGAGCATATGGGACATTAAAAAGCACATTGGAATTATGTCGAATGCGATCCACATGCAGTACAAAGTGAACGCTAGTGTTGAGCACGTTATCATTTCAGGCTTTCACGACAGTATTGGTCTGTACACCCGCCCCACGCTAGCGGAACGCATGGTAGCAGAGCAGTGGCTTGAAGTAATAGGCTTGAAACAGAAAAAGAACACGCCGTTTCAGTCACTGTCTTTTGGTGATCAGCGATTAGTACTTATTGCACGTTCTATGGTTAAGCACCCCGCCGTGCTTATTTTGGATGAACCTTGCAATGGTTTAGACGACTTCAACCGCCAAAAAGCGCTGAAGCTTATTAATATATTGGCTAAAGCAGGCACAAGTACACTGCTGTATGTAAATCACCATGCAGAAGAACGCATTCCTAGCATTCACAATACGTTAAATATGAAAGACTATAATGTTTAAGGGTATATGTTGAAAAACTTGGTTTTTCAGGTCTTCGCTATAAAGGTGTGGCACTTGCCTGTTAGACAATTAGCCTTATAAAAGCAGATATTTAAGAAGATTAGCGAGGCTAGGTACCAAGAGAGAAAAAGCGCTATTACAAGGGACAACTCATGGAAAAAGTGATAGCGCCGAAGTAACCGAGGGTGAGCTACAAAAAGAACTTAAAAACTACATGGGATCCAGGGTAAGCAACACGCGATGAGTACCAGGTATGACTTTGCAGGACCGGTGCACGGCGGCAAATTCTTCATGGCCCTGCCACGATTTACCTTTAAGTAAACCCACATCAAACGCGTTCATTTGCCTAACGCTGCTCTCGTGATAGTGCTGACCCAATCTATTCTTAGCAAGCCCCTGCGTATTCGCGTCGTTAAGACCAATCATTGGGCCTGTAACCACACTTTCTTTCGGCAGCCACTCTGTACCTTCGCCCAAATAGGTATTCACCAACCGAACAGGAATATTGTCCACATGAAAGCTTGGGCACATTGCTGATGAAAGGGGCACTAACCTTATGCCAACACTGTCACAATCAAATAGCGTGGTGAGCATGTCAGACAGCAAATAAATATCGTCAATGGCAGCCTGCTTTCCGGCACTATTTCTTCCTTCAGGTAAAAGCTTTGCGATTTCCTCTTTCAGTGATGTTAAAGAGAAAACACCGCGAACCCCCATTCCTAATGATTTAAAAACGTCGGCATAATATTGCGTGACAAGTGGAGCTTCAGGCCTTGTCCATACCGCAACGCTAATACCTTTATCAAAGATATCGCCCAACACCATTGCATCGGCGCTTGAACGCCAAGAGTCGCTGTATTCAAAGGAAGTAATGTGGTCTTGTAACGCCTGCATATTAGTGCTCCCACGCAGGAAATGGGTCAGGCATTTCAGCCCAAACATGATGACCTTGAATAAGCTGTTCGTCTGTTAACAAGCAACTATCTAACCGCTCGATAATGTCGTTTTTATTAAGCCCTTGTCCAATAAACACAAGCTCTTGACGCATGTCACCGAAGGGCTCCATCCATTGTTCTTCTATCGCTTTAAGGTATTCAGGGTCTTCAGGCCATTGCTCTTTGGGTACGGCTTTCCAAAACAGCCCAGCGGCTCCGTATCTCGCCATACCGCCTGCTTGGCTCCAGCTGCCAGCCAATTGAGGTCGTGTTGCTAACCAAAAGAAGCCTTTTGAACGAATTAATTTGCCAGCTATTTCTTTACTATGAATAAAATCATAAAACTTCTGCGGATCGAACGGACGTCGCGCTTCGTACGAAAAGCTACTTATACCAAACTCTTCAGTCTCTGGTACGTGCTCGCCACGCATTTCTTTCAGCCAACCGGGCGACTGCTGAGCACGCTCGAAGCTAAACCGCCCTGTGTTCAGCACTTTGTCGAGGGGCACTTTTCCATGCTCAATAGGAATTTGAATAGCCTCGGTATTAAGGGTTTGCAGAATACTTTTAAGGCGCGCCAACTCTTGTTCAGAGACTAAGTCGGTTTTGCTTATTAGCAATATATCAGCAAATTCCACTTGTTCGACCAACAAGTCTGCCACGCTTCGCTCGTCTTCCTCCCCCAAGCTCTCACCCACTTCGTTGAGAAACGACGCTTCGTCATAGTCTTTAAGAAAATTCAATGCATCGACAACGGTAACCATAGTATCGAGGCGTGATATTTCCGATAAGCTTTTACCGTCTTCATCGGCAAACGTGAAGGTCTCAGCTACAGGCAAAGGCTCCGAAATACCTGTAGACTCTATTACCAGATAATCGTATTTACCTTCATGCGCTAAACGCTCTATCTCTTCAAGCAAATCTTCTCGCAACGTGCAGCAAATACAGCCATTGCTCATTTCAACTAGCTTTTCTTCGGCTCGATTAAAGCTAACTTCATTTTTCACCGTAGCTGCATCGATATTGATATCACTCATATCGTTAACAATGACGGCTACTCTTAATCCATCACGATTATTCAGAATATGGTTTAAAACCGTGGTTTTACCGGCGCCTAAAAAGCCCGAAAGTACGGTAACGGGAAGCTGAGTTTGAATAGACATAACGACTCGCTAAGTTTCATTTTAAATCTTTAATTTAATAAATGTTATAACATAACAATTAAAATGAAAATAACGATATGATTAATTTATTGCAAAACGCTTGCGGTATTCCACCGGACTAAGCCCATACTCTTTACGGAATATCTTCCTAAATGCATTGACGTTTTGATAGCCCACGTTGAATGCAATATCAGCAATGCTGCGCGTTGATACTTCAATTTGCTGACAAGCATGATGAAGTCTCAGCTTCTGCAGATAGTCGATGACTGACATATCTAACGCTTGCGCAAATCTTCGCTGTAAGGTTCGCTGACTAACGAAAGTGTGGCTGGCTAAATCGCTAAGAGAAATTGGCTGACTGTAATGGTTTTCCAAGTAATTTTGCGCTTTAACAACGAGAGCATCGCCATGATCTTTTTTAGGTGAAAACTGGTGATAAAAGCCTTGCTCCCTGTAACCTGTATCCACCACCATCTCTTTAGAAAGATTCAATGCAATGGTGGGTGAACTTAAGGTCGATATGATTTCAAACACAAGATCAATCCACGCCATTCTCCCGCCAGCCGTTATTACACCCTCCCCGTTTACCACGATAGCCTTGGCGTCTAGTTTTGCTGTGGGAAAGGCTGCCATGAAGTGATCGGCAATTCGCCAGTGTGTAGTACACACTTTGTTATCTAAAAAGCCCCCTTTGCCAAGAATAAATGCACCTACGCAAGCAGATGCGAGCAATGCACCTTGGGACTGCATGACTTTCATATAGTTGATAAGTGTTGTGAAGTCATGCTCAAAAAATGTTTCACTCATGCTTGGCGGCAAGATGACGACATCAACCAGCGCATTTGAATTTAACTGTTCCGCTTTGCAAATACTCGCGCTAAACGCCACGTCAGCGTTGATTTGCTCACACATCGTATTCGCTAATTCTAACATTTCAACTATGCCGTAAAGCGCAGATTGGCTTGCGGTTGGATAGTTTATTACTGCTATTTTTATTTCTTTCATCGTGTCATTGTCGCTTTGCGAACGCTGTCGTATTTGGCGTGCTTTTTGTCATTATCGTCACTTTCTATTACACGTGAAAATCTGCAGAATAGTCAATATTGAGTAAGCACAACTTAAACCGTGCTAGAGATTGTTTCTTGGAAAAAGGGGTAAGGCCGTGGTTAAACAAGCACTTATTGTTATTGATATTCAAAACGACTACTTTCCTAAAGGGAAGTATCCTTTACACAAACCAGAGCTTGCGATGCAAGAAACACTTAAAGCGATGGCTATTGCAAAGGAAAAGAGCATTCCGATTATTCACATACAGCACCTTGTGCCTGTAGAGGCCGGAGAAGGGTTGTTTTTCTATGAAGGATCTCATGGCGCTGAAATTCATAAAGAGGTGATAGCCGCAGCCCCGCATGCGCCCATCATCACAAAGCAACACGCCGATTGTTTTGAGAAGACCAATTTAGAGGAAACCTTACAGTCATTGGGCGTGGATGAAATTCTTCTGGCAGGTATGATGACGCACAACTGCGTAACTCACACAGCATTATCACCAGCTGCCGCCAAGTATTCCCCCAAAGTCATTGAACCTTGCACCTGCACGCGTGACGCCATTGGTCATCTATTGGCGCTGGATTCTATGCAAGTGCGCGGTATTGACATTGTATCGATAGAAACCGCATTCGCTTAGCTCAGACTTGTTTCGCTCATCACGTTGTTCGACTACTTGATGAGCGCTAACACTTCTCGGAATTTTGGATGTTGGCATGATTTTAAAAGTCCAAAAAGTGTCATCTCAAAACTACTGATCCGTGCGCCCTGCTCACGCATATTTTGGATGGCGAGCACAGCATTTGAAGACTCTCTTGAAGAAATGCAGTCCTGTATTACTTCCACAGTGTGATTATTTTCCAATAAACCCGTTACCGTTTGATAAACGCATACGTGCGCTTCAATTCCCACAACCAGCCATCGACTTAATTCCATTTCACTAATGTACGCCAGTATTTCGGACGAGCACTGGTCAGTACCCGCTACAGCGTTAAAAGTAAACTTCTTAAAGTGAGGGTCGCTTGCGACATGAGTTTCAATTTCAGGGACTGTTCTCCCCAAGCCATCAGGATTTTGCTCAAGTACAACTACGGGAATATTGAGCAATTTACAACACTGTATTAGCTTTGCGGTTTTGCATATCATTGCTTGACTATCGCTGACTCTTCGAGCCAAAGTGCCCTGGACATCTACGATCAACAACCCTACCTTTTCTTCGCTTATATGCATATTTCACACTGCTTAACTGTTTGTTGTGCCCTAATATTCCAAACTCTTTTACTGTATTTGACGGTGCCGAATCACTTTTTATTTCATACAACATCTAAAGTAGGTTTTCTTAAACGAACCGCAAAACCAGCGAAATTATAACGCCAGTAACGATAAGCTGAACTAAACAAAATCCCATAATATCTTTGGCCTTCAGGCCCGCTATGGCAAGCACTGGAAGCGCCCAGAACGGCTGAATCAGGTTGGTCCACGCATCGCCCCACGCCACCGCCATGGCCACTCTATTTATTTCGGCCCCCAGTTCAGCGGCGGCAGGCAAGATTACTGGGGCTTGCACTGCCCATTGACCTCCACCCGAAGGCACAAAGATATTAACAACGCCTGCGCTAATAAAACTCCACACGGGCAAAGACTCTGCAGATGCAAAGCTAATCAGCCACTCTGACATGGTTTGGGCCAATCCTGATTGCACCATTACCGCCATGATCCCCGCGTAAAATGGGAACTGTATAACAATACCACTACCGCCCTGAACGGCTTGCTGCAGGCTGTGCAGTACATTGCGTGGTGTACCATGAAGGACAATTGCAAGGAAAAGAAATAGCGTATTAACGATATTGAGATTAAGCCCGCCCCCTGAAACAAAGTAGTTGGTGAGATAAGCAAGCCCAGCAAAGCCTACAAGTAACCCAAGCACCTTACTGTTTTCAAGTTTGTCTGCGGGCCGCTCGTTCGTTGCCGAAGGCAAAACGTCATCTTTCAGCTTGGCGCTATCGACAATAATGCTCTCAGATTCATGCGGTAACATTAAACGATTAACAAGAGGAATAATCACGAACATGATTGCCAATAACAGCAAGTTAAACCCACTGAAAATGGTTTCGCCAGTGCCAATTACGCCAATTTGTGCTTCGGAAAAGTGGCCTGGCGTTGCAATCGTTAAGGGTACAGAACCCGCTAAACCGCCATGCCATACAATAAAGCCTGAATACGCGCTTGCCACCAATAACCGATAATCAACCGACACTTTTCTTGCTAAGGCTTTAGCAAACAGCGCACCTACAACAAGACCAAAGCCCCAGTTTATCCAGCTTGCTATAAGTGACACCAAAGTGACCAGCATAATGGCGCTTCCAGGGCTTTTTGCTAGACGGGCGAGTTTTTCCAGCAGTGTTTTAACTAGTGGCGTGCATGCCAGCATAAACCCGGTTACTAATACCAAGAGCATTTGCATTGAAAATGTGAGCAACCCCCAAAATCCGTCTCCCCACTGTTGAATTGTGGTAAGTGGAGTTTGGTCTTGAATGACTACCGCAAAAGCAAACGTAATTAGGGTAAGTAATAATACGAAAATATAAGGATCGGGAAGATATCTTTCGACGAGTTTTACGAAGGGTTTTGATGCTCGGTTTAGCATTAACGCTCTCACAACTTGTTAAAAACTTGTTGCATATTAACGCGTTTAATTCCTTTTTGGCGAGAGACTAGTTATTTTTGTTTAGCCATTTCTGTAAGGTCGACGTTACTTTCTGATTATCGATGGGCTTGGTAAGAAAGTCGTCCATACCTGCTGCCATGCACATATCTTTGTCGCTTTGCATGGCATTGGCAGTCATCGCGATAATGGGCGTATTTTTGTAAATGTCTCCCGCCGCGCCTTCACGAATGCATTTCGTTGCTTTAAACCCATCCATTTCAGGCATTTGGCAATCCATAATAATTGCGCTGTATTGTGCTTTGAGCTTGCAGTTCTTCAACATATCTAACGCTTCTAGACCATTGTCCGCCACATCCACCTGGTAGCCTTCGCTTTCGAGTGCATTAGTAGCAACCAGTTGATTTATCGCGTTATCTTCAACTAACAAAATTCGTGTTGCTCCGATAGCGAGGGGGCGATTTTCAGTTTCTAGCTCTACTAGCACTTCATCTGACTGTAGCTCCACAAAATCTGTAGTCCCCATACCTAACGGCTGTGTATGCACTTCGTTTCGCGTACTGGACTTACCTACCGTGGTTTCAAGTATTTTTAGTAAATCTGAAGTCGTAATGGGCTTAGGCAAACACTCGTCTATTGGCAGTCCTCTAAACTCGCTGTAGCTATCGACATCGCTCAGTTTAGTCATCAGAATAATGCGACCGTGCTTTAAGTTTTCGACACCCTTAACGTTCAGTAACAGGTTGTCTTGCTCGTGCTCATCAACCACTTTTTCCAAAAACAAAATATCAATAATTGAAGAGTCTTGTTCACTAATCTCATCAGTTAAGTAAAGCGCTACTGCCTCTTCTAATGATGATGCAGTTAACGCATTTACCCCCCAATACTCAAGCTGAGTTTGCATGGATTGTCTTGTTGACGCATTGTTGTCGACTATTAAGCAACGCGTGTTTTCTTTAACAAGTTCAGGTTGCGGTTTCAAGCTTTCCTCCGCCCCCGAAACTTTACATATAACGTTGAAGCAGCTACCTTTGCCAAGCTCTGACGTAACGCTTATGTCCCCTCCCAATAGCTGACACAGTTTCCTAGTTATACTTAAACCAAGTCCAGTACCTCCGAAGCGCCTGGTTGTAGAAGCATCTACCTGGGTAAAGGCATTAAATAAATGAGGAAGTTTTGTTCCTGGTATACCTATACCCGTATCTTTTACGGTTAAGTGAAGCATAGCTTCATTTTCAACATCACTTGGAAGTAACTTTGCTGCAATGTATATCTCACCCTTTTCAGTGAATTTAACGGCATTACTTAAAAGGTTAGTCAGGATTTGTTGAATTCGGTTTGGATCTGAATGTATCTTTGTATTGCTAATTTTAAGGACATCAACGATCACTTCTAAACCTTTTTCTTGTGCCGAGTGAGATACTGATAGCGCAACACTTTCCACTAACGCTCTTAGATCAAAATCTACCGACTCTAGCTCAAGCTTGCCCGCTTCTATCTTCGAAAAGTCTAGAATATCATTAATGAGTACGAGCAATGAGTTAGCGCTAGACCTAGCAATATTTAACCGCTGACTCTGTTCTGCAGTAAGCTCACTCTTCTTCAGCAGACCGAGCATACCTATAACACCATTCATCGGCGTCCTAATTTCATGGCTCATGTTGGCAAGAAATTCAGACTTCAGTTTCGTTGCTTCTTCTGCTTGCTCTAGTGCTTGCTTCAAATGGTTAGCTTGCGCTTTTAGCGATGCGGTTTTTTCAGATACCTGCTGCTCTAGTGTTTGCACAAAGCGCTTTTGTTTTGTAATTTCCGTTTGCTGTAAGCGGGTGCGCAGGTAAATCACTGAAACAACCATAGCTAACAAAAATAAGCCATAGATAGTATATGCCCACCAGCTTTTCCATGGTGCTACGGCCACATGCAAATTTAATGATAGAGCATCATCACCCCACTCTCCATTTGGTTTCATGGCTTTTACTAGTAACCTGTAGTCACCACCATTTAAGTTGGTAAATGATACCGAATCATGATTTCCAATATCAATCCACTGCTCATCGTACCCTTCTAATTTGTAAGCAAAGTGGGCGCGCTCAGGATCTGAAAAATCCAAAAGCGTGAAATCTAATGAAAAAAAGTAATCTTCATAAGAAAGGTCGATATCAGTGACATACGACAGCGGTTTATCGAGCTCTACCGATTCCCCCATTTTGTTAAAACCGGTGAGAACTATGTTTGCGCTAACTGTATCGGTTTGTTCACGGTTATATTTGAAGTACTCTATCCCCCGCTGACTACTCGTAAAATAGGTATTCTCACCCGCTTTAATTAAGCTATCAGAGTAAAAGTTTTTGCCTGCCAAATCTGTATTACTGTTGTAGCTAGTAACATTTTGTGTGTCGGGATTATAAAGAAAAACACCTTTGTTGGTGGTAAGCCACAGTCTGCCGTCCTCGCCATCGGCGATAGCTCTTATTAAGGTGGTGGGCAGCCCATTCTTCTCACTAAAATGCTTGAAGGATTTAGATTCTGCGAAATACTGGTACAACCCCGTTTGCGTAGCTATCCATACTTGCCCGTCGCTCGTTTGATGGATATCTTCCACAATCCTATCGACCAAGCTTCCCGTTTGGCCCTCTGCGCCACTGAAGTACACGAAACTTTTACTATCAACTGACCAAAGATTCACACCTCCCCCCGTGCCCACCCACATATTGCCGCTAGCGTCTTTGTATAGGCTGTGAATTTCTGGGTGCGTTAAACCGTCTTTGGTTGTGAGATGCTTGAACTCCCCGGAAAGTTTGTTGTAAATGTATATACCGTGCTTGTAGGTGCCAATCCAAACATTGCCATTATTATCTAGTTCAAGCGCTCTAAACTCTCGAAACTGGCGGTAATTACTGTCAGTATTAGGGTATTCAATACGACTTGTTTTTTTAGTCCGTCGGTCAACTTTAGCCACAAAGTTGTCTTGTGCGACCCACAGAAAACCCGCTTGATCAGGCACTATAATAGGTCTTTCTATAACCCCACGCTCTTTATAACCTTCAAGCTCTTTAAATACCGAGTCGTATTCTTTTTGCAGAAGCTCTTCTTTAACTTTCCATTTGAACACGTCTGCGTTTGCCGTGACGATAAGTACATCGCCAATTTTGTCGCCCTTTTCCTTTACGTTATCAAGTGCTATACCGCTTGGTGCGGTTAGTAATTTGCTATTGATTTGTTTTAACTTACCGCGAGGAGAGAACTTAAAAATCCCATGAACTTCACTGGTAATCCACTTGGTTCTAGTATGGTCTTCAAAAATAATGCGAAGGCCGTTTTCATAACCAAAGTCGACCTTTTCAACATAGTTCCCCTCTTTGGTATGACGATACAGTCCCTCGGTGGTGACGAACCATATTTGGCCATCATGGTCCTCAATCATTGAGTTTACTTGACTTAATGATTCACCATTTCGTGTTGTTTGAGGCAGAAAAACACCGGAACTGGGGAGAAATAAGAAGGGCCCATTTTGCGTGGCGACAAATATTTGATGAGAAGATGTACGAAGTAAACTGCGTATTTCATTTGCGCCTGTAGCCGTTTTATTTTTCTGATCCGGCAAGAAATGCTTGGCGTTTAAGGTTTTTTTATCGAGTAAATTTATCCCATAGCTGGTTGCGACCCAAAGACTATCGGCGTCGTTATCAATAATGTCCCAAATGCGATTATGGGAAAGGCTATTTTTAGCTCCATGTATTTTTTGAACGCGCTGGAATCGCCCATTGCCTAAAAAACGATTGAGCCCTTTGTCGTAAGAGCCCAGCCAGATATCACCTGCGCTATCTTGAAAAAGTGACTGTATTCGGTTTGATGATAAAGAGTCTGCTTCGTTAGGCACGTTTGAGTAGCGTGTATATCGACCAGTTGTAGGCTCGTATTTGTTGACACCACCGCCCCACGTTCCCACCCAAATATTGCCCTCTGCATCCAACATTAAGTTGCCGGCATCGTTATGAGAAAGACTTTGCTCGTTTTCGCTATTTGACTCAAAGAGCTTTACGTTGCGGCCGTCGTAGCGCATAACGCCATTTTCCGCGGTACCAAACCAAAGGAAACCTTGGCGGTCTTGGACTATGGAATAAATTTCCGATGAAACAAAGCCATCTTCAGCGGTTAAAAGTTCGACCGCATATTCATTCATTAACTTGTTTGACTCCGAAGCAAACACTAACGAAACACAAAACAAATGGATTAGGAAAATTGCAAGCGTACGCTCGAGAGAACGTAAAATTTTTGCTGTGTTCGCAGGTGAGAGGAGCTTCAAAATAAGAATCGAGGCGATAAATTAAACTGCCGTGACTTTAGTGCATCCTGGCCTTTCGAACCATTCAACAAAAGGCGCATTTGTACGATTTCCTTGACAGTTATTGACTTACGTCATAGCGCACTATTAACTTTAGACTAAAATAAGTGCACATTGACCGATAAGATTTGCTTTGAACTTTATTTAGATTAAGCCTGAGTATCTATAGATGTTCAAGCCTAATAATCCATTACATTTTCATCAGGGGAACTCTATGACGAAGTCATATAAAGAAATTACAGATAGTTTAAATCCGTATCTAGCCGAGGTTAAAAAAGGCGTGCCAGAAGTCATGAAGGGATTTTCTGATATGGCCAAAGCGGCGACCGCCGACGGCGCGTTAGATAAAAAAACGAAAGAACTTATTGCCCTTGCCATTGGAATCGCAACACGATGTGATGGCTGCATAGGCTTTCATGCTAAAGCGTTAGTGCATTTAGGCGCTACCCGTGAAGAAATCGAAGAAGTGTGCGGTATGTCCGTCTATATGGGAGGCGGCCCATCATTTATGTATGCTGCCGATGCTTTGCGTGCTTTTGACGAATTTAGTGAATAATTCTGAATAAAAAAGGCCGAGTAATTTCTCGGCCCTTTCGTTCAAATTGCAGTGTCGCCGATTACAGTGAGTTCATACTCTGTACACTGACAGGCCCAAGCTCAGCGGCTTCAACATCCGCTTTGATTTTTTCGGCATCACCAATGATTATCCATGTCAATTTTTCCGGATGCAGCACTTCTTCAGCCGCACTACTTAAATCGTCTAAAGTTAAACCGTTATACTTTTCGACCAAAGACTCTGGATAGTTATATTCTCTATTGAATCTCTTGCTTGATAAGAGGCTATACATCACCGCATTAGCTGTTTCGTACTGACCAGGCAAAGAGCGAACTTCATCCAATCGCGCTCTTTCCAACTCATTCGCCATCGGCGGTTTATCACCTATATATGCATTGAGTTCTTTTTTGAGCTCAAGCAGAGACGGACCTGTTTTATCAGTTTGCACTGGCGCATACACCATAAATGGGCGTTGACCTCTTGCGTCTTGGAGAAAGGTATACGCGCCATAAGACCAGCTTTTATCTTCTCGTAAGTTCATGTTCACACGAGCTGTGAAAGCGCCACCTAAAGTTTGGTTCATTGCATTGATGGCTATGTTGTTGTCTGCACCTGTTGATGGCGCTAAATGCGCAGCTAGAATAAGCGACTGTTGCGCACCGGGGCGGTCAATAATGATCGCTTGGCCTTGCTCAGGCATTGACGCTTCAGCTATTTGTTTCGTACCTTTGTTACCTTTCACTTTCCATTTACCAAACTCTTTTTCAAGCATGGGTTTTATGACATCTAACGTAGTGTCGCCAACGACAAAAATTGTCGCGTTGTCGGGGCGTAACCAGGTGTCTTTAAAGTTAACAAGGTCACTTCGCGTTATTGCTTGCACGTCTTGCTCTGTTCCGGTACCCGTAAACGGAATACCATAAGCATGATCTTCGCCGTAGATCAGCGGCGGAAGTAAGGTTAGCGCAATACTTACAGGGCGAGTTTTTTGTTGTGCAATACTACTTAAAATAAGCGCTCTTTGGCGTTCAATTTCTTCCTCTTTGAACGTGGGTGATTTCAAGATATCCCCCATAAGCGCCAAAGAAGGTTCCATGTTCTCTGTCAACATCGACATACTAACTGTTGTGGTGTCTAGATTTGATCCAGCATTTAAGTTTGTTCCCAATTGCTCAAGCTCTGCCGCTAGTTCCAAGGCATCGTATTTACCTGCACCTTCGTCTAGCATTTGCGTAGTGAAACTGGCGAGCCCAAGCTTGCCACCCGCATCGGCAGCGTACCCTGCGTCAAACTGTACCGCCACATTCACCAATGGAACTGTAGCACGTTGTGCAAACACCACATTTATACCGTTAGATAATGTGGTTTGCGTAACCTCTGGAAAGCTTAGCTGTGTCTCGGCATCGATTGACGGCAGACCTGTACTGCGATCGACGCCTTCAGTAGATGCTGCATGCTCGATAAACGGAACCACCGTAATTTGATGCCAGCCTTCTTTTAACCATTTATTCGCTGCCGCTTTAACACCTTTGGGGGTCGCTTGCTCTAGCTCAGTCATTTCAGTTTTGAAGTAGTTAGGGTCGCCAGCAATAAACTCACCACTAGCTAGGGTATCGGCTTTGCCGCCAAAGCCCCCTACTTCTTCTAGCCCACGAATAATCGAAGCACGTCGCTTAGTCGAAACAAGCTTAACTTCATCTTTGCTAGGGCCTTTACGCAAAAACTCGCTGATGACTTTATCAATTTCTTTTTCCACTTTAGCTACGCCAACGCCGTCTTTTACGTCAACCGTTACTCCAAAAATGGACGCCATTTGTAGCTCGTAATTAAATACCGAGGCATTAGTGGCAATTTGCTGGTCGTACACCAATTCTTTGTAAAGACGTGAATTTTTGCCATCGCCCATAACACTTGCAGCGATAAACAGGTCGGTTGCGGTCGAAGATGTATTCTCAGGTGACACCCAAAGGCGATAAATACGTGATTGAGGCACTTTGTCTTGAATAATTTCACGGGTATTTACGCTGCGTTTCGGCACCCATGCTTGCCATTTAGACAATGCAGGGCCCGGTTCAATATCGCCAAAGTATTTATTAACCAAAGGTTTGGCTTCTTCTGCGTTAATATCCCCGCTCAGCACCAATATCGCGTTATTGGGGCCATAATATTGATTAAACCACCCCTTAACGTCCTCTAACGACGCTGAGTTGAGATCTTCCATAGAGCCTATTACCGTATGATGATAGGGATGGCCTATGGGAAATAAGCCTTCAAAAATATGCGTGAATACGCTTCCGTAAGGCTGGTCTTCGCCTTGGCGTTTTTCATTTTGTACAACGCCACGCTGTTCGTCTAACTTGTCTTGTGTTACCGCACCTAACAGGTGCCCCATACGGTCGGATTCCATCCACAGAATACGGTCTAAAGCCGGCGTTGGAACGGTTTGAAAATAGTTAGTACGGTCAAAGTTGGTGGTACCGTTTAGGCCTGTGGCCCCGGCTTCTTGAAGCGGCCCGAACCATTCATCATCATAGTTCTCTGTGCCGTTGAACATGAGGTGTTCAAATAAATGCGCAAACCCAGATTTACCCTCTGGCTCATCTTTTGAACCCACTTTATACCACACCGCCACAGCAACCACTGGTGCTTTGCGGTCTTCGTGAACAATTACAGTTAACCCGTTATCGGTTGTAAACTTTTCGTAATCGATATTGATATCGTTCTTGGCAAGCGCTGAGCTTATCAGCGTACTGCTTACAGCCAACACACCTACGCTTACCTTCAAGCGCTGGGTGAGATCCTTAAGTACAGTCATGTCGTCATCCTTAATCTTTTTATACCTAAATATGCCAGGCACCACAAAGCGGCTTTCCGCTAACATTAAACATAAACCAATCTGGCGGTTAATAAAGGATTTCGCAAATAAAACTGTAACGGATTGTAAAAAAGGGTAAACGAAGAATAGGGATATAGTTGTTGTAGATAGGAGAGAAGAAAGTCGCAATTATATTGCGACTAACCGTGCCCAAAGAGCTTTTACCTGCTTAGCATCTTCATTTTCTAATTCATTGTTAGCGAAAGCACTATTAAGGCTTTCGATCATTTTGTCATTAAGCATCGCAACGGTAGCGCCTTCTTGCATCTCTAATTGGCGAGCCTCAACGGCAAAATGGCCTTGCAAGTAGCTGGCAATAAATAATTCGTCATCACTACCGTGATTGACCACGTCATCAAGCGATGCCTCAATATTTGCGATAGCTTTAACGACACTTTCGGGTGCTGCAGCAGGTGGTAACACGTCTTACTCCTTCCTGTTTCTAATTTCTGTTCTTTATTTCTAAAGTTCTATTCTCAGTTCGAGATAATTAAATTTGGTTTTTAAGGTAATCTATCAGCCTGGTTATATTGGACTGAGTATTTAAACACTTTGGCAAAGCACTTTGTCTTTGTAGCCCGTAATAACCGAAAACGCGCCTGCTAGTTCAACGTCTAGCGCTGCGTCGCTTGAGTCTAAGCGAAGCGGCTTACCGTTCAATGCCTGCAGTTTTTGCTTAGTGGCAACAACAAGCATATTTTGTTTGCCAATTTGACGAATAAACGCTGGGCTTAACTGTTGATTTCCACGCCCTAAGATGTGCCCTTGACCACCAATAACCGTCAAAATTACTTTGGTGGGTTTGTCTTTTGTCAGCGCAATTAGTTCGCTGGCAGTCACGTCACTTGCGATTAACTCGCCTTGTTTAACCACGTCAACACCTAGCAAAGTATTGTCTAAGCCAAGAAACTCCATAACCGCACCTACGGTCGAGCCAGAGCCCATAACAAAATAAGCGTCAGGTTCATCGTCCATAATTTCGCTGACATAAGCAGCAATGTCGTCTAATACCAGCGCTTCGTCTTCTTTGCCGCCCATTTTTACGGCTTGAACGTAAGTGAGTTCAGCCGGTACGCGCATTTCGCCATAGTGCTTAGCAATCACCTTCCCATCGCGAAATGCATTCTCGTCAATATCACGTACTTCGGCGTCCATTTCACTCACAAGCTCGCCTGCGATCATCTGACTAACTACCTGCCCTGCTGCTGACGGCGACACGCAGTAAACGCCAGAATGAATTTTACAGCCGGCGGGCACACCTAACACGGGAACTTGTGTGCCGACTACGCTACAGATATTGCGGGCTGTGCCGTCGCCGCCTGCAAACAGCAGTAAGTCGACGTTTGCCTCAACCATTGCTTTCGCTGCGCGCTCTGAATCTTCGCCTTCGGTTTGTGCCGCATCAGCTGTGTAGATGACTTCATAAGGAATACCTAGAGATTCACAGACTGTTTCGCCCATATCGCCCGACGCTGTCACTACGGTAAATTTCCCAGACAATGCTTCAAGAATACTGAGCGCTTTTGCCATTTTTTCATTGGCTTTCTTCTCTGCGCCCATGGCCAATGCTTTTTCTCGAATTTCAGCACCGTCACTGCCTTTAAGTGCAAGCGCACCGCCTATACCAGCAAAAGGGTTTATAAGAACACCAAGCTTAAAAAGGGCTGGGCGGTCAAAATCATCATTTATCATGCTGCATCTGCTCCAGTGGCATCATCATGCTTCTTTTTGCAAAAAGTGGTTGCTAAGGCGTTGATAAAACGTTCAGCTCTAGGCGGAAAGCCATGGGCTTTATAAAGTGCTAGCTGTGCAGCAACATTTTTAGTAAAACCTTCTCTGTCGGGTTCTGCACCATTTAAATTATCCGTACTCACCTGAAATTTTCTGCCTGCGGCTTCGGTGAACGCCCATTCGATGGCTTGAGGCTTAATTTCTACTTTTTCAAAGTCTGCTTGCTGCACTGCATCGCGGCCATCAGGGCAATACCAGTAACCGTAATCTTCTAAAAGTCTGCGCTTTTCGCCTGCAATGCACCAATGCGCAATTTCATGTAAGGCACTTGAAAAGAATCCATGAGCAAAGACGATTTGATGATAAGGCCTTTCGTTACCCGCTGGGATGTAAATAGGTTCATCATCACCCAAAACCAAGCGCGTATTGAAATCTTCAAACGTGCTATTAAATAGTGATATTAACGCGGGTACATCGCTGTCTTTTTCTAAGCCCGGGTACTGCGCACTAGCGGTCTCGTTGTTAAGGGCATTGTTCAATGATGACTGACTACTTTGACTGTTCATTAAGTTTATTAAAAATCTAAATAAGCGGGCTAAACTAATGGCAGAAGAGTATACCAGTAAAACTTTGCCTTCTCACTTGAAAGGCACGCTTGCTTAGGTCAATCTAGGTTTACAACAGCGGATAAGCTACACTAGCTCAACAGGGAGTTCGTCATTTGGCGCAACAGATAATTAAACATATTCACCGGGTAAATGCCCTTCGTGATCTGGCCACTCAGTTGGGTGTAATGCCTATCATTCATCAGCTGCAGCATTGGCAATGCGAACGCTTACTGGTCACGCACAACGATTTGGCGCAGCAAAAACGTTATCAAAAAGCCATGGCGTTTTTCGTAGATGAATTGTACGGGCCGAAAGATTTTAGCCAGCGCGACGCTGACTTAGTTCGCGTTATTCCGAAGCTTGCAAAAGTATTGCCCGATAAAGCCATGAACGCTATGGACGATGCTTTATCGTTAAATGCATTATCGTTCGATTTAGATATGGCAATGGCCCAGTACTTACAAAGTCATTTTCCTGGGGAACCCATCAACCGAGACAACTACGCCTTGGCTTATCGAAATGTGGGCAGGATGGAAGATAGAGAGCATCAAATCGACATAATTTCCCATTTGGGCGATCAACTCTCTGATGTAATAAAGATTCGTGGTATAGGTATGTTGATTTCTCTATCGAGGCGACCCGCAAAACTCGCAGGCTTGCTTGCTCTACACGAATTTTTAGAGCGTGGTTTTAATGCATTTAAAGCGCTAGGGGATGTACAAAGCTTTATACAACCGGTGCTGGTACGTGAAAAGTCTATAATGCAGATGTTATTGAGTGACGATTTGATTTTACCTGAAGATAATCCGTTGCCTGTGGTATGAGTTGCAAAGAAAGAAATGCAATAACAGGCCTTCGTGAGCAACGGCGCTACGCCGACGGTAATAAAGTAGCTAGGATAAAAACAAGATATATGTATAAGGAAAAGGTTTGAGCAACCCGGCGCTTAATTGGATGTTAGACAACCCCTACGTGCAGCAGTGGCATATTGATGCAACACACATCGACCACTATCAGCATGTGAATAATGTAGCGTACCTGTCGCAGCTCGAAAGCTTAGCTTGGGCCCATTCAAACGCCCTTGGCTTGCAGTTTGCCGATTATCAGGCGCTAAACAGAGGTATGGTTATAAAGCGTCACGAACTTAACTATCATCTGCCAACTCATCTTGGAGATACGTTAGAATGCGCCACTTGGATAGTGCATTGCGATAGCAAACTTACCTTGAAACGCCAGTTTCAATTTATCTGCCCAAAGCGAAACAAAACCGTATTTGATGCTATAACCACATTCGTGTGCGTTAGCCTTGATACTGGCGCCCCTAAACGAATGCCTAAGCAATTTGTAGACGTTTATGGGAAGGCGTGTGAACAACAATGAAGACATGGTTCGCAGTTCTGCTTACCCTGTTTCTATGTGTGTCGTTAGGCATCAATGTTTACCTATGGATTAACTTAAAGCAGAACAATGACGGCGCTTATAAGCTAGAAGCAGGCTATGAGCATCGTTTACAACATGAGTCAGCGCTAGAAAGTGAGACTCAGGCGAAGGGCAATATAGAGCCCCACAACAAACAACGTGAATCCACCTCTTTTTCGAACGCTGACAGAACTAACATACCGTCAAATGAGCGTGAAGATCTGCGCTTATCTTCGCAACAAATTACCCAAAGTGATATCGCTACGCTAACTAGCCTACTTAATAATGGACAGTATGCGTTGCTCGCAACAGAACTAACCAACTACCTAAAAAATGATCCGCTCAACGAATCACTACTGTTACTTGAAGGTGAGCTGATTGAGATGACGAAGCCTCTCTCAACGGCGATAGTGCACTACTACGATATAGCTGAGTTGCCTCTTACACTTGAAACGCTCTCGTTTATCGACACTAAAATTGCCACTTTGTATCAACAAGCGCAAACGCATTTACGTCAGGACGAACAATGGGAACTGGTGGCTAGATTAAATGAGCCACTGTATCAACGCATACCCGACGCAAAACACTACACCCTTAATTTAGCTGAAGCGTATGCTTACCAGCAAAAACTTACGCTAATGGAAGATGTGCTTGCTGCTCTGCCGTTAAACGATAGAGACGCCAATATCATTCGCGATAAAGCCTATGAAATGCGCGATATAGCCAGCGCGGACACCGCGCCAAGCCACAGCGAAACCAAACCCACAAGCTCGGACGCTGCTCGGTATCAAACTCGCATAGCTTTGCAGCGTATTGGTGATCAATATCGCCTTGAAGCAAAGGCGCTTAACCAAAAAGCCAACATGATTTTAGATACCGGCGCCAGTACCACCGCGATATCATCACGATTATTTGCTCGCTTGGGTCGTATGCGAAACCTCACGTTCATTGGCAACTTCAACGTTAGAACTGCATCTGGAACTATCGAAGCTCCACTGGTACAAATACCTCGCTTCTATTTCGCTGGCTACGAGTTTAACGATGTTTCTGCCATCGTGCTGCCCGAAGACGCCCTCCCCGATGCCGACGGGTTATTAGGCATGAATATTTTAGGTCAATTTGACTTAGCGATAATGCCTCAGTCTAGTGAATTGATTTTGACAGAGCGTGATAATTAGCGCGCAAACTTTATTTAACGCTGCTCGTGCCCCTGTGATAAAGTTCAGAGAGTTCACAAATATTCAGACAGCAGTTGTAATGCCACGGTTGGTTTTTCTTTTCAGCATAATTTATCTAACGAGTTTAGTTAAAAGTTCACTCGCACAAGAGTATGTTAATTGTGTGAGCTGCCATCAGGAACAAGTTACGTTGTGGCAACAATCAGACCACGCGAAAGCAATGGCCCATGCTAACGATAAAACCGTGCTTGCCAATTTCGATAATGTTTCTATAACTCACTTCACGCAGAAGGCACGTTTTTTCAAAAACGAAAATAAATTTTTTGCCGAGCTGACAGAAGCAGGAAGTACGAATGTCTATCCAATTACTTATGTTTTTGGTCATTTTCCGTTACAGCAATACCTCATCGAAACACAAGCAGGTAAACTTCAAGTTTTTCCTTTTGCTTGGGATGCTCGAGACAAATCAAAAGGCGGTCAACGTTGGTACCCAAATTATCCATCTGAGGATATTGCTCCTAAAGACAGGTTGCATTGGAAACAACCGATGCAAAACTGGAATGGTATGTGTGCAGACTGCCACTCAAGCGGTTTAAAGCGTAATTTTGATACTAAGACGCTTACATTCGACAGCCAGTTTGATGAAATCAATGTGTCGTGCGCATCCTGCCACGGTGATATGGCATCGCATTATGCTGTAAATACAACAAGCGTTAATGACAGCGAACCAAATAAAAAGGGCAACGTTACGCATGTTGAAGAAGCTAAGCACCATAGGTCATCGCTCACTTCTCGCGACCTGTCTCTAAATGAACAACAAGCAATTGGAAAGTGGCTGTTAAAAGATGGAAGCAACATCGCTACTTGGCACGAACAAAAAAATGGCGAATTTATTCCTGCAAAACGAGACAATCGGTTCATGGAAACATGCTATGCGTGTCACTCTCTGCGCACCTCACTTTCTGACGGAATAGACCCTAAAAAACCTTTCCTAGACCAGTTCTCACCCTCGCTTCTTATTTCACCATTGTATTTTGCCGATGGGCAAATACGTGAAGAGGTTTATGTTTACGGCTCTTTTTTACAAAGCCGTATGTATGAAGCTGGTGTTAACTGTATAGACTGCCATAACCCACACTCTATGAAGCTCAAAATAGAGGGAAATGGTTTGTGCCTTCAGTGTCACTCGGCATCGGCTTATGAAGGTGAAAAACATACAAAGCATGTGGGGAGTGAAAATGTAAATCAGTGCGTAAACTGCCACATGCCTACGCGCACCTATATGGGTGTAGATGCACGGCGGGATCATAGCTTTAGTATTCCAACTCCCAACGTTTCTTCGACTACTGGCGCACCGAACGCATGTTTAAACTGTCACGACCAAGATAATGATTGGGTATCAGAAAAGCTAATCAACTGGTATGGCAAAGACTCTACACTAAACAAACAAGAAGAAAACTATATCTCTCTTATGCAGGGTAGTATTCATAGTAAACAAGCTGTGCTGCGTATTGCCCATTCGTCGTCTCTTCCAGTTATAAAACGGGCTACTGCGCTGAGCTTGTTGGCATCGTCTAACCAGTCACTTACTGATAAAGATTTACAAAAATTTATTCTGCATGAAGAGCCTTTGATAAGACTGGGGGCGGCGCAAGCCGGTCGTGCCCTTCTTCCTAATGAACGTACGAAAACGTACGCAAATCTACTTGATGATACATATAAAGCTATACGAATAACGGCAGCTAATAACTTGCTAGGTCTGGGCTTCAACACACCGAACTTCAAAAAAGCGCTAGAAGAGCTTAGGTTGTCGAATACCGTAAATCAGTGGCGGGGCGAAGGTAACCTCAATCAAAGTCTGGTTGAATATCAGCTCGGCAATATTTATCAAACAGAAAAGCTGCTAAAACGAGGTCTAACTGTAGACCCTTACTTTGAGGCGAACTACATCAACTTGGCCGAATTGTATCGCGCTCAAAATAAACTTCAGTTAGAAGAACAAACCCTCCTTGATGGAATGAGCAATTTACCTAATAGCGCGCTCATCCATTATTCGTTAGGCATGCTGCATGTTCGTAAACAGGATAAAGCAACTGCAGTTACACTTTTCAAAAAAGCAACAGAACTTGACCCTGAGAACCCACAAAATTGGTATATTTACGCCCTTGCTTTAGATAGTGTAGGTCAAACGAAAAGCGCACTCAACGTACTAAGAAAAGCCATAAAGAGACAGCCTGATAATTCGCTTATCAGCTTGGGGCTGTCACTTTCACAAAAAATAGGCGATGAAGCGTCGTACCGCTTATTCCAGTCTAAAGCTAGGCGGTAGACAACTTGCCGCATTACTGAGGTCATGCTTTGCATGTCCTAATAGGCAAGCGTACTACCTGTAAAAAGCCACTAATCAGCATTTACTACAACTAAAGGAAACGTCTCAAACGCCACGCCTTCATGCCCTGTTTTCATAAAGTTGCGGATATTGGCGTGGTCGTTGCCATCGGGGTTATTGAGTACGTCTTCACGATAAAAGCGCCCAAACAAAGCCAGTGTTTGTGCTTGGTTTAGGTTTAAATACTGACCCAGTGCAAGCAGCTTGCATGAGCCATTATTCTGGTTAGCTTCGTTTGTTACATCACCATTGGTGAACGCGGTTGGCGTAAAAGCAAACACGCTATCAACTAGCGCGATAACATCGTTAAACTCAATAGTCTCTGGTGAATTGCTAACGGCTTGGACTAAGTTTTGAGTGTTGCTGAACGTCATATTTATCTCAGTGAAAAAAGAAAACGATAATAGCAGGTCTAGGTAACTTCAACAGGCTAAAACAGGTGTGGTTTCGGTATTTTCGTAAAAATCACAGCTTTCGGCGGCTAGAAAAAATAACCCCCTCCGAAAAAAGAGGGGTTTATTATCAATCATAAGCATCTCTTAATAAGGCACTTATAATTCTAACTGTGTTTTTGCACTAGGTCATTAAACCTCAGCGCACACCCGTGTACCTTGGTCGATGGCGCGTTTAGCGTCTAGTTCCAACGCTTCATCGGCACCACCAATTAAGTGATAAGGCATGTTTAAGCCTTCAACGATATCTCGCATCGGCTCTTGACCTGCACAGATGATGACGTTGTCTACCGGCAATACTTGGCTATTGCCTTCTACCGTAATGTGTAGCCCTTCATCATCAATTTTATCGTAGCTTACGCCAGGGATCATGGTCACGCCTTTGGCCAGCAAGCCTACTCTGTGCGCCCATCCCGTTGTTTTGCCTAAACCCGCGCCAACTTTTGTGGTCTTGCGCTGTAATAGGAAAATCTCTCTTGGAGATGGATCTGGCTGTGGCTTAACGCCTTCAATACCCGCGCGAGCCGAAAAGGTCATATCAATGCCCCACTCTTTCATAAATGCAGGAATGTCTTGGCTTGGCGTTTCTTTGCCATGAGACAAGTACTCAGCGGTATCAAAACCAATACCGCCAGCACCGATAATGGCCACCTTATTCCCTACAGGCTTTTTCTCTTTTAACACTTCGATATAGGTCAGTACTTTTTCGTGCTCAATACCTTCAATCGCTGGCGTGCGTGGCTTAATACCCGTCGCAATCATAACTTCATCGAAACCTTCATCGTTAAGCGCAGCCGCGTCAACATAAGTATTCAATTTGAGGGTAATATTTTTATGAAGCTCAATTTGGCGCTTGAAATAACGCAGCGTTTCATAGAATTCTTCTTTGCCAGGGATTTGTTTAGCAATATTAAACTGCCCACCAATTTCGCTAGATGCGTCATAAATCACAACGTCGTGACCACGCTCGGCCGAGGTCACTGCTGCTGCTAATCCCGCAGGACCTGCACCTACAACCGCTACACGCTTTTTGGTTTGTGCAGGTTTAACGTTTATTTCAAGCTCGTGACACGCACGAGGGTTTACCAAGCAGCTGGTCATTTTGCCGTTAAATACATGGTCAAGGCAGGCTTGGTTACAGCCAATACAGGTATTGATTTCATCGGCCTTATTTTGCTGCGCCTTGCGCACAAAGTCAGGGTCGGCCAAGAATGGGCGAGCCATTGATACCATGTCAGCATCACCGCGAGACAGCACTTCTTCAGCGACTTCAGGGGTGTTGATACGGTTCGATGTGATTACCGGAATCGAAAGTGCTTCGCGGAATTTAGCCGTTACCCATGTAAATGCCGCTCGCGGTACTTTAGTGGCAATGGTTGGGATACGCGCTTCGTGCCAACCTATACCGGTGTTAATAATAGTGGCACCCGCTTTTTCGATTTCTTTGCCAAGCTGTACGACTTCTTCATAAGTAGAGCCACCTTCAACAAGGTCAAGCATCGACAAACGATAGATAATGATAAAGTTCTTACCTACCGCCTCACGCACGCGGCGCACGACTTCAATAGGTAAGCGGATACGGTTCTCGTAATCACCGCCCCATTCATCGTCACGGTGGTTAGTGCGTTTAGCAATAAACTGGTTAAGGAAATAGCCCTCAGACCCCATGATTTCAACGCCATCGTAGCCAGCGCGCTGAGCTTGAGTTGCTGCAGTGATGAAATCTTTAATTTGCTTTTCAATCTCGTCAGCTTCTAGCGCTTTTGGCTTAAACGGGTTAATTGGCGCTTGTACCGCAGAAGGTGCAACAAGCTTAGGGCTATACGCATAGCGACCCGTATGCAATATTTGCATACAAATTTTGCCGCCAGCAATATGCACTGCGTCAGTCACTTCTTTGTGGTTTTTAACCGCTTCGTCTGTATCTAAACGAAACGTCGATGGATGAGTAGCGCCTTCTTCATTTGGCCCAATACCACCAGTAACGATAAGCCCTACGCCGCCTCTAGCACGTTCGCCATAAAATGCTGCCATACGTTTGTGGCCGTCAGGCAATTCTTCTAAGCCCGTGTGCATAGAACCCATAAGGACACGGTTTTTAAGAGTGGTAAAGCCTAAATCTAACGGTCGAAATAAATGAGGGTAAACGGGATGATCGGTAACGGTCTGATTCATGATACATTCCTGAAAGTCGTTTTGGCTTGGTAAAAGCCGTTAAAAAGCCTGTTTAAATATTTTTATCTAATGCGCTCTTTCTCTGAAGGCGCTGTAGAATTCAACTAATTGCATTCACTTACGAATTCATTTTTTTAATCGCTGGGTGTAATGGCGGATATTCCGGCAGCGTTTTGGTTTTCTGTGCTTCCATAGCTTTGAATACATCTTCCATTTGGAACATACCCGCTTGCCACGTAGCCATATAGGTTAAGCTTTCCGCTACCGTATGCTCTACCGCGTAGTTAATCATAGTCTTGGTGCCTGAAACCGCTAGCGGCGAATTCATTGAAATCTGCTGCGCTATTTTCATTACCGCTTCTAGCATTGATTCTTGGTCGTCAAATACCTGATTTACAAAACCAAGTTGCTGCGCTTCTGCAGCACCAAAATTGCGACCGGTATACGCCAACTCTTTCACTATGCCAATGGGAATAAGTTTTGGCAGGCGCTGAAGCGTGCCGACGTCCGCCGTCATGCCTAATTGGGTTTCTTTGATAGTGAAAAAAGCATCTTGTGTGCAATAGCGCATGTCACATGCACTAAGTAAATCTACTGCACCACCAATTGCCCCGCCTTGCACGGCACCAATAACCGGCATACGTGCCTGCTCTATGGCGGTAAAGCTATCTTGAAGCAACATCACCATACGGCGCATACGCTCAGCTCTGCGCGATGGGTCGCCCTTAAAGTCTTCTTTCATATTCAGGAACACCGATAAATCCATACCGGCAGAGAAATGCTTACCTGTAGATGAAATAACGATTACCCGTGCTTTGGCTTCATCATCTATTTCACGAATGGCTGCCGGTAGCTCGGTCCAGAACTCTGGGATCATGCTGTTCATCGCTTCAGGGCGATTAAGTACTACGTGGGCGATATGGCCCTCTTGTTTTACTTCTAATGTAGAGTACTTCATGGTTTGCGCTGTCTCCTTGGGCTATTCCTGTTAACAAATTTGCAAACTAGACAGCGTCAAGATAAAAGGCTATGTTGACAGTGTCAAGATAAAACGTTATCTATTCGTCCCAATTGCAACAACGGAAATATTTGATATATGGCTAATGCAGTACAAAACTATCATCATGGCGATTTACGCAGTGCCCTTATAGAGGCAGCAACGGCGCGTTTGTCGGAGCATGGCGTTGATAGTCTTTCGCTGAGAAAGCTGGCAGAAGATGCCGGGGTTTCACGTACTGCGCCATATCATCACTTTAAAGATAAAAGTGCTTTGTTAAGTGCTATCGCGGCGAAAGGCTTTAGCGACTGGCATAGCGCGGCAAAGCGCATTTTTGAGCAAGAAGACAAAACGCCAAAGGCACGTTTTCGTGAATTTGTTCACGAATACATTGGCTATGCTGCCGACAACCCCGAGATGTACGAATTGATGTTTGGTCGCACTATTTGGCAAAACCAAGCGGCGACCAACGATCTGAAAGACGTTGCATTTCCCTGCTTTCAGTTTCAAGTGACGATGACGCGCTATTGGCAAGATAAAGGACTACTTCCAAACAATCAGGATGCGTTGAGACTAGCACAGGTAACGTGGGGTACGTTACATGGTATAGCGCGTTTGCTTATTGACGGTATATACGCTGACAGCAGTCATATCGACGAAATGTGTGATTGTGCAGCGGATTTATTTATGCAGAAGCAGGTATAAACGTCTTATCAACTCAACCACTTGAATATAGCGTTGCGCTTGTACGACGCGAAACGCTTTTAACTGCCTAGAGCGGAAAAACTGCCTAGAGCGGACAAGTAGCCTTCAAGAGATGATCAGCACTGCGTGGTAAAACTGATACAAGCAAATGAATACTTAAAAGCGGATGAATTGCCAGAGCGAGATGAGGGCTCGCTCTTAGCATCTTTTTAATTATGCCGATTCTGCTTTAGCCAAAGATACTGGCTGACCTTCGTGCGTCGCTTTAATAAATTCAGCAGCACGTTCGGCAATCATGACGGTGGGGGCGTTGGTATTGCCGCCAATCAAGCTTGGCATCACCGAAGCATCTACCACTCTTAGACCTGCTACACCTCTTACGCGCAATTGGGTATCGACAACGGCCATCTCATCGTCATCACTACCCATTTTACACGTACCAATCGGGTGATAGATGGTTTCAGCCCGCTCTCGTAAAAACTCTAATATTTCTTCATCTGTCTGAGCTTCTTCCCCAGGATATAATTCACTGCCTTGGAACTTGTCGAAGTCTGGTGCAGATAGCAGTTTTCGGGCAATACGCACGCCTTCAATCATGACTTGCTGATCTTCCTCTGCGGATAAGTAATTCGGGTCAATAAGCGCTTGATCGGCAGGATGGTTACTTTGAAGCGAAATAGTGCCGCGGCTTTTGGGATATAGGCAACATACGTGCAGGCCATAACCATAACCAAAAGCCAACTGTCTTCCATGGTCGTTTAAAATTGCAGGTAAAAAGTGGAATTGAATATCAGGGCCCTGTGTCGCTAAGCTTGAACTAACAAAACCACCGGCTTCAGCGATATTTGAAGAAAGAATACCTTTGCGCTTAAACGCGTAGTCTGCGGTGGCTTTAACGTAAGAAGGCAGCGCTCCGAATGCCACGGCATAACCTTCTCTGGCTTTACAGGTATATTGCACGATGGCATCTAGGTGATCTTGTAGGTTTTGGCCCACACCAGGCAAGTCTTGCTGTACAAAAATCCCCTTTTCTTCTAGTTCTGCTCTGGGTCCAATACCCGAAAGCATTAGAAGTTGAGGTGAATTGATCGCTCCGCCGCAAAGAAGAACTTCGCTTTTAGCGAAATAGCGGTTTACTACCCCTTTTTCACGTACTTGAACCCCAATAGCACGCCCTTCTTTTAATAACACCTTTTCAGCAGCGACTCTTGTAAGCACGGTTAAATTGTTGCGGTGCTTTGCCTGCGTTAAGTACCCTTTTGCTGTTGAGCAGCGCTGGCCGTTGACTTGTGTAACATGGTAGTAACCAAGCCCTTCCCTATCATCTCGGTTAAAGTCGTCGAGCTGTTGATAGCCAGCAATCGACGCAGAGTTCACAAAAGCATCGGACAGTACGCTTGTATGCCTAAGCTTGCTAACATTTAGCGGGCCACCTGTGCCGTGGTACTCATCAGCCCCTTCTTCAAAGTTCTCAGAGCGTTTGAAATAAGGCAGTACATCTTCAAATGACCAACCCTCGGCCCCTTCTTCATTAGCCCAGCGGTCGTAGTCTTCTTTTTGCCCTCGAATATAGCACATGGCGTTGACTGAACTGCTGCCGCCCAAGGTTTTACCGCGAGGCCAGAACAGCTCTCTGTCGTACATTTCTTTTTGAGGAGCCGTATGATAACCCCAACCAATACCTTCAAACCTGCTAAGCAGAGACAAACCAAAAGGGATATGAATAAGTGGGTTGGTATCCTTTGAGCCAGCTTCCAATAGCAAAATATCTAACGCAGGATTTTCCGATAACCGAGTGGCTAGCACTGCACCCGCAGAGCCCCCGCCTACAATGATGTAATCGTATTTGCTGAGTACTTCGCTCATTTCGCCAACTCCTTGAGGGCAAGACTTTTAAATGTTAATAAAACGTTGTGGTACGACCAGATTAGCAAACAATACTTCATCAATAAAAGAATTAAATTGTTAGATTTAAAAAATATAACAATCCTGATAACTTAACTGCTATATCGGTATATGCATTACGTTAGACTATCTAGCTACAAGCCACTGCCTAGAAAAATAAGGCTAAGAATACACCTTGACCAATAACTTATCCTTCAAAGACAAATGCAAAGTGTACCTGGCACAATGGCTTGTGAAATGGGGCAAGCTGACGCACGACGATTTCACGAAATCAGAGCTTCAAGACCTTGTAAAAGGCAGTTTCCCCTACTCATTCACTTTCGACATCCCAATGGGAACCGGTACAGTTACCGTGCTTGAAGGCAACATTACGCTAGATAATGTAAACAACCGTATTGGTCTTCAGTGTCTTGCGGCACTTAATATAGTGGTAGCTTCCACCACTATTTACCGCGCTCACGTGGTGTTCACTGTATCGGCATCGCCTCACTACGACCAAAACATGAGCACGCTTTATCTAACCGGCCTTTCCACTGATAGTGTCAGTTTAGTTAACGATGATTACGCGTTGATTAAAGACACACAGTTTTTGGTTTCGCGCTTCTTTCCTAAAAGTGTAAATACACTGCTTGGCGGCTCGTTAAAGTCAGCCCTATCGCTTTTTAGCGCCGGAACATCTGATATTGCAGCGGACTATTTACAGGTCTATTTAACGGGTTCGAAACAAGCAGTATTGGAATATCACATTCCCCATATTAACAAGGCATTAAAAAAGCAAATTACCCAAGAAGACTTAAGCCATACTATGCGTGGTGACCACTGGCGCGAAGTACTCTTCTCGAAACTAGGTCAAAACGTACGTGTAGAAGACAACGTACTGCGCTTCTACCTCATTGAATAGCGCTCAGTCTAAAAGTTACGCATACTAGTGATCTGACACAATAGAGACAGGCACGGTATCCACCTGCTCACCAATATCGTCGATGTTTAGCCTTGGATCGTCCACGCTCGCTTCTAGCATATCGAAAGCTTCTTTGACGTAGCGCGCTAACGGTTGTAACGATTCAATGTTCTTATTGCAGCACACCAAGCCCACATTTGCAGTGCCCGCGTAGGTCATAAGCGTAATATTTACCCCGCCCCCAGGCGTCATGGTAGAAATAGGGTAGCAGGCCAATAACTCCGCGTCTTTTAGATACCTTGTATCTTTGGGGCCAGGTACGTTTGAAATAAGAATATTTGCAATGGGTTTAACTACGCTAGATAGCTTTAACCATTCGAAGACCAGTGCAAGAGATTGAATTGCAATGGTATAGCCACTAAATGCCGCAGGGCGCGCATGCTGCGCTGCATTTTTAACAATACGATGATTCACCACAATCTGGCGCAACCTAAGATAGGGGTCGTTTTCGCCATGTGCTAACTCCACCGGCACAATAGCTATTTTATTACCAGTGGTTTTCTCACCGGGTTTACGCAAATTAATCGGCATATTGGTGAATAAGGCTTTTTTAAATACTTGGCCATGGTCTTGCAGTAACTTATGCACACCGATATCAAAGGCGCATAACAACACCTCATTTGCGGTAGAACGCGTGCGCCTTGCTAGCGCTTTCACCCGCTTAAAGTCTAAGTCCATAGTGGCCACAGCCCTACCTGCTTTTACTTGACCAGTCAGCACTGTTTTCGTACCAGTGAAAGGAATAGGCATATAGTGTGGGTTTACTCGCAGCGCTTTCATGAATATGCGAATAAAGATAATAAGCAAATCGAGCGCGGTTTTAAGCGCGTAACCCACGCCTACCAAGCGCTTGTAAAAGCTCACGGGCTCTCTGCGCTTATGACGCAGTCGTTTTACTGCCCATACAGGTGTGAACTTAGTCTCGTGAGAGTTTGATACATAACCGGCTTGAAACCAGCGTACCAGGGTCGCTCCATCTCCATACATATGATGAACCCGTGCATAAATAGCAAACGTCTCACTGTTATCATCAAAAATAAAATGGTATTGCCAAAGGGGCTTGTCGGGATCTAACCGCGAAGCATGTAGTCTTGCTACAAATGCATCTAGCGCTTCGCGGTTTTTAACGTCAGCTACGCGATGAATTTGAACGTGGTAATCCATGTTGAGCTTTTTCACCGGCGCAAACCCCACCGGGTACCCCAATACCGTTTTTACCGCACAGTTGAACGGAGAAGTAGCACGGGCATAGCTTCTTATTTCTTGAAATAACTGGGGCACGTATTCGGTACTTTTCGCCCCTTTAGGTATGGCAAGTAGCTGCAAACAAGCTACATGTTTTGGATTCTCGTCTGACTCGGTTATCCAAAATGACTTATCTAAGAAACTGAGCGTTTTTGCCATTACTATTCCTTTATGTTGCTTTACGCGAAGTCGAGTGGTGACGGGGTTGAGGCATTTCTCACAAAGTCATGAGAGTCGAGCATCTGTTCTAGCTGGTGCTTTTGTTCATCGGAAAGCGCCAACCTTGGCAAAACGCTTACCATCATTAGTGACAAAGCATGATAGCGCTGCATCGTACTATCCATATGACTGTTTAATTCATCAAATTGACAAGACTGTGTGATGATCAAGGACACTAAATCCACCATAAGTGCCCTGTCTGCCTTGGAGGCAATAAGAATGTCGCGCTTTGATAATGATTCAAAAAGAAACGCTAATTGTTTATTTAAGCTAGATAATATGTGCTGTCTAGGCCGCACTATACTGGGATACTTTTCTGCTAGGTCGGCTGGGCTACGGTAGAAAAAGCGAAATACATGAATACTGTCTATAAGCAAATACAGATAATACATAATTTCTTCAGGATGAAGTGTATCGAGTTTTTCTCGATTGAGTATCTTCTGCATTTGTTGTTCATGCATTTTCATCAACGCACTAACAAGGCTGTCTTTACCTTTAAAGTGGTAGTAGAGATTCCCCGGACTAATATCCATCTCGACGGCGATATCAACACTGGTTACCGTGTTTTCGCCATGTTCGTTGAATAACGTTAGCGCGGTGAGTAGTATTTTCTGCGCGGTTTTCATAATTTAATCCGACCCCTTACCAGCCCTGTGCGTTAGTTTTTACTTATGGAACACCTTACATAAACACCAGATAAAGTTGGGCAACACCAGCTACCATACCCAAAATAGCGCCTGTTACGATGAGTTTCCACTCATCCTGCTGATAAGCTGGGCGCAACACCCCTTCGAATTCTTCAACACTCAGTGCCTGCATGCGTTCACTCAAATCGTGCCCTATCTGCATAGCATTGTTGGCATAATCAAAGGCATAAAGTAAGTATTTATCTGAATTATCAAAGATTTGACGTACCGCTAGCGCCTTCATTTTATGATAATTTTCTGACCCAACACCTAGTGCAAAATAAGGTTGCGCGATAGCCACATAGCGTTCAATAGCGTCGTTGACATGAAGCTCAATGAGCTCCAAAAGCTGGGCTGAGCCTGAACCATGCAAGATTATATGGGTGATGTTTTTAGGTGTTATAAGTTTTTCTTCAATAATGTTTGAATAGACTTCAGACACTTCTTTTTGGCGTTTTAAAAACATACCTTGAATAGTAACGGGCCCCAGTTTTCTCGGGCGTTTGGGTTCGAAAATTATCTTGATGGCAATCCAATTGGTGGCATAGCCCACAAGCAGTCCACCTAACGGTAGAATCCACCATGCTTGGTAGAAATACCAAAGCAACATGGTTGGTAAGCCGAATAGGAAACCGAAGTAAAAGCCAGAGCGCACTATGAACGGAAACTCCTTGCTGCCTGCCGTTAAGAAAATTTCATTAACGAGCTCAGGTGCATTAACCAGCTGCTCTACCACCAGCTCTTTTATATCTAGAATTTCTGAAACATTGTGCTGGAAGTCGTCCACCATTTTGTGGACCACATTAGGGATGTCGTTTTCAATGCGTTGGTAAACTAAATTTTTACCTTGCACAGGCAAAGCTGCCCAAAGTTGAGGCGCTGATTCGGCCATTACGTCATTGACAACTTTGCGTATAACCTGCCCTAAGCGGCGCTCAATAGCCTTCGTTAGTTCATCTGCATCTAAGCGCTGGGCTAATTCTTCAACACTCAGTAATTTACCTAAAACTAGTTCAACCTCAATCTCTGCCATTTGGCGGCGCTTCGCGGGAATAAGCCCCTGCCACCCAAAGAAAGGTTTAATGCCAACGAATTCTATGGGGTAAAACATCATTTTTACCGCCAAATAATTAGTCAGCCACCCGACAATGGCACTAATTAAAGGGATTGATAGCAGGCTTAGCGTTTGAAAATTCCATTCCATACTACAAAAAAGAGATCCACATTATTATTTTCTCTCTCAGGCTACTGAGTGCTTATGAAATGGTCAATGTAAAAAACAAAATTACTGCTAATTGTTGATTGAAAACAACCTTCTGAAAGCCTAACAATTAAAAGATACCGCCTTGAGTAACACGCTAAAAGCACCAAGCGGTCATTTTAGTAGAAGGGTTTAGGTAGTGAATTCTAAATTTACACCATACACTCAAGATGGCGTATAGATCGCTTTTGATACGCGCAGGCTTACTGAATGCTTTTAGTAAATGCCGATGAATGCGTCACTCAGTAAACAGCGTTCAAAATACGCATTTTTCCTTTTGCTGGTGTTATCCGCGCTCGTTCGCTTGTCATACAAGAAAGGCAGCAGCGCTCATCAACTTAAATAGGTTATCGTTATGGCAGTATTCGATTTGCGGTTAAAAAAGCTTGAACATGAGATAGAGCATGCAAGCAGTTACGATGAATATGAGGCCGCATGCCTAGCACACGATGCGCTGTCTGGCGCAGAAGAGTGGAAAGCAAAAGATGCCAGCGATGACTATGACTACAAGCTTATTCGAAAGCGTGTTCAACGCCTACAGCTGGCTAGAAGCAGAGGCGATTTACATGCGCTGATGTCCATACTGCACGAGGGACTGCACGGCAATTTAGGTAATATCGCCAACCCTATACTGCTTACCCAGTGCAAAATTGGCACTAAATATCTTATTGAACAGTTTATTGATGAAGTGATATTGGCGCTAGAGCAGATCTATAACGCCGATGAACAAGACGTAGACTTCTATGAGAAGCTATCGTTTTTTGATGAAACCGCCCATGCCTTCGGCCGAAGCTGCCTCATGCTTTCAGGCGGCGCTGGCTTAGGCTTTTTCCACGCGGGCGTGGTTAAGTCGTTAAACGAAAAAAACTTACTGCCTACGGTAGTGTCTGGCTCGAGTGCAGGGTCAATCATCGCAGCCATGTTGGGCACGCGAACACACGACCAATTATTAGAAGCACTCAGCGCCGACTTTATTTATGAGACTTTTAAACACTGGCGGAGCTTTGCCGGTCTTGGAAAGAAAGGACTATTTGATAGCTCAGTACTTGAAAATGCACTGATTGAACTATTCGACCTTACTACCTTCGAAGAGGCTTTTAAAAAAACAGGGCGCCACATAACAGTAACGGTATCTCCTGCCGACTTGCATCAGCACTCACGATTGTTGAATGCCAAAACCTCGCCCAATGCTATTATTACCCAAGCAGTTCGCGCATCCTGTGCGGTTCCAGTCATTTTCAGCCCCGTGCAGCTAAGAGCAAAAACTTTATCAGGCGATATAGTGCCTTATATCCCTAATCGTCGTTTTGCCGATGGCTCAATTATGGCCGACCTACCCTTCGAGCGCTTGGCTAGACTATACGGAGTGAATCACAGCATTGTGAGCCAAACAAATCCACTAGCGGTGCCGTTCATTTCATCAAATCGCATTGATCCCAACTCGCTATGGGATATGTCTGCACGTCACATTGGACAACTTGCAAAAACTAATAGTATTTTCGCTATCGATGTCATTGAGCGCTTAACTGGGAATAAAAGCGCTAAGCTAGCAATTCACAAAGTACGTTCTATTATTGATCAGCAGTATGTAGGCAATATCAATATTTTACCCAAGCGCCAAATACGAAATTTATCGCAGGTATTGTCTAATCCAACCCGTGACAGCATTAGCCAGTTAATTGTCAGTGGAGAGCGGGCTTCATGGCCGCAACTACATGTTATAAAAAGAAATACCAAAATTAGTGAAAATTTACGGTATCATTTAGGCCAGTTGAAAAAACGTGAGGCAGTAGAGCTTGGACATGAGGTTAAGTAACCTAATGCAGCGCTGACCTGACCTGGATTACCCGACACAATACAAGGGTAATTCGCAGCATCATTTGAAAGGACGACGGTGAGCGCACAAAGCCAAAACCCCGACAGTATTTACACGCAGCAAGTAAAGCAGCTTATCAACATGATTTATCCTAAAGATACGGGCTACGGCTCGGTTTTTGAGGATGCCAGTCATTACTTTTCCCTTACCCCCTCTCTTGAGCAGCATATTGAAGACTTAAAAGCACTGCTTAAGCGAATACAAGGTAATAAAAAGAAAGAAGTATTAGCTGAACAGCTTGCCCAACAAATAAGAAATAGCTCAGAAAAGCTTGAAGAAGAACGCTTAGCGAGATTAGAGCGATTGGACGCCGTAAGCACTAAAATAATCGAGCTTTGCGAAGGCGACAACTGGCAAGAAACCCAGCAACTTAGTGCAAAGCTACTTGGTACAATTATGCTGCTTACACGAGGGCCTGAAGGCAACTTTGCCAAGGTACACATGCGCTTCAAACCCCTCTACAAGGCAATTTTAACGTTGCGCTTAGTAGATAGACTTTTAGAACACGATACCATTGCCCACAAATATTTATCCAAGTACCGTGAAGCCGCCTCTCGCTTTCGCGGAAACCGCTATTGGCGAGATAAATGGAAAATTGAGCTTGGACGCCCCCTAATCACCGCAGCGCTTCTGCAAGATATTGGTTTACAAAGCCCTGCTGCACAAACCATATTAAAAGGTGAAAACGGCGACCTAGATGAGTTTCGTTTATTAGACGAATCGCAGCGAAAAGACCTGCTGAAGCTAAACTATCACTTTACGTTACGTTACTTATCCGATGGTTTAGGCCAGCCTAACTACGTAGGTAACAACAAAGAAGAGAGAGACCGTTTCAACCAAACTCACAAAGACGCTAAAGAATTTTTGCTGAGTTTGGTTAAAGACGCCTTTGTGTCAAAATCCGGCTTGGGCGAGATTGTAAAGATCCCTCAAATTTACGTTTCCATCGTGCTTTCAACCAAGTCAGACTACTCACGAATGAGCTTACCCAAGGGGTATATGCTAATTGAGCAACTTGCGAAGAAAGGTGGCCTAAATAAACAATTAGCACAGGATTTCGTTGAACTGGTTGGCTACTTCCCGCAAGGTTTTGGCGTTACTTATATTCCTGTAAATGAAAAAGGCCAAGAAAAAGACCAATACGAGTGCGCCATAGTAATTGGACTGAACCCCGCGAACCCCGCAGAACCTTTATGCAAAGTGGTGACAAGGAACCAAAAATACATCACTAGCGGTGCGCAAGAAGTCATTCCAAAAGGCAGAAACCTGTATTTCCCTGCGAACAGAAAAAAGTTAATGCGCGTGGGCCAAGAAAGGTTGGGCGAAATCATGAGCCAGCTGTCGAGCAATTTCACGCCAGATGCTATTGACGATTTAGTGCCAAGCTTTTGGGAACCCTATGACTTCTTTGGCTTTAAAAAACACCAGAATTTGTGGGCGAAGAACAATTAGCGAGCAAGTACTCTTCTATAAAAATATGATTAAACATGGACTGAATGAGACGCTTTTGTGACTATTGAGGTAAGCCGAGCACAACTTAGAAAAGCAAGATTGGGGGTCTATTTTGTCGCTTTAATTGCCCTAATTTTTGCCATCGTCTTCTCAATACAAGTATTTAAAGGGTTAGCCGGCCCCATTTTTTCAATGAATTGGGTTCCCATCAAAGCAACTTTAATAAATGTATATATTGACGAAATGATTACATCAACGACTAGAGATAATCGAAGCCAATATACTTTATACACGCCTCGTATCCTTTACAAATATAATACTAGTGACCAGGAACATACTGGAAGAAGAGTTACTTGGTATGACATTTATGACGACGGCTTTATGCTTGAATTAGGGTATGAATTAAAAAGAAAATTTGCAGTTTCTGAGCCAGTAGACATTTACATAAACCCCAATAACCCGGAAGAATCCGTTTTAATCAAAAGTGTCGTTTGGGAACATATGTCGATGTTGCTTGCCGGTTTTCTTATTTCTTGGTCGGTCTTTCTTTGGTTAGTTTACGTTCTTATTTTTAAGTTAAAGTATAAGCGCTGATGATGTTGAATTTATCTAGTTGCTTTTTAAAAGCTACTATTGGCACATACAGTTCGCTTACTTATTTTGATGGCTACCCGTTTCATATTTTCTTCAAACGCCCACCGCTGAAAAACGTAAAACAAAACTCAAATACAACTATCTCTATGCGTAGCCTACGGCATTAATATTTCTTATACTCGTTTTTACTGTTCAAAAGGGAGTTTAAGTATGAAAGCGGATGACGAAATTACTATTACAGGAGGTATAACTGCTTCTAGTTATTGCAACGCTAAATTGAAGATAAATAACGATATTGTCGCTATTATTCCTAACCTTAGAAGCTATTTGTTTGAATGGGGAATGCATCTTTTCTGCTGGACAGTATGCATATTCATGTCAATTAAAGTTTGGCAGTTGGAACCCAACCTTAATTCTAAAACCGAGTTTGTTATAGTCGTATTTACACTGGGGGGACTTTTTAGTTTAGGAACGGCCTTTGTATGCAGAAGAAGCAGAAGAGCATTTTATTTTGACCTAAAAGAAAAAGTGATAAACATCGGCAGTTTGAACAACCCGAAAACTAAAGTAGCTTTTGATTCTTTTGAAAAGCTTCTTTTAGTAACGACACAAATATATACATCTGAACGCTCACTGACATGTCACGAACTGAGCATCCTAACTACTAACCAAACAAGAATTGTATTAATGTTTCACGGCGATTATTACGCAATACAAGATGACTCAGACATACTTGCTAAAATTCTTGGATTAGAGGTGGATAGCTTAGAAGCCTGACATCACCGATAATTATCTCTACACTCAAACAAAAAAATAATTCAAACGAACCTAAATGAAGCAGCGCCAAATATACGCGTATTTATTTGGCGCAACTACCAATAACTATCTTTTTTGAACGTTTTTAGTCGTCGCTCTTAGTGCTTTCAGACGAACTAGATGTACTTTTAGCCGTGTTTTTGGCCGGTGTCGCTTTAGTACTAGCTGTTGTCTTACGCGCGGTACTCTTAGCTGTCGTCGACTTTGCCCCAGTTCGCTTGTTAGCTGTTCCAGTAGCGGCCTTTTTAGTCGAACTAGGCGATGAAGTGGCCGTTTTTGCTGTACTCGATTTGCGAGCACCCGTTGTTGTCGACGAGGTCGTTGTTGACTTAGCTGAAGCACTTTTAGTTGCTGTTCTTTTAGTGGCAGTAGCCTTACTTGCAGTACTTGTCGCTTCGGCTTTTTTAGCCGCCTCTTTCGCCGCTAAAAGGGCAACTTGCTCGACGAGCAAATCCACTTTTGCACTCAACATTTCGAGCTGCTGTTCTTTCTTTTGACGTTTTTGGCCACCTGATAATGCTGAAAATAGTGGCGTCGATGCCACCAGTTTTTGAGCAGTATCGACTAAAGCGAATGGGTTAAGCGTACTTCTGAGTTCACTCTCCACCTCCAGGCCTTTAACCTGCATAGCGTTAATGGTCTCGTGGGTGTCATCAATTTTCTGGCTGACCACACCTGCGGCTTGATCAAGCTTTGCAGACAATAGGTCTGAGCCGGCAAAGAGCCATCCAAACAAGGGGGATGATTTTAGAGGTGAAACAGCGGTGCCATTCAGTGTAGTCGAGTCGGTTTCGACGACAGGCACAGCTTCTGAATTAGGAATATTTTTGTTGCTCATAACGCCTCCAATATGGAGATTTGTAAGCATGGCAATGTAAGAAATGTTTGAAGCTAAGCCTAAATGCTTTGTTTAAAAGCTTCTTTGAGAGCTCATCTTAAGCTTAAAAGCTCGGCTTTCACTGCCACTCAATTGCAATTTATTTTAATACCCTTCTTTAGCGAAGTAGTAAATGAAAACTGCATACAGAGCACCGCAAGCGGTGCCCAAAAAGAACCTATGCTTTACTTGCTTGCAGCTAGTTTTGCAACGGCTTCAGTCAAAGCGTCGATTTTTGCTGAAAGCTCTTCAATACGCTGATCTGCTGGTTCAGAATCTAAACCAAGCTTTTTGCGAACATCAGCTACACGGTTTTCCACATCGTTAGTGGTAGATTTGAACTTGCTTTTCGCGTCGTCTTCTAAAGTTTCACCTTTAGTCACAAGCTCGTCGAACATTTTGTTCGCTTCTTCGCTTAACTTCTCGTAACGCCCCTGTGCTTCTTCAACGCTTTTTCCATAAGCGCCTAGGCCTGCTAACCAAATTTTACGCGCCATTTCTTCGGCTTCGTTAATTTTGCCTTTGATTGTGTCAGTAGTAGTCATGTTCAGCTCCTATGAATGCTAAATTTGAGTGTGTTTCAACACCATGGTTAGACTTTACGCTTAACAATTAGAATCCGCATACTAAAAACACTAAAAAATAAAAAAGCCCGAAAAGCGTGTGCTTATTCGGGCTTAAATACTGAAGTGCTTCTTCTTTGAAAAGCGAACAATCTAAGTAGTGACTGACGTCAACTTTCTTTAAAAACGCGGCTTCCTAAAGTGGTACACCTGCAAGATGCAAAACAAAGGCATATTCTAGGGCCGTTGATTCAAAACGCTTAAAGCGTCCTGACGCGCCACCGTGCCCTGCTTCCATGTCGGTTTTAAATAAAAGCAAGTTATCGTCTGTTTTATACTCTCTAAGTTTCGCTACCCACTTCATAGGCTCAAAGTATTGCACTTGCGAATCATGCAACCCTGTGGTCACTAGCATGTGCGGATAATCTTTAGCTTCTATTTGATCGTAAGGCGAGTAAGACAGCATATAGTCAAACTCATCTTTATTTGCTGGGTTACCCCATTCGGTATATTCACCTGTGGTCAATGGAATAGTCTCATCACTCATAGTGGTCACCACATCAACAAACGGCACGTGGGCACTCACCCCTTGGTAAAGCTCAGGGGCCATATTCACAACAGCTCCCATTAGCAAACCACCTGCGCTTCCGCCCATTGCAAATACGCGGTCTTTATCAGCGTACTGTTTAGCGATTAAGCCTTTTGACACATCAATAAAGTCAGTAAATGTATTCATTTTTTGATGCATTTTGCCGCTCTCATACCATTCACGCCCCAGCATTTGCCCACCGCGAATATGTGCAATGGCAACAACAAAACCTCTGTCTATTAAAGAGAGCCAGCTGCTTCTAAATGTAGGGTCGATAGTTGCACCATACGAGCCATAGGCATATTGATATAGCGGATTAGACCCGTCTTTTTTGAACTTATCTTTACGATAAACCAAAGACACTGGAACCATAGCGCCATCTCGCGCCTCAATCATTACTCGCTCAGAGGCGTAAGCTGAAGAATCAAAGGTGTCAGATACATGGGTTTGCTTCATGACTTCGCTTTCAAGCGTATCTAAATTGATATCAATGATAGAGCCTGGCGTAGTCAATGAGCTGTAATAGATTCTAAGCTTATTAGTATCCATTTCAGGGTTGGCATTAAAGTATGCACCGTAAATAGGATCTTGAGTTGGTATAACCTTTTGCTCGTTTGAAGTTAGGTTGTGTACAACTAAGCGCAGCATGCCATTTTCTTTTTCTTTCACAACCAGATGGTTTTTCATCACTTCAATACTTTGAAGAAAGACCTCTGGACGATGTGGCACTACTTCTTGCCACTTTGACACGTCACCAGTGGCGTTCAATGGCGCCTTCATTACTTTGAAGTTTTTTGCATCAATGTTAGTTAATACGTAATAACCGTCACTTGCTTTTGCTACGCTATATTCCTGCCCGTCTTTAATAGGTAGGAATATATCAGGTTGAGATTTAGGGTTATTTGCATCAATCACAGTCACGCCTGTTTTGTCAGTGTTAGAGTGATGAATATAAATAAGGCTGTCGTCTTTGCTTTTACTAATGTAGGTATAAAACGTTGGGTCGCTTTCTTCGTAAACTAATAAATCGTTCTCTTGTGAAGTACCCAGCTTGTGTCGATACACCTGATAGCCTAAAAGGGTTTGTGGGTCTTTTTTCACATAGAATAAATGTTCATTGTCATTCGCCCATACGACCCTGCCTGACGTTTCCTCAAGCACATCGTCTAGCTTTTCGTCGCTTTCCAGGTTTTTCACATATACGGTATAAATGCGACGACTAAGCGTGTCTTCAGAGTACGCCATGAGCGTGTTATCACTGCTTACCGCGTAACTACCAATACTGAAATAGTCATGTCCTTCAGACATAATATTCGCATCAAGCAACACTTGCGGATCTGCATCTAGCGAGGGCTTTCTCAAATAAACAGGATACTCATTCTCCCCAGAGTAACGGGTGTAGTACCAGTAGCCGTTATCAAACACAGGTACTGTCGAGTCGTCCTTCTCAATACGAGAAACCAGCTCTTCATAAAGCGCCTCTCGTGTCTCTATAAGCGGAGCTAGTACTGTTTCTACGTAGCTGTTCTCCTGCTCTAAGTGCGCCAATATCTCTTTATCGGTGCGTGAATCGTCGCGCATCCAGTAATAATTGTCGTTTCTGGTAACGCCATGGGCTGACATTTCGAAAGGCACTTTTTTCGCTACTGGTGCATTTACATTCGTATTTAACATAACTGACCGTACTGTTTTATTTACTTCTTGTTCTACGCTGTCCGATTTGTTCTCGACACCACAGCCCGACATCAGCCCCGCTGTGGCAAGTGCTATCCATAGAAATTTCATTGTTTTTCCTTTTTGACACGTTTGGAATCACTGCGCATTTCGCATTTTTAAAAGACGTAATTTGGTTAAAAGTATTCTCAACGTTTTATAACGAAACACGCAGCATAATTATATTGAGTATATAAATGCAACTTAGGTTGTAGCATTATTGGCTTGTCGCTAATCGCTAGGGACCATAATAAATGTTACAAAATACACCAGTCTTATCAGAGAGAAAATAAAAAGAAGCGCATACAAAAACGCCGCTTATCTCAAGGAAATAGGCGGCGTTTATACTATTTTTGTAATTTGCTGTGTGGCAGCGCGTTTAGCAAGCTTGTAGCATCAGTCGACTAGGTCTTTAGGCATTTCATCGCGAATAGCCTGCCACACCTTGCCACTTTCAATACCGTAGTTTCTAACTACCACTGGTACTCTGTCGTACTCGCCCTTCTCTGCTACTTCAAGCAAATCTGCGTAATACTTCATCGCAATATCTCGGGCCGGTTGATGTGAAAAGAAATAACCGCCGATGCGCGAATATAGTCCGCGGAAACCATTCATCATTAAGACAAATACGTTATTGTTTGAAGCGAGCGCTAGGTCGTGAGTCATTTGATAATCGAATTGAGCAAACGCCAAGCCTTCTTGCTCTACATTTTTGTATCTAGCAATGATGTCTGCAGACGCTTGAGGATTGTTACGAATGGCACCTCGAATGAAAACTGCACTTAAATTCGTGCGAGCGGCAAGCAGATTATCTACCAATTCCGGAATACCTTCTTGATCCAAGCGAGCAAGTGTCTCGAGAATGTTAAGACCGCAGGTTTCCCAGAAATTATTTACCTTAGTTGGCTTGCCGTGCTGAATGGTCAACCAGCCATCACGAGCTAAACGTTGTAGCACTTCTCTTAACGTAGTTCGCGTTACACCAATTAACTCAGAAAGCTCTCTTTCTGCAGGCAAAATGGTGCCAGGTGGAAATCGTCCACTCCAAATAGATTCAACAATATACTCTTCGGCGAATCCGGCTGGACTCTGTGCCTTATAAATCATAACTAATCGCCTGCACGTTCTTGTTATTTTGCAACTGATTGTACCAGATGCTGTTTTATTATCACAATGAATAATGCTTCGTCCACAAAAGCTTTTAACAACTTGTTAATATTAAAGTGGTATTTCAGACACTGCGCAGCGTCCGCCGTATAATTTATGTTCGAAACATTCTGCATTTTTACATTCAATGATAATTATCATCAAAAAAGTGATAAATATTCAGTGACTTTCACATGGTGGGGTCTGTGAATTGCTTTCTCAAGGCGGTAATATCATGTACGCTTAATTTCCGACTATAATGACAGCTACAAAACGGCGGTTAGACGAATTAAATCGTATAGCACCAGCAGTTTATGTATGCAATAACCGGAACTACACAGTATAAAGATGCGCAAAATGCGTACTTTGTTGTAAAAGGAACAGGAACTCATGCAAACCTCAATGATCGCGGCGATCTATAAGAACTTCCTGGGACACGCGCCCGACTGGTATAAAAAAACCATTATTGCCTTTCTCATTGTTAATCCCTTCATCTTCATGGTGGACCCATATATTGCTGGCTGGACTCTTGTCATTCAGTTTATTTTCACGCTAGCAATGGCGCTTAAATGTTACCCGCTTCAGCCAGGTGGGCTGCTTCTTATTGAAGCCATGTTTATCGGCATGACAACACCCGGTCACATGATGCATGAGATTGAAGTGAACTTAGAGGTACTGCTACTGCTTGTTTTCATGGTTGCAGGCATCTACTTCATGAAAGATTTACTTATGTACCTATTTACCAAATTGGTTATTAAGGTACGCAATAAGCTGATACTGTCGCTTTCATTTATTTTTGCCTCTGCGTTTTTATCTGCATTCCTAGATGCGCTAACGGTCGTGGCGGTAATCATCAGTGTAGGCTTGGGCTTTTATTCTATTTATCACAAAGTGGCGTCGGGCAAAGAGTTTCACTCAGATCACGACCACACCAGTGATGACGAATTGGGAAGTCACGACTTAGAAGACTTCAGAGCGTTCTTGCGCAACCTAATGATGCACTCTGCGGTTGGTACTGCTCTGGGTGGAGTAATGACCATGGTAGGTGAACCCCAAAACCTTATTATTGCTGACAAAGCAGGTTGGGATTTTGTAGAGTTCTTTATCCGTATGGCCCCTGTTACACTGCCTGTTTTCGTATTCGGCTTGTTGACAACAATTGTTCTTGAAAAGACGGGTACATTTTCTTATGGCGCCAAGTTGCCATCTGCAGTTAGGCAGATTTTGGTCGACTACAACGACCACATGGACAAAGGTCGCAGTAAGCGTGAAACCGCAAAATTAGTAGTGCAAGCACTAATTGGTGTTTGGTTGATAATCGGCTTAGCTACGCACATGGCGTCGGTGGGTCTTATCGGTCTGTCTGTTATTGTTCTTGCCACATCGATGAGCGGCGTAATCGAAGAGCATGCGCTAGGAAAAGCATTCGAAGAAGCACTGCCCTTCGCAGCACTACTTTGTGTTTTCTTTGGTGTAGTTGCGGTTATTATTGACCAAGGCCTATTCCAGCCAGTTATCCATTGGGTACTGTCGTTTGAAGGCGAAACGCAGATGGTCATGTTCTATCTTGCCAATGGTGTTCTTTCGATGGTGAGTGACAACGTATTCGTAGGCTCGGTGTATATCACTGAGGTAACGGCTGCGCTGCAAGCAGGTCAAATTACTCGTGACCAATACGATATGCTTGCGGTAGCAATTAACACAGGTACAAACTTACCTAGTGTTGCAACGCCAAATGGTCAAGCGGCATTCCTATTCTTGCTAACCTCAGCCATCGCACCTCTACTTCGTTTGTCATACGGCCGCATGGTTATGATGGCGTTGCCATATACGATAGTACTTACTATTGTTGGTCTGGTAGCGACCTATATTGGGCTTGCAGATGCTACTCAGTGGCTATACGACTTGCATCTTATTGAGCACCACACTGCAGCTGAAGCAGGCGCACAAGCGGTAGGCCATTAATCTATGCGCGGTATCATTCACGGCATAAGCCAGTGGGCAGAGCACAAGTCTTCGTGGCTTGTGCTTTTTGCTACATCACTAGCATTGGAAGTTGCCGCCCTGTACTTCCAATATGGCATGGGCTTGAAACCCTGCATTATGTGTATTTATCAGCGAACTGCTATGTACGGCATTGTGTTGTCGGCACTTATAGTGGTTTTAAAAAACAACGGATTCACCCGAATGCTTGGCTTTGCTGGTTGGGCGGTCTCTTCAGGCTGGGGCTATTTAATTGCCAAAGAGCATGTAGGCATTCTAAACGCTGCCAACCCGTTTTTTGCCAGCTGTGAAATAGTGCCTAACTTTCCTTCATGGTTACAGCTTCATGAGTGGCTGCCCGCAGTGTTTGCTGCTGAGGGTGACTGTTTAGAAGACTCGTGGCAGTTTTTGTCTATGGGCATGGCTGAGTGGATGCAAATTATCTTTGCAGTTTACTTTGTTGTATTTGCTGTTGTATTTGCGTGTCGCTTGCTGGATAAGAAACCCTTTTGATCGATTTATCCATCTTACCCTCTCGCCTACCTCCTATACAGTCGGAGCAAGGCCCAATTAGCATTCAGCGTATCGCAGAGAAACATTGCGATGCGCTGTGTGATGCGGGCCAACAATCTATTCACCATGTAAAGCCTTGGTTCGGCTCTGCGGTGTGCCCTGTCACGCCAGCATTGTCAAAGCTATGTATTAATAATATGGAGAAAGCCCGTCAGACGGGTTACGGTCTTACCTATTTGTTAATGCATGACGAAAAATGTTTGGGCATGGGTATTATCAATCATATTCATCACACCCATTTAACCGCAAACCTCGGCTACTGGTTAAGACCCGACGCTTGCGGTAGAGGCTTAGCGACGGCGCTTTGTGAAGCGCTAAAAAAGCTCGCATTCTCGCAAATGAATCTGCACCGACTAGAGTGCTTTGTTGAACCAAACAATAAAGCGAGTATGCGTGTTGCCGAGCGAATTGGTGGAGTGAAAGAAGGGCTGTGTAGAAAACGCGTATTTGGAAGAGACGCGCTTCTTTATGCACTAACTACCTAATCAGCTTAAACGTGTAATCAAGCTACTAACAGCCCCAATATTCTCTTCTTATGTGGCAGTGCTTTTTTATTATCTGTAATTACTCTTAGAAAGAGTACATTATCCCCGTATAGGCGTACATGGAATCGTCGGGGTATGCGCCAGTTTCTAACGCATCACCTTTAGCAAGGTATGCACCGCCTAGTTCGAATCTTAATGGTGCAGATGCTTGATATCGTAAGCGAAACTCTATTTGGTGCCCTAAAAAGTCTTCTTCACCTTCAGCCACTTTTTGAAGCCACAGTCCTTTGTACCCCAGCATCAGCGTGTTATCGTCATTTAGCTTTGTAACGCCTCTTAGCCCCGGTGCCAATACATTGCTACGAGGAAATGTTTGGTAAACGTCCGTAGGGCCGAAATCAAACCGCCGTAAACCATAAAGAGAGTCAAAGGCTTTTATGGTGTCGTCAGTACTATTATTATCACCACTTGCTGCATCAATTTCTGCTCTAATAAAAGTACTAGCACTGATTTGCTTGCCGATGTGACTATGTATCATCCAAGAAGTAACGTTTTTATCATCTATGTCAGATGTCGATGTAGACTGCCTTGCCTGACCAGTTTGCCCTATCGCTTCTATATTATATTTCCAATTTTCTAAAAAGGTCTTCGAATAATCCACCGACAAGGTAAACAGGTCGCGATTTTTTGTCGCTAGCTCTTCTGAGTCAGATTCTTTCAGCCAGTAGCTGTGTACTTTCCAAGTGTTATCCTCTGATTCAGCATAGACGCCATAAAATTTTTGATTGCTATAACTTTTATCAAAAGCGCGTTTATTACTATCGATTGATGCTGAATCGATAGGAAAACGAGAAAGCGGCAATAAATAGAAACCACGAACATGCCACCCAGACCAAGTTGCATCTATTAGTGCACCTTCAAAGCTATTCGTAGCGTTTCTGAATCGTGTGCGCCCAATCAGTCGGCGACTGCCGTGATCTAGTGTTACACGTCCAATAGTTAAGCTATTTATAGCCTCGCTAATACCCTTGTAAGTGATGTACAACTGTACTGGCTCAAGCGTATTCACCTGCGAAGATTTGAGAGTGGGATCATTCTCGTCGAGATAAGCCCTGGAGTCCTCAATCTCAGCGACAGCCCCCCAATTTCCATAGTTGGCTTCGCCTTTTAACCTAATTCGGGTTGAAAGGCGTTGATTTGTTTTAGCCCGAATGTTTTCGTCTGTAGGAAAGATTGGATTATTAAGCGTTTCATAACGAACTCTAACCGAACCGCTGTAATTAATATCTAGGCTTTCTGCTTTTAATGATGTGCCTATACAAGTTGTGGCTACCAATAATATCGAAGCACTAGCCCTCAATTTACTCATCTTTAAGCCTTTGAAAATCGGGTAAGAAAAGCGTAAGTATAAGCGAGTCAATCGCATTTCACTTACGCTCTTTAGTCTAAAATCAAAATTAACAAAGGTGAGGTGTTGAACTTATGTAGTCACAACTCGCAGGGTTTAATCTAAATCTTCTAACGGCCAAATGGCGATATAATCTTCAAAATTGTTGAGATCCACATCACTTTCAAACACCGTTTTGTTCCGTACCGACATACCCTTTGCGTGCATTACATTTTTCTTACCCTTGTTCAACAAGGGGTGCCATGAGGGTATACCCCGCCCTTCATAAAGGCGTCGATAAGTGCAGCTGTTAGGCATAAAGAAAATATCTTTGAGGTTTTCTTTAGTCAGCTTCACGCAATCGGGTACAAGCTCAGTGCGTCTTGCATATTGAGTACATTCACACTTTTTCGTATTCAAATACGTGCAAACAATATTGGTATAGTGAATCTTTTCATTATCATTAATATGATCGGTAACTTCGTATTCTTCTACCGCGTCATCATCAATAAACTTTTGCAGACAACATTTACCGCAACCATCACAAAGTGATTCCCATTCCTGTTGGGTCATGTCTTCTAAAGATTTAGTTTCCCAAAATGCTACTGTCATTCAGCTATCACCTTTGTGCACAACGATAGGAGGCCTTCTAACGATGCCTCTACCCTATCTGCAGGGCTAAGTTTACCTACGCCTTTAGGCGTGCCCGTAAGGATCACATCGCCACTGTCCAACGTAAATATAGATGACATATGGGCAATTAGCGGAATGATTTTGTGTAGCATGAGTTCGGTATGCCCCTGCTGCCTGACCTCTCCATTTATGGTTAAGGTAAAGCGCAAGTCATCGAGGTTACCTACTTCACTGTACGGCACAAACCCTGAAAGCGGTGCACTGTTATCAAAAGACTTGGCCCTTTCCCATGGCTGCCCCTGCTTCTTCAGCTCGGCCTGCACTTCGCGAAGGGTTAAATCAAGTCCCAAACCAATTCCCCAAATGGCGTTCATTACGTCATTCTCATTGGCATTTTTAAGCGGTGACTTTAGCAGTACTGACACTTCAAGCTCGTTATGACACTCGCCTTTATCGGTGGGAATAGCGATATGCTCATGCATATAACATAAGGCTGCTTTCGGCTTCATAAATAGCAGCGGTGCTTCAGACACCGTAGAGTTCATTTCTTGAATGTGATCAAGGTAGTTTCGACCTATACAAACCACTTTACTTGTAGGTAACGCTATTTCATTACCTTGAAAATCGATGTGACGATAAGTCATTAGTAACCTCGCTTTATCCGCTCTGATAAATACCCCACCGACACACCAAAGTATGATGAGCGGTTCCATTTCATCAGCGTGTGAAAATTGTTATACACCAAATAGATTCGACCTTGTTCACCATCGGGCATAATGAGCGAAGCTGTGACATCTACATTGGGGAGTCCAGTGCCGTTATAGCGTTTAACGCCATTTGAGCTCCAAAAAGATAGCGGCTTCATATTAGATTTCGCGAGGCCTGAAAAGGGTACAGGTTGAGTGAGAGTGACTTGGCGCCCCCACGTCCCTTCACTATCCCATCCTTCAGAGGATAAGTAGTTGGCGATTGATGCAAATACATCAGCCTTGGTGCCCCAAATATCTTTTCTGCCGTCGCCGTCGTAATCTACCGCGTAGTTTAAAAAGGATATAGGCATAAACTGTGTTTGTCCCATAGCACCGGCCCAAGAGCCTTTGAACGCCTCTACGTCGATGTGTCCTTCACTAAGTATGCGAAGTGCGGCAAAAAAATTGTCTTTAAACAGTTTTTCTCGACGTCCTTCGTACGCTAATGATGCTAACGCAGACAACACGCTAAAATTGCCCTGAATTTTTCCAAAATTAGACTCGTTACCCCACAAAGCGACAATAAACCGAGCCTGAACCCCATATTTTTGGGCAATTTCTTCAAGCAGCTCTTTGTGTTCGTTGTACTGTCCTACCGCTTGCTTTACTTTCCAATCTGGCACTCGCGTTGCCAAATAGTCATCTAAAGTGATTTTTTTCTCTGGCTGGCTTTTATCAGATTTAACGACGGTAGGTCTAAAGGAGATATCAGCAAACGCCTTCTCTAGCTTTGCCTTGTCCATACCTTTGGCAGCCGCTTCGTCTTTAAGCTGGGCGACATAGCGTTTAAAGCCTTCTTCGTTAAGCCCCTTTTCACTAATAAGCTTGTTTTCAGCGTGAACAGTTAGTGAAAAACCTAATGTTATACTTAATAAGAGAGCAACGATTTTGAACGGCTTATCGAGGAACCTGCAGCTAGCGCGCTTATTGTGAACCGCCAAACGAGCGACTAAGCGGTTTATCATTTTTACTAACATGAATATTTAAAACTTTTTATCCGGAGTTTTTGAAAGTCCAAGAGATTCGCGATGCTGCTCTAACAGGTTGTCTTCCTTAGGTGGCATCTGCAGGTAAAAACCTTTTTCAGTAAGTTCATCGATAAGCTTTTGCTTATCGACCATACCCAGTTTTTCCCGTTTTTCTAAAGCGATAATGGTCACTAATTCTGGGCGACCAAAGGTTTCCATTAGCGCTTCGGGCACATCTTCGAAATGATCTTTTTTTGGCACATATAAATACATGCCTTCTTTTTTTCGCGTTTTATAAACTGCGCATAACATAAATGATTTACTCGCTTTGTAATGAGTGCGGTCGTGAAAATTTTCACTTTTTTACGCCCGCGATGTTTTGTAGAAAGTTACTGGGCAGGCGCGTCGCCTAACAGTCGGGTTACGTGAGGACGAAACAATGGCTCACGCCAAGTAGATAGCACATCAGGCGTTAACCCTTGTACGCGGGTCTCATCTACCTGAAACCAGTACCATTTTAACAATTGATTTAACTGTTTTTTAGAGGCAATAACGTCACTATTAACGTTGTTATCTTTTGCAATTTGATCACTAATTACTTTAAGTTCGGCAAGGGTTTTCTTGTATTTAGCAATATCGATAAGCCGCAGCACAACAGGTAACCGTAGCTTCTCTGGCGTTTGCGCATACTTCGCTCTTGCTTCTTCAATTAGTGTAATAATAGTATCGCCATAGCGACGTACCGATTGGTGATTCACGCCGTTAATGCGCGAAAGGCCAGATTTACTATCAATCAGACGCTGCGCCGCTTCAAATAAATGGCCTTCTTTGAAAACAAAGTTTAGCGCCAAGTCTTTCTTGCGTGCCGTATTTAAACGCCATGCGGCCAGCGCTTGTAATACGGTGAGCTGCTCGCTGTTTAATCGCCAGTTGTTCTTAATGCTTAGATAAGCAAAATCTTCAGGCATTTGGGCACGCTTTTTATCTACTAGCAACGCTATTTCTTGGTAAATCCAATGCACTTTGCCCGCTTCTTGCACTTTACTGGCTAGCTGTTGGTAACATGGCAATAAGTACAATACATCGTTTGCGGCATAACTCAGTTGCGATTCGCGAAGGGGTCTCGCTATCCAGTCTGTTCGCGACTCTCCTTTATCTAGCGTTATATCACATAGCAGCTCTACTAATTTTGCGTAGCCAAGTGACGGCCCCATATCCAAAATACTACCCGCCAACTGTGTATCGAAAACGGGTGTTGGTACCGTGTCGAAGGCTGTGAGAAATGCCTCTATATCTTCTGAACACGAATGCAGTACTTTTACTACTTCAGTATTTTCCATAAGCTCGATAAACGGGCGCATGTTGTCGATGGCAAGCGGGTCGATAAGAACCAGTTGATGGCCGTCGTAAAGCTGAATCAGGCCTAAGTGAGGCGTAAGGGTACGGGTCCTTACAAATTCGGTGTCTAAGGCTACCGCCTCTTGACGCTGTGCTGCAGTGCACACTTTTTCAAGTTGTTCAGATGATGTAATTAATTGATATTGCATATTTTTGCACAGTAATAAAAAAGCCGGCTTACGCCGGCTTTTACAAAACTATTTCTATGAAATTAGTCTCGAAGCTCCCGACGCAGTATTTTACCTACATTGGTTTTTGGTAAGTCGTCTTTGAAAACAACTTGCTTAGGCACTTTGTAACCCGTTAGGTGATTACGACAGTGCGCGATAACGTCTTTTTCAGTGAGTGAGTCGTCGTTTCGTACTACGAATAATTTCACCACTTCACCGCTGACCTCGTGAGGAACCCCAACTGCCGCAGCCTCAACAATGTTGTCATGCATTGCAGCTACTTCTTCAATTTCGTTAGGGAACACATTAAAGCCTGAGACTAGGATCATATCCTTTTTACGGTCAACAATATAGAAGTAACCTTCATCATCTACCGTAGCAATGTCACCTGTGGCTAACCAACCGTCTTTCAGAATTTCTTCTGTTGCTTCTGGACGATTCAAATACCCTTTCATCACCTGAGGGCCTTTCACCCACATTTCACCAGGCTCGCCTTTCTCAACTGGATTACCATCGTCATCGAGAAGCTTGATGTCTGTTGAAGGAACCGGCATTCCGATTGCGCCCTTATAGGCTTCAATCTGTGGAGGGTTTACCGCAACAACAGGTGAACACTCTGTCAGGCCGTAACCTTCAAGAAGCACGGTACCAGTAACCTTTTCCCATTTTTCGGCAACGGGGCGCTGAACTGCCATGCCGCCGCCTAGACCAAACTTAAACTTGCTAAAATCAAGCTCGCTGAACCCCGGCGTATTTAACAGGCCATTAAATAAGGTGTTCACGCCAGGCAAAATGGTAAACGGATATTTGCTAAGCTCGTTTACAAAAGCCGGCATGTCGCGTGGATTGGTAATAAGTAAGTTCCGGCAACCGTATTTAACGAACATCAAGCAGTTCGCCAGAAGCGCAAAGATGTGATAAAGCGGAAGCGCAGTAACAACAAAGTCTTCGCCTTCTTCAATCACGGTTTCAAGAATACCTGACACTTGTTCTAGGTTGGCCACCATGTTGCGATGAGTAAGCATAGCTCCTTTAGAAACACCGGTCGTTCCACCTGTGTATTGAAGGAAGGCTAAATCGCCACTGTCGATGTCTGGGCGCGTGTACTTGAGAGACTGACCTGTTTTAACCGCCGACATAAATGAAGTCGTTTCAGGCAGGTTGAATGAAGGAACCATCTTTTTAACGTACTTCACAACCGCGTTCACCACCCAACGCTTAGGAGCAGGCAACATATCACCCAATGCCGTCAAAAAGACTTCTTGTAGGTTAGTATCTCCGATAACCTCTTCAAGAGTGCAAGCAAAGTTCTCGACAATGACGATAGCTTTAGCGTTGGCATCGTTTAACTGATGTTTCAACTCGCGGGCGGTGTAAAGCGGGTTAACGTTAACCACAACCATACCTGCACGCAATATCCCAAACATAGCCACAGGATACTGAAGGAGGTTAGGCATCATAATTGCCACAGCATCACCGCGTTTTAAGCCGCTAGACTGTAAGTATGCAGCAAACTGCGCTGATAAGGTATCTAGCTCCTCAAACGAAATTGAGTGCCCCATGTTAATGAAGGCTTCTTTGTTTTTAAACTTCTTAACCGACTGCTCAAAAATGTCTACTACAGATGCGTAACGATCGGCATCGATTTCTGCGGAAACGCGAGGGTCGTAATGCTTAAGCCAGGTTTTTTCCACCAAAACCTCCTCTACTTTATTCTTATACTATTTAATGAGCACTTTAGAAGACATGCCCAAGTAACTGGTCTGATAACTTGCGAATAGTATAGGAAGTGTAAAAAAAAATAAACGGCACAATTTACAATTGCTCAACAAAATTGCGAATTAATAGGCCTACATCATCAGTATTTTCCATGTGAATGTGATGGCCGCCTACTAATTGTTCGTATTGAGCATTTAAGAACCACCCTTTCCTTTCTGGAAAGACCGTCTCTAGTTTTTTGAAGCTATTGGATGCACCGAAAAAAAGTACAGGACATACAATAGCACGCATTAGAGATTCTGCTTGCTTTTCTGTTAGTCTAAGCGATGATTTTGTGCGAAGTTTTGGGTCGCTCGCCCAGAAACAATGCCCTCCTGCATCTTGGGTTAAGTTTCGAGACAATATTGAACGCGCGTGATCTTCTGAAATGTCTGAAATTTTGCATCTCGCTTTTACGGCATCTTCTAAATCAACGATCCGCAACTCATTACGGGATTTGGCATGACGGCTGATAATAGACTCTCGCATTTGCGATGCGGTAGTCTCTTCACTTTCTGTAAGCGGGCCACATGCGTCAATACTAATCACGGCAGAGATTTTATTTGGGAAGAGCGCAGCAAATAAGCTAGCCAGGATTCCACCAAGTGAGTGCCCTAGTAGAATAACCTCTTCCCAGTTTTGAGATTCAATTAAGGCGTATAAGTCTTGCAAGTAATCCGCTTGATTGTAATGCGCGCCATGAACTCGATGAGATGAACGCCCATGCCCTGCTAAGTCAATTGCAACAAAGCGGTGGGTTTGTAGGTAAGGCGCTAGCAGCCTTAAGCTTTCTGCGTTATCCAAGTACCCGTGCAAACCGATAACAACTTTGCCAGCACCTTGGTTGTCTAACGCAGCTAGGCGTAATGATCCAATATTGAACTCTGTTTCAATCATAAAACTCCATACAGGCAAATAGTTGCCGCCTCCTTTTACACCTATCTTCCGCCGAAAATAAAAAAGCGGCAATTAGATGCCGCTCTGTTTCTTGATACTATTTTTGTTTATCAGCACGCAAAGGCTGCGCTGTCGACTTTGTTCTGGAGTTACTCGCCCCTGAATTGCGCGATGGTAACTTAGCTTTGCTAGGCGCGTTTTGATAACGGATAACTCGAGTTCGATTAAAGTGCGGGTACATCCAAGGGCCATTGAAGCGATAAAATGGTGAGTACCAACCTGTATGGTAATTGAAGAAATAAGTGTTTACATCGTAAACCTCTTGTTTTCTCCACATATGATAATCATCAGCAATAATAGTAGGATAAATATATGGCTGTTCGCCCACCATACCCGCTGTTGGCGAAGTTATACTGCCCAAAAATGTTGCAGAGCGTCCTTCTTCAAAAACAATAGGGTCAACAAAACCGTCTATTTGAACTTTGAATCGACCCGACGTTTCGCCGTTCGTAGAAGGTTTACCGTAGTGGTTCAAGGGGAAGTGAGCAAGTTCTATAAGAGTCTTATTAGGTTTATTTTCAACACCAACAATCATCCCTCCCCAACGCGCCTTTTGACCTTGCGCATTAGCACCCGAAGTGACCGCTTTAGAGTAGCTGACTAACTGGGTACCCTCTGGTACATCGATACTTTCTGGAACTATGGTACAGCCAGTAAACAACATGACCGTAAGTAAAACTAAATAACGAGACATTAAAGCGCTCCTGTGAACCCTAGAAAAATTTTGCGCTTGTATGGATTACAAATAAAACGCCAAGTGTTCCAAATGAAATCCACATGCGGCACTACATCTAAAAACTCTAATATACTTTTACGTATCTCTTTCAGTTACAAAGAAAAACCGCACTCCAGCACTTAAACATTAGCATTATTACGAAACGACAACCACTGTCGTTCAACTTATCTGCTTCATAAACAAGAAAGCGTGTAAATACAAAACATAGATTAGAGCAGATATAATAGGAGTTTGTTCAAAACTGTTTGTGAAATTTAACAATTCGTTAGAATTAGTTTGTAAGTAAAAAGCAATGGCGTGTGGAGAGTTATGCGTAAATATCTACGCCGAACATTGATTGGATAGATTCACGTTGCTGTTGTTTTTCAAAACTGGTGTAAGAGGCTATTGCATTTTGAGAATAGGTATTGCCATCCTCGCGGATAAATTGCTGGTAGGCCTTCGCGTTATCGGTACCCTGTTCATCAGGCGCAACAACGATCGCCCTTATCGACGATTCATTCTGCCCCTTATTTTGCTGTTCGGGGTCTTTGCTGATCTTTGCAACTCGTCCTTGCGAAGGTTCAGAGGACGGTAATGCGAAATTATTATTGATAATCATACGAGATTGCTAAGGCAAAAAACGTACCATACAAGAGAAAACCGTTGTGTTGCGTTCGCTTTAATACGGTACGTTTTTTAGTGCTTCTACTCTCTTCCCGGTAACTTTTTCCACGTTACTTTATCGCGTAAATAAACAGGCTGTATATTCACGGCTTCAGACACTTCACCTAAGTCATAAGCATCGTGTGCAAGCTTAAGCATGAATTGCGCGTTTGGAAGTGTAACATCGCACGTTGTTTCACCAATGACTTCAGACTTCCATTGAGTAAGCTCATCATAAGCAGACCAGCCTGTTCCAACTGCAATCACAGCCGCGCTATTTTCTTCCGTTAGCATGTTTAGTTGGTCAATAGCCACTTCGGGCGGACAAACTTGCTCTTCTATAGTGAGAGAAACACCTTCTTCTGTCTGCCTATAAACAGCAAAATACACTTCACCCATACGCGCATCTGACGCAACAGCGATCATCGCCTCTCGGTTTTCAGCTTTATTCGCCACTTCATACGCCATCGCCTCAAGGGTACTTACGCCGGCGACTTTTAACCCCGTTCCTAGCGCAAGCCCTTGGATCATACCCGTAGCTATACGAACTCCAGTAAAGCTGCCTGGACCTCGACCAAAAGCCAATAAATCTAGGTCGCCCAGCGAAACTTTTGCTTCTTTTAACACCTCATCCACCATGGGTAGAAGACGCTGGCTATGCTGCTGAGGGCATATTTCGAAACGCGTAATCACTGTGTCGTTGAACTGAAGCGCAACCGAACAGGCTTCGGTTGCGGTATCTATAGCTAAAATGTTCATGTTTATCTCTTATTTCATATAAGCTGAAAATGGGCTAATGGTGTAATACACGCTAACCGCTTTTTCAGTGCTTTAACTTAGGCTTCATCAATGCCGGCTAAAAATTTTTCTACTTCGTCCAAGCTTCTTGTACGCCTCATATCTGGCAAACTACCAACGAAGGTTTTGGCGTAAGGTTTCGTCACTAATCGATTGTCACATATTACCAGTACGCCTTTATCTGATGGATCTCGAATGAGTCGCCCAGCCCCCTGCTTTAACGTAATAACAGCTTGGGGAATTTGGATAACGCCAAAAGGATTTGCGCCTCGTTTCTTTACATCTTCCATGCGCGCTTGAAGCAGCGGGTCATCGGGTGACGCAAACGGCAGCTTATCAATCATCACGCAAACCAAGTCGTTGCCGCGTACGTCGACCCCTTCCCAAAATGCGCCTGTGCCCATTAGTACGGCTTTTTCATCTGCAAGGTAGGCATCCAACAATGCTTGCTTAGTGGTAGTCCCTTGCACCAGTAGCGGGTTGTCTATCTCATCTTCTAACTTCTGCGCAATTTCCCTAAGCATGGCATGACTGGTAAACAGTAAGAAACATCTACCTCGACTTGCTTTGATTAGCCGCTTAGCTGTTTCTAACAAGGTTTCGCGCATAGCGTAGCTATTTGGTTCTGGTAGATAGCGGGGCACGCATAGCATGGCCTGTTCGGGATAATTAAACGGGCTATCCAAACCCAACGTTTCAGCATCTTCTAAGCCCATGCGGCGCTGAAAGTGATCAAAACCGCCGTTTACCATTAAGGTTGCCGAGGTAAAAATCCATCCTCGCGGCGGCGATGATACAAAACGCCTAAATTTAGCTGCTATTGATAAGGGCGTTAAATGCATAATGAGGTGACGCTGAGTCGTTTCATACCACAAACTTACATTTTCTTGCTTATTATCGCTTAACGCATCTAACTGCTCTCTTGCAGCCACAACACGTTCGTACATGTTGTCTAAATCTTTATCGCGACCAATATGTAACTTGCACACCTCATGCAGTACACCTAGCGCTTCGGCCAGCTTGCCCACCTGCATACGCACGTCGTCACGGTCTAGTGCCTCGGCCCAGTTGCCGCGTTCAGCCGTATCCGGGAACAATAAACGCAAATCAGAGGCTATCATTCTGCATTTGTCAGCCGCTTTATCTAACTGCCCCGCATCTTTCAAAACCGTTCTGAACAAGAGCGTAATATCTTTCGCAATGTCGTGAATTTGTCTTGTCGAAAGTGACTCACCAAAGTAATCACTCGCAATATCAGGGATTTGATGGGCTTCATCAAAAATAATTGCGTCAGCTTCAGGAATGAGCTCGCCAAACCCTGTGTCTTTAAGTGCCATGTCTGCAAAGAAAAGGTGGTGATTAACTACGATAATATCTGCTTCCAGCGCCTTTCTGCGCGCTTTTACCAAGTAGCAATCTTCATAATCTGGGCAATCTCGGCCCAGACAGTTATCCACTGTAGAGGTAACAAGCGGCAAAACACGGGCATCTTCGGGAAGGGTTTTAAGCTCACCCATGTCACCTGTTTTGGTAGTACTAGACCAGCGTTTTACTTCTGAAAGCTGACCCAGTACCTCTTTTTCAACCAGAGTAGAATTACCGCTGTGCTGCGCTACCCGGTGAAGGCAAAGATAGTTTGAACGGCCTTTTAACAGTGCAGTTTTTCGCTTGCTGCCCAGGGCCTTTTTTACCAGAGGTAGGTCACGGTGAAATAGCTGTTCTTGTAAGTTTTTAGTCCCTGTAGAAACAATGGCTTTTCCGTCGCTCAACAATGCTGGAGCGAGATAAGCGAAAGTCTTTCCCGTTCCCGTACCTGCCTCTACTATTAAACTACCTGTGGTATCAATAGCGCGCTTAACCGCCTTTGCCATTTCAGTTTGAGCTTCGCGAGGTACAAACCCCTTGATAGCACCTGCAAGGAGGCCATCTGAAGAGAATACATTATTTATTGTTGGCATGGTTTAAGCGCTGTCTTTACTTTTCTCGTTTGGGCCACGCATTATGCCAAAAAGCCTTTGGAATGCCCATTAAAGGTTTGCACTTTAGCGTCGTCCTCTTCCATTCATTTGCCTAGCTTAATAGTTAAATTACGAAAAGCATGAAGCGCTTAACTTCACTTATCGAGCAACACAAATGTTAAATTTTTGATGAAAAGAATTTATCTTCCAGAACAAAAGAATTTGCTTTTTAAACTTAATACTTAGGCGCAAAATCCAGCGCGTAAATGTTTACACTCAACTATTTAACGAGGTAATTATGAAAGGTTTACGCTTTATAGGTTTAGGCTTAGTAGGTTTAAGCGCAATGGCGTTCTCTGTAATTGCAGCTGCATCAGGAGAAGCACCTGCGGAGCTAGTAGCTGAACTAACTCAGTTCTGTAAAGAAATTGCTGAAGAAGAAGGCACAAAAGGCAAGTCGGAAGACGCATTTGTATTAGAGTGCGTAAATGATGAGCTAGAAGCTGAAGGTTACCAAAAGCTGAAATCTTTAAACTAATCTAATAAGATGAGTTACTGATTCACTTTATCTGAATTGATAAACGAGCCTCGCCAGAAATGACGGGGCTTTTTTGTGCTTTCTTTTTTTGAAATGAGCACATTATTTGGCCTTGCTTTTTACATGCCTTTTCGAGTTTTTCTGTCTTATATAGCGGAGCATGCAAAGGTGGCTTTAATCGAATAAATCAGCGTTCAAAAAACGCATCAACCAAATCGGCCAGTGACTCCTCTAACTCTTCTTCAAAAGCGTCGATATCAATGCCAAAGCTATCCATATATTTAGCCGCATTGTCACGGGAAAGTACGGCGTTTTTTATCTGAAATTCAAGCTCGGGCAGTGTCTTGTCGTAGCGGGGCTTAATAGTCCATCTCAAGCAATGACCATTGTTGTCCTTTAGCTTTTTTTTGGCAAATACACAAAACTCCTCGACATAGTCTGCACCTTGCGGCCCAAGACACCCCGGTTCTATGCGGTACATTACCAGCAGTTTTTTGTATAGCGGAAGTCGCGTTTCCATTACATCTTCTAATAGCTCAAAGATTTGATTATCGGAAAATTTTAGAAATTTTACCAGCCAAGTAAGGGGTGAATGCGAGAAATTTCACACTCCCCCGTATCATTACTCTGCAAGCTCAGGATCTTTTATGAACAAGATATCCATGATGATTGCAGGATCCCACTCCCGCATCTCTGCTTCGCATTTCAGTCGAATTTCGTCTAACTCACTGATCGTTGCAATCGAGAATGCGTCATCCACTATAATGTGGACTAACAGATAGACATCCCTACCCCGCTTACTAATTCGCACTTCCACATGTTCGTATGGTACGTCGGCCAATGTCTTTTTGAACTTCTTTTCAATTATTGCGGATATTGCTTCAGGAGGCGCCTTATTAATGACCTCGTTAAGACTTTCACGCAGAATTTTAAAAGGCACTGGCAACATTGCTGAGCCAAGAATAATTAATAATACAGGGTCAACGTATGGCGACAGCCTTCTATATTCCGTTAATTCAAGCCCGTAGGCTAAAATAAAAGCGAACAAGATGGATGCACTTAGCACGCCGTCTATCATCCAAGTGTGAGAATCCACTTTTACTAAGTCGGACAGTAAATGCTTACCTTTTACTCGCATGTAAAGAGAGATACTAAAACAGCCAACCGTTGCCACTACACCGTAGACCATACCGATGCCATACTCAGCAGCATGCCCACCTGCTAATAAACTCTGAACAGAGCTCGCGACGGCATACACACACGTGGCAATGATAATAAGCGACTTAAACATGTTGAGCGTGGGCTCGATTGCCGTGTAACCAAAGTGAAATCGGTCATCGTCAGGGCGTTGAACCAAGTTAGCCACTTTAAGCGTTAGCATTGACATAATAAAAGCGATTAACGAGTAGGAGGCATCAAATAAAATAGCGCCTGAGCTCGTTAAAATGGCAAAACCAAGCGCAATTACGACAAACGCGCCGGCAATATAAAAAGAAAGCGTTAATAGTCGCTTTTCTTCAAGGTGATGGAAGCCAATGTCCATGAAAATCACATCGAAATTAAGGTGCGCGGATTCTACTCCGATATAAAAAAAAAAATAGTGCTTTGAACAAAAATATTGCTATTTTTTTAACCAATTCAGTGTTAAACAGCGCCTATATAATTTCGACTTAACGCAATGCGTTTTAAGCCCCTATTTTAAACTATGAAAATTGTCCGCCACCCTTCTAGAAAAGTTACTTTGATGTTGATGAAAGCGGACAGGAAATTGAACAGGCTTTTTCTATTGGGCTTGCTTATGCGGGCCATTCTCTAATGGTGCCAGAGAAGTTCAGCTATCAAGTACTGCCGCACTTAAACGATCGTTATGCGCTTGTAAACACGCGTCACAGTTTATCTCACTTAACTTGTATTATTTTTGTTAAAAATAACGAGTAACTTTTGCATAAAATTCTATAGTTCTCACAATTTCGCCTGCCTCCCCGAGCCACTTAAAAAACCCAACACATTGATTTAAATCAATTTTATTTTAATGGCATACACTATGAATAACTCTTTGTGAATTCTCTCCTCCGTTTTTAAGCAGTATGGAGGCCAAAAACCAAGGAGTAAGATATGAAAAAGTTAACTATTGCTACATTAATTAGTGCCGCTCTTTCTGCTGGTGCATTTGCTGGCAACGACATGGAGAAAATCGACACAACGTTCGTCGATTTAGACAACGATGACAACGGCTACATCTCGCGGGAAGAAGCAGACGACGATGAGATTTATGCGCATTTCTCTAAAATTGATGCTAATTCAGATATGCAGCTTTCGATTGAAGAGTTTAACACTCATGTTATGAAGCACCCTCAACACTTCGATGATGAAGTGCTTGCGACTGTAAAATCGATGAAACAAAGCATGGGTAAAAAAGGTTCGATGGAAACGGAAGTGAAAGTTGATACCGATGTAGATGAAGTCGTTGCAGCTACGAAAGACAAAAGGTTGACACACGAGTTAAGAGCCGAAACTGAGCTAAAAGCGAATGGAGACTTAAAAAAGACGAAAGTTGAAAAAGTCACGAAAGATACGGTTGTTAACGATAAAACAGTTATCGCTGACGAAGCGGTGGTCGCGCGTAGTGAATTTGAAATGATGGACGCGAACAACGATGGCGAGCTTACTAAAGCCGAAGCTTCAAGAAGTGGTGTTACCCGCGACTTCGATAAAATTGACCTTAATGATGATGAACTTATTACGCATACTGAATTTAAGCGTTATCACAGTATGTCTGAAAGTGACTTGAGTGATAACTCTGAAGAGTAATGACTAAGTAATACAAGGGCCGCATGCGCGGCTCTTTTTTGTTTTAACAGCTTGTTTTGTACACATCTCTTCAATGTTGTACATGACAAGAGCTTTCTTTAGCAGTTAATCGCTTTATCGAAGAGGGAATTTTTATGTTAGCTTCCACAGGAATTAAAGGCCTACTTGCGTATCGAGCGCTGCGAAAAATGAAGGGACACAGTGCTAACACAGCACAAAATGAAAAAAACGTCCTTACATCTAGCACTTTGAGCAACGCGACAACGCCGCCATCCGTTGTCGCTATTACGGGCTCAGCTTACGCCATATCTAAAATGACTCATGCACCACAACTGCAGCGCTTTCTTTTGAAGTCGACGCTGTCAGCTTCAGTGGCGGGCTTACTTAACGCAGGGCTTAAGCGTTGCATACGCCGTATCTAAACTCGAAAAACCCATTGAAGATGACGTTGAAAGTCTGAAGCAAACCTCTTACCGACCGAATATAATTAAATAATACTAATCACGAAAATACAGTTTAGAGCGTGTCCCCTCACTTGTTTAGTAGGAAACATGCTTACATACGGTGTGTTATTTAAGCATCTAACTTTCGGGTGTGGACATTATCACTTCCTCGATTTCACTGTTACCGCTTAAGCGTGCGAGGTCGATCAGATAGCCTTTTTCTAGCTTATCCAAAGCGTGTCCTTTAAGTCGTGCTTTAACCTCTTTTACATCCCCATTGGCGATAGAAGTCTTAAGCGCAGCATGATTGTTTATAGAGCGGTCTTCATTCTTTTCAATTGAATCATTTGTAGTCATAGTTCGTCCTTAATTTTTGCTTGGTAAGAGATGAAAAATTTTGTTTATCTTTTGTAGTAAAAGACTAGGACAAACGATCAACGCTTCAAGCCACCCATATTTCAAACTGCCAAGGTGCAAGTTTACAGACAGAATCAGATTCAAAACTTTGCTTCTCGTCACGCTCCCAGTGCGCATACTCACCTTCAAATAATGGTTCTTCAAACGTTACTTCAAGCTGATCGTTCGAGAAATTAATTATGACGAACACTTTTTCATTTTCACTACAACGTACAAAGCTAAAAACCTCACCCATCTTAGAGTTAGGCACCTGAATCATTCTTGCCCCGTACTCTCCATTCCCTAGCACGGCTTTGGACTTTTTAAGGGCAATTAGCTTGCGGTACAAGTTGCCTATTTCATGTTCTTGCCACTGTATAGGATCTCGCTCAAAGAACGCTAAACGTTTGATTTCCCCAGCTTCTTGCCCATTGTGAATGAGCGGCATACCTTCACCGATCACCGACAACGCAATGCATGCTTCAAGCGCATCACCAAATTGTTCGCGCTGTGTGCCATCCCAAGCATTTTTGTCATGATTACTAACGAAGGTCATTCTATAGGCGGAGTGAGGCCAGCTGCGTTCGTTCCAAGAATAATACTTGCGCAACCTATCTAGTGAGCACTTTCCATGAGCGAGTTCATGCAATGTTTCATTCCAACTCCACGCGTAAGTCATATTGAACGCATTTTCGTGAAGGTCGCGATTCTCCCACTCAGCCAACATAAAGACAGGTCTGATTGCGTTTAATGTTTCAACAGCTTGACGCCAGAAGTCGTTAGGCACATAGCCTGCTACGTCACAACGAAAGCCGTCGATATCAAATTTTTCAACCCAGTAACACAAAGCATTAATCATGTATTTGCGAAGGCCAATTTGCTCATAATCGAATTCAATAATATCGCTCCAATCCCACCACGGCGAGGGACGAAAATCGCCCTTGTAATCTTTGGCGTACCATTCGGGATGTTGTTCAACCAGTGGATTATCCCATGCGCTGTGATTTGGCACCCAGTCTATAATGACTTTCAGCGAAAGTCGGTGGGCTTCTTCCACCAGCGCCTTAAAGTCTTCTTCGCTACCAAATTCTGGATTAATGGCCAAATAGTCTTTAACGGCATAGGGGCTGCCAAGCTCGCCTTTTCTGTTTTTTTCACCAATAGGATGTATCGGCATAAGCCAAACAATATCCGCGCCGAGGGATTTAATATGCGCAAGACCCTTCCTTACTCCTTCAAAAGTTCCTTCTTCTGAAAATTGTCGGGTGTTGACCTGATAAATAACCGCATGAGATGACCATTTAGGCTGAAGCACGTTATAGCGTTTCTGGGGAACAGGATTGATATCCATATTATCTTTCCTTATCGAGATAAGCGTTTAGAAGAAGAACCTTAATAGTGAGCGTTACCATGCACTATGTTACTTTTAGGCTTTAAATTGCAGCAAGCTGGACTGCTAACTATGACAAGCTCATGACTTAAATAGGTAAACTTGTAACTCCTAAAATTAGTACCCACATACCGAAAAAAAGTTTTAGACGCTGAACAGAAAATGCCAAAACTATATATTTGGCAATCATTCCACCTATCATAGCGCCCGCGCCAGCAAACAAAACGACCTGCCACACCACTGATTCGCCAATAAAAGCATGGTATGGCAACGCAGACCACACGGTAAAAGCAGATAGAATAACGGCTACAGCGATAGACATAGTGACATTAAAGCCACGAATAATTAAATAAACCGCCACTAACTCACCCACTCCCACTGAAAGCCAAGCTGTAATACCCCCCCCTACAAAACCAATGAAAGGTAAAAACACTAAATCCTTTGTTTGTAAATCCTTATCAAAATGAGTGCGCTTCATTAATGGAACAGACGCAAAAATGGCAATGGCTAATAAAATAGAAAACCCGCCGAAAGCAATGTGAAGGTTATTGGCACCGCCCCATAATTGCGCTAAAAACAATTGGCTTTGCGACGAATATTGCGCGAACCCTATACCACAAATAGATGAAGGAACGGTTAGCATGAGAGCGCTCGGCAATGCATTCCAGTAGTCATCGTGTTTGTGCTGTTTTTTATAATACGCTGCCCAGGTCAATGCCCCCGCAGTCATGCCGCAGCATTGAATAGCAAAGCTGGTTGCCACTACGCTTTGCGATGAAAATGACAGGTAATTGAAAAATGGAACGAACACCACGCCACCGCCGGCTCCAGTGGCGTTCGCAAATATAGCACCTATCACACCAAGAACACTGAAAAGGCCGAACTCTTTAACAAGTTCAATAGGTGAAGGCTGCGCTAATAAAAGGCTACACCAAATAAGAAGAAATAGAACAAAAATTGATTTGCTAGGTTGGCGCTTTAATAAAGAGATCACACACGTCCTTACGACAAAACTATGATAATTGTTAAAAAATAAACTCGCTTGGTACATTAACTATTCGCATCAGTACATTTTTCAAACTATTGTTAGCTCATAACGTATAAGTTTTTACTTACACAATTATCATATACAGTACTTTGTAAAATATGGTTGAAGTATCTACATTTGAGCAGCAGGTGCAACTGCATCTTTCGCCAAACCGCTCAGCAACTTGGCAGCAAACTAAATATCTTATTACCGCTTTTGCCGTTTTCATTAGCTCGATAGCCATTGCTTGGTCAATAGTGGGAGCGTGGGTCATCCTCCCATTTGCTGGAATAGAGGTAGGCCTATTAGCACTAATTATGTACTTGGTGTCTAAAGCCACCTATCGATGGGAAACCATTTTAATTTCGGCTGACCGTATCCTTATATCCTGCTCGAACGGCACTAGCTTATGCTTCCCACGTCCAGATACCTCCTTGTTCTACCAAAAGGACACAAGTCTAAAACGTATTTCACGGTTAATTTTACAAACTTCTATGCAGCAATTTGAGCTGGGCGCATTTTTAAACTCGGAAGACAAAAAGCTAGTACACGATAACTTGCATAGGGCCGGGGTCATGGTATGCACCAACAAATGGTGGTAAAGCTCGTTGTCTTATTTTGCTTCTGACAAACTTTCTTCTGTTTCCTTTTTCTAGGTACTGGTGATTGATGGTGAGAACCTTTATGACACAAAATTAATGATCATTGTGGCCGTTTTCGACTAATTAGATATAAGACGCAGCCAAAGTTAGCTGCGACCTAACGAGGGCTATTTTATGAATTTATATATTGAATCATTAGAAGGTGGTAACTACCTTGCTGCTACAGGCATGGGTGCATCACGCAGTTTAGTTAGAGATAAAAAGTCGCAACCTAAAACGTTTCACTGCTTGAATGAAATTAGAGAACATTTCGACTCACAAGCATTTGAGCACGTTTGGCTTCGCCAGAGTACTCCGTATGAAGAAATGGTCGGTCAAACCGATCATCCCGGTGCGCTAGAGCTTGAAATAGAATGGTGAATGCTGACTGTTAGCGAACCCAACTTGGGCTAAAATTAATAGCACGAAGCCACCGATTCACCAAAGGCGCCTACTATTTGATATATGCCTGCTCCACTTAGCACATTTTTTGCGTACAACTCATGTAACGTAAATGAAAACGGTATTTTGTTGAATTAAACGCGTTAGAAAATGTCTTTTATCGCAATTGGTAAAATACCGACATGCTAAGGAGAATTACATGAAAATTAGTAAGTTAGCGATTAAGTCTGCATTTTTTGCAGCTGTTTTGGCTTTAACAGCTTGCGCCTCTATGGGAGATGGTACTGTTGCTGAAAAGCAACAAGCTATTTTAGATATGCAAGAAAATGCGCTTACGCGCCTTTATACAGAGAAGCCAGACACGCGCTCGCAAATAAAGGACGCAGCTGGCTATGCCGTATTCACAAACGCCAACATTAACGTATTTTTCGTGGCCGCAGGCACCGGCTACGGTGTGGTAAACAATAACGTTACTGGCGCAAAAACATATATGAATATGGCTGAAGGCGGTGTTGGCTTAGGATTAGGCGCTAAAGATTATCGTATTGTTATGGTCTTCCATACTCAAAAAGCGATGAATCATTTCATTGAAAATGGTTGGACCGTCGGTGGTAACGCAGATGTGGCAGCGAAAGCAGGCAATAAAGGCGCGTCTGCTGAAGGCGAAGGTTACCTTGGTAATGTAACGGTTTACACTATGACTGAAAGCGGTCTTACATTGCAGGCCACTGTAAAAGGCACGAAATTTTGGGTAGATAAAGAACTAAACTAATGCAGCTCTAACTATTCCTAATCATATTAGCGATTAGTGCTCCAACTCACCGAAGGCCTCTTGAGTGCAGAGGCCTTTTTATTTTTCTCTGCACAATATGCTCTCTTCCACTCAAAATATATAGACAATTTGGAACAAATAAATAAGCAGTGTTGTGTTACCAACATAGATTCTCTTTCCACCTCTCCTCTATACGAAAGTCTAAACTTAGGGGGAAACCCTCATAACTGAATTGAACACTCGTGACTACGCTTTACTTGTAAAAGGCTCGCTTAGCAGCACACTAAGCCATAAACGAGGGTTTCATCATGCAACCACAAAACAACAAAGCGGTAAGAGCAGTAGTAAGAACGATATTAACGAGCGCATTGTTCGCTTCGGCGACGGTAGGCTTTTCAACTAACGCGGCAGTAATAGGCAGCAGTTATGGGAATGCTGTCCATGTCGATCTTTCCATTACAAGCAATGTGGGGAATGTGGTCTCTGCAATTGCTAACTCAACTATTAACTTAGCTCACACCAGCGGTAGTTCGCCTGAAAGTTATTCACAGAGTGAAACTATTATTGGCGCAAGCGCAAATGCTTCGGGTACGTTGGGCAACCCGATGGACATTACAGAGTTCGAAGGCATCGCATCTACGGCCATTATTGAAGGCGAATCTCAGTCTTCTTTAACAAGTTTCGTTCCAGCAAGCTTTTCCACTTCTGGCCGCGGAACCATTAACGACCTTAACCTCGACTTATTTTCAGACCTACTTGGAATAAGTGGCTTTTTAACGCTTAGTGCCGATGTACTCTCCACTGTGTCACAAATTGATGGGTATACATCATCTGGACCGATGGTGAACCTGTCTACGGTAGGTTCGTCAGATATCGTAGATGTGGAGGTGAGCCTGTGGGGAAATAGCGTTACTGCTACTGCACTTGAAAATCAGTCTCTTTTTGCTGGTTTGGATATTGCCGACTTTGGCTTGGGGATATTCGTTAATGAAGTTGAAAAGTCGTGCTCAAACACTTTATGCTCTGAGTCTCGAAATGCAGTAAGAGTATCTTTTGATAATTTTTCTCTGAACGCGTTATACGATGCAATTTTCCCCGCTGGTGGGACGTTAAACGGGCCGGTGCTTAATTTGACCAATAATCCCATTGTTAACGGAGAAATCATACTTGCAAGTTCGTTTGCTACCACCTCATCTTCAACTGAAGTAAGTGCCCCCTCTACGTTTGCGATTTTTATTCTCGCAGTAGGCTTGCTGAGTGCGAGAAGGTTTAACAAGCACAGTACTCTTTGCAAATAGCATCTGGTAATGAACTGGCAAGAGGAATGAGGCAACCATCAAGCCCCCTCTTCTTCTTGCCTTGATACAAGCGTCCTAATTACGTTGGTCGTGCTGTTTTTCCTCAATCCTCATCCACTGTGCGCGCGTGCAGTTTTCAAGCAGTTCAAATGCTTCAACAACGACATCTTGACCTTGAACAAAGGCATGTTTTTCATTACTTTCCCGGCTACTTAAGGCTTCAAGCTTTTCTCTTGTTCCGGCACGACCAGGATGGTTCGATAAAAAAACATCAATATTTTGTTCTTTTACTAATCGTTTCATCGTCATGGCAGAGTCAGTATAAGACTGAATGCGCGAGACATCAGGACCGTAGTTGAGCCCAGTACCGCCCCATAACACAGCCCGATGTTTTTCGTTTCCGTCAATTACGGGAAAAACGACCGTTAACGTTCCTGGCGTATGGCCCGGCGTAACATAAAGCGTTAACTCAGTACCGTTAACACTCAATTTTTCACCATCGGCTACCGCCACATCTCGGCTTGGCTTTTTACCCCAACGATAACTGGCAAATTTATCGTTTTCGAGGTAATCCCACTCTACATTACTCATGACTATGCGAGGACTATATGTTGACTTGATAAGTTCAAACCCACCATAGTGATCGCCATGGCCATGAGAAATAATGAGGTGAGATATGGGCTTGTTGCCTAATCCGAGCGCAGAAAGGCCATCAATTATGTACTGTTGAGCTTGCTCGACATTATTCAACGCATCCACCAGAACAATGCTTTCGCCCGTATCGATTGCCCAACTTGCAACGTTGCCTGCCCCTACGTAATAGAGGTTATCAAAGACCTTCTGGGGTGGTATTTGGCGCCGCCCCTTGCCTTTGCGGTCGGGCTTGCTTGCACTCTCGGCACGTTTAGGTCTTTCTCGTCGCTTTTCACTAAGTTTGAACATATCTCTAGGTGGAGCACTAATATCACAGAGGTTTGCCAAGCCAGGAAAATGTGTAGCGCTCTCTAGGCCCTTTCGGGCATAATCTTGAGCGGTTAGCGAAGTGCTAGCAGTGCAGCTAACGCACACACTAACAGCCCATACAATAACCGCTATTTTCAGAACGTCCAATTTAACCCTAGCCACAATCTTCTTCCGTCTTCAACATACCCAAACTCTTCGTATCGCATTGTTTTATCAAATGCATTGTAGAGCCCCGTTTGCAATTTAATATTGCGCGTAAGTTTGGTGTTGTAACCTATGTCAAACAAACCGACCCCTGGGGATAAAATAGAACGTGAAGATACTGATGTTAGCGCCGTTTCTTCCCCTCTTACTGTCCACCTTGACCAGATTTCGCTTTCTTGAGATAGGCGATATGTGGTGTTTAGCGTGAACAAATGCTTAGGCTGTTGAACCAAAGGCAGGCCTTCATTTGAACCTGTCTTTTGCTCTGAACGCGTGTAGCTGTATGCACCGTTAAATGACCAGTTTCCAACGTTATACTTTGCAGCGAATTCTGTACCGTACGATTCAGCTTCGTCAATATTGATATTATAGCGATCCGTTTCATCTAAACAGACTGATAGTTCACATGATGCGATGGCAATTTTATCATCGAAATCATTATGGAACACGGTAATACTGTACTCCAAGCCAGCATCACCGGAATAGTAAAGCGCGAGTTCTTTGTTTAACGTAGTTTCGGGTGACAAGTCCGGATTACCGTAAACATCTCCCCCACGGCTTTCTTGAATCCATCCCTCAGCCATTTCTCGAAGCTCCGGCGTACGATAGCCGGTAGAAACACCACCCTTCACTACCCAATTATCATTGAGATTATACACCGCGTACGCACGAGGGCTAATTTGTGAGCTAAACTGTTCATTGTCATCAAGACGAATACCTAGCGTGAAGGCCAAACTATCGTTAACACGCCATTCATCTTCGCCATATAAAGACCATTGGCTGTTTTCAATATTGGTCGCCTCGCCGCCGTTTGTATCAAAATCATCTAGTGACTCTTCCAGAAATTCTGTGCCAACCGTAAACATGTGGCTATCGCTAACTGCCCAAGACCATTGAGAATTAAAGACCAGATTATCAATGGTGATATCTCGCCCTACGTTTTCAACCGACTCTTGCTGGATATAACTTCGAGCCGTTACATCATCATACTTCCCCTCGTGAGTCAGCGCATATGAATGTCTCTCGCTTTCAGTCTCTGATAAGGAATTTCTTTCTGGCAACGACTTACCGGGTGTAGATATACGTGTCTGATCTTGGAAGATGTACTCAAACGTGAGTGTATCTGTAGTATTTGGTGTTAAGTGAAATGCTGTACGAATGTTGCTTAGATCTTTTTCTGCGTAGCCTCGTTCAATATCGTCCTCTTCTCGCTTTTGATAAAGGCCACTAGCTGTAATGCTCAACAAGTTCTCGATTAACGGCCCAGAAAACGCCAGCTGAACTTGACTATCTGAGCCACTGTCTGAATTTTCTTGAATTTTTGTTTCTGCGCGAAGGTTACCACTCCATTTTCTGAAGTTTTTTCGCGTAATAATATTGATCACCCCACCCATTGCGTCTGAACCATATAAGGTAGACATAGGACCGCGCACAATTTCAATACGTTCTATGCTGTCCAATGGCGGCAACCAATCTTGTTCATACCCGCCGCTGCCATTTGGCTGGGACTCTCTACCTGTTTGTTTTTTTCCATCAACAAGTATAGATGTATATTGTGCAGGTAGGCCTCGAACGCTGATATCTTGGCGGTACCCGCCCCCCGTTACAGTAACCCCCGGCACATCTCGAAGTGCGTCTGTGATGTCCTTGTAAGCTCGCTGCGCCAATTGTTTTCTATCGATGACGCTCACTGACGCGGGTGCTTGAGACAAAAGCTGTTCAAAGCCAGAGGCTGTAACAGTAATGCTCTCCATATCATCTTGCTCGTTAGATTGAGCAAGAACATTCTGAGAGAACAGTGAATACAGTGAAATTGCCAGTAAAGTGGGAGTAAAACGCATACTTAATCGATTAATATAAAATAATACCCCAATGATAATCATTATCATTAATATGTAAAGTTGAATTTCATTTTTATCGTCACGCTTACGTATTTTTACAAAGAGCAAACGATCAAAATAAAAACAATACTTTGCATCCACAATCGTATTTGGGCATATTTTAGTCAATTGATGTGTTCAATAACCGTTTCAACATTGGGATTGTGTATGATTGTCGTGGTATTTAATCAAAAAGGTGGGGTGGGTAAATCGACGATTAGTACCAATTTAGCCGCACAAAGCGCGAAGTTGGGTCACAAAACGTTATTAGTAGATCTGGATGTCCAAGGTAACAGTACTCACTATGCGGGGCTTACCCCCAACGAGAAAAGCCTTTCCGTTGCTGATATGTTTAAACAAGTGGTGGGAATATTCAGAACGGCTAAAAAGCCTATTGAGTTTGTTCATCCCACACCCTTCGAAAACCTTTACGTCATGCCTTCTTCACCAGCCTTAGCTGATGTAGAACGAGAACTCGAATCTCGATACAAGATTTTTAAGCTTAAAGATGCACTAAAGGAGTTGAAAGGCGAATTCGACCATATTTTTATTGATACGCCACCAAATTTTAATTTCTATTCAAAAGCGGCTCTTATTGCAGCAGATGGCTTTTGTGTTCCCTTTGATTGCGATGATTTCTCCGCACAAGCTATCGAGCACTTGCTCTACAATGCAGAAGAGCTCAAAGAGGATCATAACCCAGAACTTAAGCTATTAGGCATTGTAGTCAATCAATATAATAGTCAGGCTAAACTGCCTTCAGAACTGGTGCAATCGCTCAAGCAGAAAGGTTTACCAGTGCTAGAAAGCTACATAGGTGCTACGGTGAAAGTGAAAGAGTCTCATTCTAAACGGGAACCACTGCCGTTCTATTTGCCTAAGCACAAAGTCACAAAGCAAATCGAAGGGTTATTTGAAGAGCTTTTTGCAAATAAAACCTAGTGCTAAAAAGACATCTTAAACATCAATATCGATGTGCTTTAGCCCGCCCCTCTTTTTGTCTCTATCTTTGTCTTTCGAGTTCTCAGCTGACGCGTCTATTACCTCGGTTCGCTTTATGTCCTGGAAATTGTCGCGTTCTTCCTCACTAAGGTACTCAGACTTTTTCGTTTTCTGCACTTTTTTCACCCGATCATCGGGTTCAATCGGCACTTTCGTGTTGCGAGGCAAAATGGGAAACAATAAATCGTTGCTCATACGCTCTCCTAAAATGTGTATAGGTTTATATAATTTATCGGCCGAGAAGCGCTCAAAATTATGGTTCACAACTACTTCATAACGAATAGTTTTATCATATGTATATTAATTTAGAGTTAATGTAGGAAAAGAGTTCACTTTTGCCTTGCAAATCGAGGCTCAAACCGCTAATGTTTCAGCCGTTCGAAATTAGGAATTAGATTCACCAAAATGATTAACTGCGCGGCGAAACATCACCATCACCACAAAGCATAACCTTTCAGGTTCGTGCTGGAAGGTCTATATTTCCTTCCAACGGCGCAGATAGAAAAATTCTCGACCCTCGGAAGGAAACTTCCGGGGGTTTTTCGTTTTAGGCGCAATCAAAAGTTAAAACACAACGTGTAAGGAACGTTTCAATGAGTAACAGCAACAGACTTCGAATTGCCGTACAAAAATCAGGTCGCTTGAGTGATGACAGCATCTCACTTCTTAAAGCTATCGGCATTAAATTGAACATTCGTGATCGCCTGCTGATTGCGCACTCAACGAACGAGCCAATTGATTTACTTCGCGTACGTGACGACGATATTCCAGGTCTTGTTATGGACGGCGTTTGCGACCTTGGTTTCATTGGCGAAAATGAGCTTGAAGAAAAAATGCTTGAACGCAAAGCGGCAGGCAAGCCGTTCGAGTATGAAGTATTACGTCGTCTAGACTACGGCGGCTGTCGCTTATCAATTGCCGTACCTAACGAGATGGATTACGACGGTATTAAATCTTTAGAAGGCAAAAAAGTAGCAACTACTTACCCTTACCTTCTTGAGCGCTACTTCAAAGACCAGGACATTAACGCGAAAGCCGTAATGCTACAGGGCTCAGTAGAAGTTGCGCCGCGTGCTGGTGTCGCTGACGCAATTTGTGACCTGGTATCTACAGGCGCAACCCTTGAAGCAAACGGCCTCGTTGAAAAGGATGTCATCTTCCGCAGTAAAGCAGTACTTATAAAGCGTACTGACAGCGAACTTAGTGACGAGAAAGTAACACTGGTTAATCGCCTAATGCCTCGTGTCGATGGTGTATTGCTAGCAAAAGAAAGCAAGTACATCATGCTACACGCGCCTAAAGCGTATCTAGAACAGGTTAAGAGCCTACTTCCAGGTGCTGAAAACCCAACGGTGCTTCCACTTGCTGGAAATGAAGAGCAAGTTGCTATCCACGTAGTTTCTACAGAAACCTTGTTCTGGGAAACCATGGAAAAGCTTAAAGCCCTTGGTTGTAGCTCTATTCTTGTAATGCCAATCGAAAAAATGATGGGCTAAAAGGCAGACAATTATGATTACTTGGTCATCTCTCTCGGCAAATGAGAAAAAACAGGCGCTAGCCCGCCCGGCTATGGCCAATAGCCAACAGTTAAAGCAAACCGTGGGCGAGATTATCGCCCGCGTTGAAGCAGAAGGTGATGCGGCAGTACTTGATTACACACGTAAATTTGACTGCCCCGACCTAACTAGCCTTGTGCTTTCGCAAGAGAATATCGATGCCCTTGCAGCTAAGGTAACACCTGAAGTCGCAAACGCTATCGACACAGCGTTTAACAATATAAAGACCTTTCACGAAGCACAAATGCCCAGTGATATCGCACTGACCACTACACCAGGGGTGAAATGCGAGCTTCGCTTCACTGCCCTTGACGCAGTAGGCCTTTATATCCCAGGCGGCAGCGCACCGCTTCCATCTACTGTGCTTATGCTTGGTGTACCTGCGTTGGTGGCAGGTTGTGAAAATAAACTACTGTGCACACCGCCAAATAAAGAACAACTTATTGCGCCTGAAATTGCCTATGCGGCAAGAAAATGCGGCATTGATAAAATCTTCTTCTGTGGTGGCGCTCAAGCGGTTGCAGCCATGGCATTGGGTACTGAAACGATTCCTCAGGTCGATAAAATTTTCGGCCCTGGCAATAGCTTTGTTACCGAAGCTAAACAGCAAGTTAGCCAACGCGCTGATGGTGCTGCCATTGATATGCCGGCGGGTCCATCAGAAGTGTTGGTACTTGCTGATGAATTTGCAAACCCTGAATTTGTGGCAGCTGATTTACTTTCCCAAGCCGAACACGGCCCAGATTCACAGGCCATTTTGGTATCTAACAGCGCTACGCTTGTAGAAGAAGCAAAAGCCGCGGTTGAGCGTCAGTTGGCGACCCTTTCTCGTGCTGAGATCGCTCGCCCTGCTATGGAAAATGCGCGCTATATCTTGGCCGATTCAATTGAACAAGCCATAGAGGCAAGCAATGCCTACGCGGCTGAACACTTAATTGTACAAATTGAGAATGCCCGTGATTACTTACCAAAGATTAAGTACGCAGGCTCTATTTTCTTAGGTCCCTGGTCACCTGAATCTGCCGGTGACTATGCGTCCGGCACTAACCATGTACTGCCCACATACGGCTATGCTAAGAATTATTCTAGTCTTGGCCTGTTAGACTTTATGCGCCGCTACACAATTCAAGAGTTAAGCGAAGATGGTATGCGTAATTTAGGCCCTGCGATTATGGCACTAGCCGCAGCAGAAGGGTTAGATGCCCACGAACAAGCTGTTGCATTTCGTATGCAGGCACTTAAGCAGGGAGACGCCTAATGTCGACGCTTATCGATAACCTAATTAACGAAAATTTAGTGCCGCTAAAGCCGTATGAATCGGCGCGCCGCTTGTTTTCAGGCGGTCAAGATTGGCTTAACGCTAACGAGTCACCTTATGCCAACGAATATAATGTAGATAGCGGTAACTTTAACCGCTATCCATCGTGCCAGCCTGAAGCGGTAGTGAGTGGTTACGCAAACTACGCAGGGCTTGATAAGTCGCAGCTTATCGTTACTCGCGGTGCAGATGAGGGCATCGAGTTACTTATTCGTACCTTCTGTACGCCGGGTAAAGACAGCGTTCTGATTTGCCCGCCTACCTACGGTATGTATGCCATCAGTGCTGAAACCTGTGATGTGGGCATTAAGAAAGTGCCGCTTAACGACGACTTTAGCCTTAATGTGAATGCAGTTTGCGCAGAAGAAGACGTTAACGTGATTTTCATCTGTGCGCCCAACAATCCAACCGGTACACCGGTTGCTCGCGAAGATATCAAAGCCGTGCTTAATCACTTTGCTGATAAAGCACTGGTTGTTGTAGATGAAGCGTATATTGAGTTCGATGCCGACAATACATGGGCGAATGAGATTAACAACTACCCAAACTTAGTGGTACTTCGTACGCTGTCTAAAGCGTTTGCACTTGCCGGCCTTCGCTGTGGTTTTACGCTTGCCCAAGCACCAGTCATTCAAGCTCTGCTTAAAGTGATAGCACCCTATCCTATTCCAGAGCCAGTGGCGCAGATCGCAGCACAAGCATTGTCGGCTGAGTCGCTAACGTTACTTGAACTTCAGGTGGCTACCATTAACCGCGAAAAAGAGGCATTAGCTGAAGCGTTAGACGCAGTTGAAGGTTTTGAGTTGGTGGGTGATAGACGAGCAAACTTTATCTTATTCCGCTACGCAAAAGCGCAAGCCCTAATGCAGTACTTGGTAAGCCAAGGCATGCTTATTCGCGATCAATCAAAACAGCTTAACTTACAAAACTGTTTACGCGTAAGCATAGGCACTGAAGAGCAAAACCAGCGTTTAATGCAGCTAATTAACGAATTTAAAAATAATGAGGACGCGGCATGAGTCAGCAAGCCATTTTATTTATTGACCGCGACGGTACACTCGTAGAAGAGCCGCCAGTAGATAAGCAATTAGATAGTTTAGAGAAGCTGGTATTCGAGCCAAACGTTATTCCTGTGCTACTTAAACTAAAGGCAGCTGGGTTTAAACTCGTGATGGTAAGTAACCAAGACGGCTTGGGCACAGACAGTTTCCCGCAAGAAGATTTCGACAAGCCACACAATGCCATGATGGCCATTTTCGAAAGCCAAGGCGTAGTATTTGACGACGTGCTTATTTGCCCGCACTTCGATGCTGCTAACTGCACATGTCGCAAACCAAAGCTTGGTCTAGTGCAAGAATACTTGCAGCAAGGGAAAGTAGACTTTACCCGCTCGTTTGTGATTGGTGACAGAATTACTGACGTACAGCTTGCTGAAAACATGGGTATTCGCAGCTTTCAGTACAATCGCGAAAGCTTAAACTGGAATGATATTCAGAAAAGCTTGTTAGCGTCTTCACGTATTGCAGAGGTGGTACGCACCACTTCTGAAACAGATATTCGTGTTCGCGTTGATCTTGATTCTCAGGCTAAATCGACGATTCAGACCGGCATGGGCTTTTTTGACCACATGCTTGACCAAATTGCTACACACGGTGGTTTTGAATTAAATCTAACTACCGATGGCGATTTACACATTGATGATCACCACAGTGTAGAAGATACCGCGCTTGCATTAGGAGAAGCGCTTAAAAAGGCACTAGGCGACAAACGCGGTATTGGTCGCTTTGGTTTCGCGTTGCCAATGGATGAATGTCGAGCGGAATGTATTATGGACATTTCAAACCGACCACACCTTAAGTTCGACGCTGAATTTAGTCGCGACCAAGTAGGCGAAATGGCCACAGAAATGGTGCCACACTTTTTCTATTCGCTTGCACAAAGCATGGGACTATCACTGCACCTTTCCACCAGCGAAGGCAACGCACACCATCAGGTAGAAAGCCTGTTTAAAGTATTTGGCCGAGCGCTACGTCAAGCCATTACACGTCAAGGCGATGCGCTTCCAAGCAGTAAAGGAGCACTGTAATGTCAGTGGTAAATCCGAGCCAGCGACAAAAAATAGTCATAGTAAATACCGGCTGCGCGAACATTTCATCGGTACGCTTTGCCCTTGAGCGCTTAGGCGTTGAAGTAGACGTATCTGACGATGTAAACGTGATAAAAAACGCTGATAAAGTGTTTTTACCCGGCGTAGGAACTGCGGCAGCAGCGATGGCAAGCATTAAGCAAAAAGTGCTAGTGGAAACCCTTCAATCGCTTACCCAACCTGTACTAGGCGTATGTTTAGGCATGCAGCTTATGGTTGAAACCAGCGCTGAAGGTGGTTTTCAAGGTACAGGCAACATCGACTGTTTAAACCTAATGCCAGGTCATGTGGCTCGCATGGAATCAAAAGGCGTGCGCTTACCTCATATGGGTTGGAACACAGTCTCTCATAAAGAAGAAAGTTTATTTAAGGGCATACCACAAGATACCTACTTTTACTTTGTGCACAGTTTTGCCGTTCCTGAATACGAGCACACGCTTGCAAGCTGCACTTATGGAAATACGTTCTCTGCCGCCATAAACAAAAACAATTTTTACGGGGTGCAATTCCACCCAGAACGTTCTGGCGAAGCCGGAGCACAACTACTGACTAACTTTGTGAACCTATAATGATTATTCCAGCGATTGATCTTATTGAAGGACATGTAGTCCGCCTTTATCAAGGTGACTACGAGCAAAAAACCCAATACGAACTGGACCCTGTTGACGTGGTTCACGACTATGCTGACCAAGGAGCAACTTGGCTGCACATTGTTGACCTTACGGGCGCGAAAGACACTAGTAAGCGTCAGCTTTCACTGATTAAGTCTATGGTCGACACTAAGCGCATGAAGTTTCAAGCCGGCGGCGGTATTCGTAGTGAAGAAGAAGTAGCGCAATTACTTGAAACTGGCGTAAGCCGCGTAGTGATTGGTTCTTTGGCGGTAAAACAACCCGAGCTTGTGAAGTCTTGGGTAGAAAAATACGGCCCAGAGCACATTGTATTAGCCCTTGATATCAATATTAGCGACAGCGGTGAAAAGCTTATTGCTACCCACGGTTGGCAAGAGAATTCTGGCGTTGCTCTTGAAGGCTTGCTTGAAGACTTCGCTACAGTTGGCGCTAAGCACGTGCTATGCACCGATATTAGCCGCGATGGTACACTACAAGGCGCTAACACTGAGCTGTATCAAGAAATGGCAGCCCGTTTCCCTAATGTAAGCTGGCAAGCGTCTGGCGGTATTGGCAGCATTGCTGATATTGAAGCGCTAAAACCCGCAAACGTTGGCGGCGTTATTCTAGGTCGCGCATTGCTTGAAGGTAAGTTTACGGTTAAGGAGGCTATCGCATGCTGGCAAAACGCATAATACCGTGCCTAGACGTACGCGACGGCAAAGTCGTTAAGGGCGTTCAGTTTAGAAACCATGAAATTATTGGTGATATTGTGCCTCTTGCTGAGCAATATGCGAAAGCAGGTGCCGACGAACTAGTATTCTATGATATTACCGCCAGCTCTGATGCCCGTGTGGTAGATAAAAGCTGGGTAAGCCGTATTGCACAGGTTATTGATATCCCGTTTTGTGTAGCTGGCGGCATTAAGAGCATTGAAGATGCTGGGCGTATTTTGGAAATGGGCGCGGATAAGATTTCAATTAACTCCCCAGCCCTTAATAATCCAGACCTTATTAACCAGCTGCACGACGTTTATGGACAACAGTGCGTCGTGATTGGTATCGACAGTTTCTATAACGAAGCAACCGACCAATACGAAGTGTACAAATTCACTGGTGATGAAGCGCGTACTCAAAAAAGCCAATGGCAGACCATCGATTGGATTAAAGAAGTTCAGTCACGTGGTGCAGGTGAAATTGTACTTAACTGTATGAACCAAGACGGCGTGCGCAAAGGCTACGACGTGAAACAGCTGAAGGCCGTGCGCGATGTCTGTGAAGTGCCGCTAATTGCATCGGGTGGCGCGGGTGAAATTGCCCACTTTACGGATGTGTTTCAACAGGCTGACGTAGATGGCGCACTTGCAGCATCGGTATTTCACAAAGGCATCATCAACATTGATGAGCTTAAAGCAGAATTAACCAGCAATGGCGTTGCCATGCGTAAGCGTCACGGTTTAACGGCGCAAGCAGAAGGAGTAAATCCGTGATCATTACTAACGAAAACAGCAATAAACTGGCTTGGGACAAAATGGATAATCTGCTACCTGCCATTGTGCAAGATGCACTATCAGGCAAGGTATTAATGCAGGGTTATATGGACCAAGATGCCCTAGCGAAAACCCTTGAAACGGGTAAAGTGACTTTTTTCAGTCGCTCAAAGCAACGCCTTTGGACCAAGGGTGAAACATCTGGTAACACGCTAGATTTAGTGAGCGTTGCCTGCGATTGCGACCAAGATTCACTGTTGGTACTTGCCAATCCTAATGGCCCAACATGTCACACGGGTGTTGAAAGCTGTTGGTTCGACGGCAACACGCCAGCGTTTACCTTTCTTGCAGACTTAGAGCGAGTATTGGCGGCCCGCAAAGATGCCGACCCTAAAAGTAGCTATACTGCTAGCCTCTACAACAAAGGCATTAAGCGAATAGCGCAGAAGGTGGGCGAAGAAGGTGTAGAAACCGCATTGGCTGCGACTGTTCACGACAAAGAAGAGCTTAAAAACGAAGCCGCTGACTTGCTGTATCACCTAACGGTTCTGCTTCAAGCAAGCGATATGTCATTGAACGATGCGCTAGATGTATTGCGTGAGCGTCATAAGTAATTTACAAGTGCGCTAACTTTTTATTTAAAATGCCCTTCGCGTTTTTGCGCTAAGGGCATTTTTTGTCTACTAATGTTACTTCTCGATTTCCCTTACTACCTGCCCATAGGCCAACAGTGCAAACAGGCCCGTTCCGCCAACAATATTTCCAAGCAATGTAGCACCGATGAGAGAAACGGTTTCAACAACGCTTATTTTATTTTGCAGTGCTAACAAGAAAAGCTCTGTTGAACCGGCTATCACGTGCGTGAAATTTCCAATCGCAATTAAATAGGTGAAAATAACGATCATCAATATTTGAGAATGCTTAACCGAAGGCTTCATCCACACAATAGCGGCAATGATAAAACCAGACGTAATGCCGTATGAGAAGGCGTCTGAAGGTGATAGTTTAGCGTAGTGCTCAGATATGGCTGTCATTCCTTCAACGAGGTTTGGTGGAACTGCTTGCAAGCTATAGCTGAAAAACGCAGCCAAAAAGGTGCCGAACATATTGGCGGCGAAAACAATAAGCCACAAACGCGCAATGCAGGAACCCATGTATAAAGACGGCTTGCTTAACAACGGAAGAATGACCGAAAGCGTATTTTCAGTAAATAACTGTAAGCGACCAACAATGACCAGCACGAAACCAACCGTATAGCCCAAATTCTCAATAACAAACTGATTGGGGGAGTTTACAAAAAGCTGATGCAGAATGCCCTCAGCTAAAATAGAAAGCGAAATACCAATACCTGCTGCAACACCAGACCACCACAGTGACATCATCGGGCGCTGTAGCTCTTCAAGCCCTTCCCTATGAACAATCGCATACAAAGAAACTGAGTTTAAACTCTGATTATCTCTTACGTCTTTCTCTTCGGTATGACTAAGCGCCACGTCTTTACGTCGATCACCTGCTTCACTCTTTTTATCCGGCATCCGATTTGTCTCGTCCTTTAAATTGCTTACACATATTATTTCTACCAATAACTACGCAATTCACCGGTGATTCCGGTCACATTCACACCCAAAAGGTATAAGATAAAATACCTGTGTATTTATGAAAAAACGCGTTATTCCATTCTTCACATAAGGTTTTACGTATAATAAGTAAGCATAATTATCAAAACACCCTACACTTAACATCATTACGCTTTACGGAATTTTATAGAAAACGAATCCGCTGAAGCGTTCACATAAACGTTCCGCTACACGCGGGCTGCACATATCCTAGCTAAGTTATTATTCATGAAAAAAAGCTACTCCTTGTCGTCTAAACTCATGTCTGTTGTAGGCATACTATTTATTTTGCTTGCTACGGTTTTTATTGGCGTAAGCTATGTGCTACTTGAAAGTACAGAGCGTAAGATTGATCAACATGTCAATTCAGAAGTTATCGAACAAATAGAGAGGACAGTATCAGCTAAGGCGGCACAATTTGCGGCGCAAACAGAAGCTCTGCTTAACAGTGCCCACTACTTGCCGACTGCGCTCGCAACCCAGTTAACCTCGAGTATTGAAGCAAACGACGATTTGTCGTTAAGTAGAGAGCAGGCAGAGAGACTGGTTAAAAGTGTGCTAACAACGAATGTCACATCAAGTATGTACGCTCAATTCGAGGCTAATTTGTTCGATGGCAAGGCAGCAGAAAACAGTAGCGGAAAGACTCATTCGACCCCCGGCACAGGAAGCTTTGAAGTCTATTTCATTCGGGGCGCTAACAATAAGCCCGAACAGGTTTTGATTACCGACCCAACGCTTAAACATGACACTACCTTAGATGAATTTGGCTTCAGGGCTGCAGAGTGGTACTTGTGTAACAAGGAGACGCTCACACCGTGTGTATCTAACCCTTATAAATACGAAATCCGTGAAGGCTACAGCGAACTAATGACAAGCCTTACGGTTCCTGTCATTGTTAATAATCGTTTTCGTGGAGTGGTAGGCACTGACTTAAACCTCCCTATTATCCAAGAACGAGCTGAAAGTTTAAAGGCATCGCTGTACGACGGTAATGCTGAAGTTTACGTTGTAAGCCAAAATGGATTAGTGGTTGCAGCGACTAGCGCAAAGAGTAAGTTAGCTCGTCCATTTTCTGAAGTATTTAGCGATGAAGCGAAATCAAGTCGCCTACTCAATGCCGACCAACAATCAGGGCTCTATGAAAGTGACGGTATGCTATATGTTTCACAAGACATATCGCTTAATGTGGCAAAGGTGAAATGGAAAATGATCGTTGGCGTTAATAAAACGAATGCGCTGGCGCCAATAACTTCACTAGAGGCGATGATATCTTCGTCAGTAACCTCATTATTAACCACCCAACTAATTGTAGCGATAATATGTACCGCAATTGCTCTTGCTCTGGTTTTCGTGTTCACAAAAAGCATTATTCAGCCAGTGCGACAGGTCGCCCAAAGAATGGAAGAGCTTGCTGGTCAAGGTGGTGATCTGACCCAAGACATTCACGTGGACTCTCACGCTGAACTTATTCAGTTAAGCGAAGCGTTTAACTTATTTAAAGAAAGAGTACGTGAGTTGCTTGAGCAAGCAAAACAGTCGTGCGCTCAAGTTATAGCGCAAAGCGAACAAACACAAAGCCACACAGAGAGCACGAATTCTTTAATTCAAGTACAACAAGCTGAAATTGATAGCGTTGTCACCGCTATTACTGAAATGTCGCAAACTGCTCAAGAGGTAGCGCGAACCGCCGCCGACGCCGCAAATAATGCGGATAACGCGACAAATTCTGTAAAACAAACGGAAAGTGAAATTTCTCAATCAACACATTCAGTAATAGAACTGTCGAGTGAAATGCAAAACGCATCGGATGCTGTACAAGCTGTCTCTCAACGAAGCGCTGACATCAAAAAGATCCTTGACGTTATTGGCGCGATAGCTGACCAGACCAACCTCTTGGCACTAAACGCAGCTATTGAAGCAGCACGTGCGGGAGAAAATGGAAGAGGATTCAGTGTCGTTGCTGACGAGGTGCGCTCTCTTGCTTCTAAGACAGCAGAATCGGTAGGTGAAATTGGTAGGGTGATTACAGCATTACAAAGCGAAGTTGATCACACAGTATTAACCATACACACTGGCAGTCAGAAAGCCGAAGGTGCAGCACAGCTTTCCCAGTCAGCCCTTGAAAAAATGCAAACCACGGTACTTCAAATAGGAGAGATCAGCGAGCGCATGACGCAAATGGCGGCAGCCGCTGAAGAACAGAGCCAAGTAAGTGAAGAGCTCAACAGAAACATGGTAGTAATAGGCAACGCTACATCTGAAGTATCCAGCAATTCACAGGCATCGGCAGAGAGTTCAAAGGCCATCTTTACCGCTGTTAGCACTTTGGAACAGCTTTTGGCTAAACTGAAAACACAGTAGTACCCAGCGCTGATAGAACAACTAGCCTTGACGGCTGTTGCTTTCTGCGTTGAGCTGTAGCAAGTACAACTTAAAAAAATATGCATAAAGGGCTAGCACTGTTTTGTGCGGGCCCTTTCTTTTGCATTCTATTTAGTAGGTTAATTGAGGCAAGGTGAACAGCCTCTGTTCCGCTTACCCTTTTATTCCGCTCGCCCTTTATTCCTGCTCAGCATTCAGCAGTATCGGCTTCCCGAGTCCAAGAGCCTCCAGACGTTCAAATTGCGTAGCTTTATCCCCAACAATTAAATAAATCATCTTATCTGGATGCACATAATCACGATATAAGCGTTTTATCTCATCGACTGTCAGCGCCTTCACCTCTGCTTCTTGCTTTAATACATAATCATTAGCAAAGCCAAAGTCACTGATTTCACCCACCATGTCTAGTTTGGCTCCAAGTGTTTCAAACGCACGGGCAGCTGATTTGAGAGTAAACCCCTTTGTAACAGCTAGATCTTCACTAGAATAACCTTTATCGAACGACCTCAATATATCCATAACCGCTTGTGTCGCTTCAAGCGTCACATTTGAACGTACTGAGCTTCTGATAGTAAATTCACCTGAATACTGATCAGTAGAGAAGGACGAACGAATACCATAGGTATACCCTTTATTTTCGCGAAGTTCTTGCATCAGTTGAGAGGCAAAGCCTCCCCCGCCCAAACGATAGTTCATGACGTTGACCGTGTAGGCATCTTGATGGTTAACGCTGGGAGCTGAATGGCCAAAATACAGCACAGACTGTTTAGCATTAGGAACGTCGTAGAAAAACAGTTGCGCTTTTTGAGGTAGATCTGGCTCAGAAACTGCGGGTAAAACGACTTTTTTACGTTCCCAACTATTGTTGAGCTTTGTTAGTCCAGCGATAACGTCTTGCTGTTGAATGTCTCCTGCAACCCGCAGTTTCGCAACAGACGGAGACACGTTTTTGCGATAAAACACTTTCACGTCGTCGAGTACAATATTATTAACCGACTCAATGTCGCCAAGTGTGGTTTGAGAAAATGGGTGGTCTTTTCCGTAGAGCAGTGCTTTAAACTCAACTGAAGCTATTGCGTTGGGGTTTGCTTTGATTTGTGCAATCTGGTTTATCACATCGTCTTTCGCAAGGTAAAACTCTTCTTCATCAAAACGAGGGGAAAGCAACACTTCAGAAACCAACTCCATTAGCTTACCGTAGTGTTTAGAAAGTACAGTTCCTCTAATTGTAATATCAGTTTCAGAAGCGCTGGCCTCCAAAGTCGCGCCTAATAGCTCGATTTCCTGTTCAAGCTGTTGAGCTGTTTTGTTTGCAGTACCTTTAAGTAGCGTTTCGGCTACTAAGTTTGCAGTACCCGTTTTATTATCCGGGTCAAGCAGCATTCCACCTTCCAGCTTTAATTCAAAAGACACCAGAGGCACTTCGCTATTAGATATACCTGTTATCTCTATTCCTGAAGATAACTCGCTTTGCCAAACTCTTGGTGGAGTAACATCTATGCTATCACCATAGTTAGGTTCCTGCGTGCGATCAAAAGTTGAGGGTGTCCGTTCAAATTCAGCGGCAATAGAAGCATCGAAGTTCTCTTCTGCGCCCGCTACAATTTGCTCTTCAACAACGTTTGCTTTTGTCGAACCGCTCAACACTAAATCCTGCTCACCTTGAGGTACAAAGCTGGTGGCAACAAAAGGTTTATTTTTAATGTAGGTGTTATACACACGCATTACGTCTTGCTGCGTAACCCCTAATATTTTTTGAACGTCTTGGCTTATAAACTCTGCACCACCGGCAAAAATTTCGTATTGTGCTAACTGAAAGCCTTTACCTAATACGCTTGAAAGTCCCTGATAAAATTCCGTTTCCTGCCCAGCTTTTATTCGCGCTAAATCATCTAAAGAAATACCCTCTTTTTCAAAGACTGCAAACGCCTCGCTTATGCCCTGTGCAACATCATCTAAATTCACGCCGTCAAACGCCATAACTTGCAGTTGCAATTGGCCCGCTATCTCCGCGTCATACCCGTAAAGATAAACATTACTGGTAAGTTTCTTTTTATCAATAAGTACTCTGTTCAGCGGCGCATTCTTGCCCTCGCTTAGGTATTGAGAAAGGACTTGTAAGGCGTAATAGTCATTATGATATTCGGGTACGGTAGGCCACACCATGGTGAGCAGTGGTGCCTGTGCAAAGTTATCAACATGAAACCGTTTTATCGTGTCTGTAAGCTTTGCGGGTTGCGGCGGTAGTTTATCGATCCGCTGACCTGCAGGTATTTCATCAAAGTACTTTTTGACCCATGTCTTTGTTTGAGTAACATCAATGTCGCCAGCGATGGTTAGCACCACATTATTAGGCACGTACCAAGTGTTAAAAAACGCTTTTACGTCGGCAAGGGTTGCACTCTGTAAGTCTTCAAGTGAACCGATAACTTGCCAACTATAGGGGTGCCCTTCAGGGTAAAGGTTCTTATCAATAACATATTGGTTATGCCCATAGGGGCGATTATCAACCCCCTGGCGTTTTTCGTTTTTTACAACTTGCTTTTCTTTAGCAAGTACGGGCTCGGTTACTGTGTTAATGAAGAAGCCCAGTTTGTCAGCCTCTGCCCAAATCATTTTCTCTAATGCATCTGCAGGTACTGTTTGGTAATAATTGGTGCTGTCGCGACTAGTAGAACCATTTGCACCTGAGCCCCCAATTCTGGCGCTCAATTTATCTAACCCACCTTTACCCAAATTCTCTGATTCCAGAAAAAGCAGGTGTTCAAATAGGTGGGCAAAACCTGTTCGGCCTTGTATTTCTCGAGCAGAGCCAACATGGGCAGTCAATGCGACAGCCACCACGGGATCTGACTTATCGACGTGAAGCAATACGGTAAGCCCGTTATCTAACGTAAATCGTTCATAGTCTACGTTGAATGAAGAAGCGCTCTGAGATTCAGTATTAGTTGCTTCAACGGAAACTGACTGATTTTTATCTAAGTTATGAGCGGTGTAGGTACATCCTATCGATATTGCACTTAGTGCACTCACAGCAACTGCAGCATATATTCGTTTTCTATTTTTTATTCTTGAACGCATCGTTCTTATTTCTTCACTAACCAAAAGTGTAAGAAGTACCATAAGTGCGCTGACAGTGCACGAGATTAGGATCAGCCCGAACGCGATAACAAGGTAAATCGTAACCGTGACGCTTTTATAGAACGCTCATGAAAAATAATTAAGCACCTGATTTAATGGAATATTTATTTATAACATTGAATGAAAAAATATAGAAATTGATCTCAGTTTAACCATGCAAAGACACAGTTAGTTACATTTTCCAAAATGTGAAGTGGAACAAACGGGCTTGAATGCCCTCTACCTAAAAAGAAAAGTAACACTTAAAAAGCATTTGAATAAATCAGCGAGTTATGAACAGCGAGAGCCCGATTTTGAAACACATTAAACAAAGCGTGAAAAACAATCTGCCTTTTATTTTATTTATCGTTTTGCTTTTTTCTTTTAGAAGCAGCGTAGCCGACTGGTATCATGTTCCCAGCGGCTCTATGGAGCCAACTATAAAGGTTGGGGACCGAGTGGTTGTCGATAAATCGGCATACACACTAGAACTTCCTTTTACCGATGTTGTAATTGCGCAAACTGGCGATATCAAACGCGGCGATATCGTTATTATCGACAGCAATGCGGCTAGTACAAGGCTCATTAAGCGAGTCATTGCTGTTGAGGGTGATAAGGTTGAACTAAAAAATAACCTCCTTTTTATAAATGATGAAAAAGCAGAATTAACCCTGACAAAGGACCAGATTTATTCCGAATACATCCTTGGGCACAACCGCACTATTGCGCTTAATCCAATACCCAGCCCTGCAAAAAGTTTTAATGTAGTTACTGTGCCTAAAGCGCATGTTCTTGCTATGGGTGACAACAGAAACAACAGCGTAGATTCTCGCTACTACGGTTTTATTCCAATTAAAGAGATTCAAGGTAAAGCGACGTCTGTGGCGTTTTCTGTAGATAAAAACAACATGTATTTACCTAGAAAAGATAGGTTTTTTACTGCGCTGAAATAGGCCGTTTCGGTGCATTTATCCTAGTTTTTATTATCTGACGACCTTTACTTGCGTTCAAATTAGCATCACCAATAAGCTAGTCGAATCTATAAATACAACCAATTTCTCGCATATAAAAATATATGTAGACTTATTGGATAGCCTTTAAATTATTACAAATCATACGCCTGTATTGGCGTATTTCTCGGCAATTGAGGTAGGCCTTGTACAAGGCCAAACCCCTTACAACTCTTTACTTATCTGCTATTTCACCTTTATATCACCCACCTAAAATTGCACAAAATTAACGCAAAAAGTAAGTCTTCCTTTACACACTTTGTAACTAAGTGTCATATCTTTCGCAATTTCCCCTATTGCAACTTTAGTATTAGGAGTGCTATTCATAAAATTGCAACATGTTATGTTGCGAAAACACACAGCAAGTAAAATGGATAATAAGGAAATAACAATGAAACAAGGTCGTAAAGTAAGTGCAATTGCAGTGGGATTAGCACTTTCAGGAATAACCTCTCTTTCTCCTGCGTATGCACAGCAAGCTGACGAAGAAGCAGCCAACCTTGAACGAATTGCAGTTACCGGTTCTCGTATCAAGCGTACAGATATGGAAGGCCCCTCACCTATTCAATCAATTGATGCAACTATGATTGAAGGTATGGGTTATGAAAATCTCCAGCAACTACTGGAGCGCATGCCCGCTACCGGCGCAGGAACCTTTTCAACGCGTAACAATAGCCAAGACTCAACCGCAAATGGTGCGGCAGCAGTTTCGCTTCGCGGCATGGGTCCTGACGCGACACTGGTGCTAATTAACGGTCGCCGGGTGGCAATCAGCGCGTTCGCAGAAAGTATCACTAATTCATTTGTTGATATTAACTCTATCCCAGTATCTGCTATCGAACGTATCGATATTCTAAAGGACGGTGCATCGGCTATTTATGGCTCTGATGCGGTAGCAGGCGTAGTTAACGTTGTGCTTAAAAAAGACTATGAAGGTCTTGAGATCAACGCGGGCTATGGCGGCACCACAGGCCCAAGCTATGACGAGACCACGGCTAGCATCCTATGGGGCTCTCAAAGTGAAAAAAGCAGCGCTACTGTGATTATCGACTACTTTAACAACAGCACGTTAGGTGCTGATGAAATGGGCCGTTTTGGCACGGCTAATCAGTCACCGTATGGCGGAATGGATTTTCGTTCATCACGAGGCTATCCAGGATACTTTTATGTAGACGGTGTTAAAACAATTGATCCAGACTGCCCAGAAGGTAGCGCAACCGCATCTGGCAGCTGCTTGTTTGACTATGGTCCTTTCGGCCTTACTATTCCCGCCTCTGAACGTGTAGGCTTTATCGGCCAGTTTGATTACAAAATTGGCGATGAAACCACCGCGTTTATGGAAGTGGCTATGCAACACAACACCTCTGAGGCAGGTGGTGCGGCAACGCCTCTTGACGAAGACGCAGGCCTAACCGTTCCAGGTACTCACCCCAACAACCCGTTTGGGCAAGATATAGAAATTGGTCGCTACCGCCCTGTTGATGCCGGTGCTCGCCGTTGGGATATAGAGTCAGATACCCTTCGTTTGGTAGCAGGCCTTCGCGGTACATTCAATGACTATGATTGGGAAGCATCGGTACAAAAAGGCCGTAGCCGTTCAGAGCAAAGTGGCGATCAGTCTCAAGGCTGGGTTCGCGTTGACTGGCTACAAGAGCAAATCGATCTTGGCAACTATAATCCGTTTGGCGGTGTAACCAATCCGCAAAGCGTTATTGATGAAATTACCACCAGCCTAGTGCGTCGTGGTGAATCTCGCATGACGAGTGTAGATGCACACATTACGGGCGAAGCCTTTGATTTTGGTGACGACGTAGTCATGATGGCGGCTGGCGTTGAATATCGCGAAGAGCAGGTATCTGACGTTCCTGATGTACAGTTCCAACGCGGCTTAATTTTTGGTACTGAGTCAGTATCAGCTTCAGCAGAACGCGACCAGTACGCGGCATATTTGGAGCTTTCTATTCCTTTGGCTGACGAGCTAGAACTTCAACTAGCTGGCCGCTATGACCACTATAGTGACTTTGGCAGCACCACCAATCCTAAAATTGCGCTGCGTTGGGCGCCAAGCGATGAAGTAACAGTACGTGGTTCATGGGCACAAGGGTTTAGAGCCCCTTCTCTTGCACAAGTTGGTCTTGGTCCATCGCAGAAAAGTGTATTCTTTGTAGACCAATACCGCTGTGAAGCAACTGGCCAAGATTGTGAATCGCTAGACTACAATATCGAGTTTGCGGGTAACCCTAACCTAGATGCCGAAGAGTCAGAATCGTGGAACGTGGGTGTTATCTACGCACCTATTCAAGAGCTCGGTTTGAGTATTGACGTTTGGAGCATCACCCAAGACAACAAAATTGACGAACAGCAGTTCGGTCTTGTTTACGATGCAGAATGTAATAACCAAGACAGCACAATATGTGTTCGTTTAGACCCACAGCAAGGTGAGTCGCTAGGTGTTATTCAGAAAATTTTCAACACCTACCAGAACGTATCGTCACAAGAAGCGTCGGGTGTAGACTTCAGTGCAAACTACAGCATGGAGCTTCAAGAGTACGGTAACGTGCGCTTTAACCTAGATTGGTCTTACATGAACGAGTTTGAAAAAGACGGCCTAGAATACACAGGCGAGTACGGTTATCCAGAGCACCGCTGGTTATTTGGTACAACATGGTCAAAAGGCGCGTTTGATGCAAACCTAAACATCAGCTTTATTGGTGAGTTTGAAGATACGCCGGACATCAATTTCGACGGTGTACTAGATTTTGAAGAAAATACGTCTAGGACGGTAGATTCTCAAATGCTGGTTGATTTGCAATTTGGTTATAATTACAGCGACAATCTTCGCTTAGTTATTGGTTCAAATAACTTGCTAGATGAAGAGCCACCATTTGCGATTGGTGATGGTGATAGCGATCTTTACGGTTACGTAGGTAGCGTACACAACCCTCGTGGCCGCTTTGTTTACTCAAAGTTAACTTACCGCTTCTAAAAGTAGTCTAAAAGATAAGGCGCTCGCTGCATTTTTTGCCACGAGCGCTTTTTTATATGCGTCTATTGCATCTGCTTAGTAGAACAGATACCCAAAAAGAACCGTAGTAAGCCATGCAAGAATAACAGGCAAAGCAATCATAACGTATACTAACACCTCGGAGCCTAACGTTTTGGCTTGCCAAGCATCCATCATTTTCACGTTGAATCTTCGCTTTAATAAAAAAGTGTAGAAGATTATTAGTATTAATAAAATTAAAGCTTTTAACATTATTATTTACCCCAACTCACTAGCTCTGCCCTTGCCTAGAAAGCATCGGTCATTGTGAACCTCTGTTCTCCTATTAGGATTACTCGTCAGTAGTTTCTTCGTACTGAGAATCAACGGCGTTGCCCATCGCACCACCGCCTAACCCTAAACCTATAGAACCAGCTAGACGACCAACGCTACCCACTGGATTGAAAAAGCCAGTACCTGCACCCACCAAACCTGCTGACCATAGAGATTTAGAACTAGCGCCACCACCGCCTGCTATAGCCGCGCCATAGACGCCTCCAACGGCTCCTGCAAAAGCGCCTATGATACTAGTGATCCACGCTCCGTTGACCTGTTCTCAATATCTGATTATCCGGCACTTTTAATTGTAAGTTCGTATTAAAAAGTAACTCAAACTTCAGACTATTTAACGTCAACCATAAAAAATGCCAGCTACGCTGGCACTTTCTATGGTCATTCATGTCGTATGTACGATACTACTTTACATTCCAAAATGGATAAGTATCAAATTCCCCACCGCAGCACAAAGCATAGCTAAAAACGTCAATATCATCCCCGCAAAGCGTTGCCAACTAACGCCAGAGTGACGCCCTAATCCGTAAGCGTGAAAGACGCGACCGAATAACAAAGCACTGCCTAAGGCATGAACGGCCCATACTTGGCCCGTATTAGCTTCAAAGCAAGCAATCATGATAAGCGTAATAGGAACGTATTCGCTGAAATTACCATGGGCTCTAGACAGACGAATAAGATCTTCATGGCCGCCATCTCCAATACCTACTTGGTGGCGACGTCTGGCCCCAATAACTAAAAACGACAAATACAGGTAACAAATACCCAGCAGGCTGGCGTAAAACGCCGTGATTGGCAAAACCATGGTCTACTCCACATGTTATAATTTTAACGCGTTGTTTGATTTAGTAAGTACGTCTTGTTAGTGATATTAAACGTTATCCAATATCAACTTACAAGCAACAAAAAAGGCCGCATAAGCGGCCTTTTGTAAATGTTGTCGGCGATTAGCCTAAACGCTCAGCTAATTCAGCACTCACCTCTTCAACTGGGCGGGTACCATCAAGCTTGTGATACTCACAGTTTCCAGCTTCAGCTTCGGCGCTGTAGTAATTTACAAGCGGCTTGGTTTGCTCGTGGTAAATTGCAAGGCGTTTGCGAACGGTTTCTTCTTTATCGTCATCACGTACGATTAGGTCATCGCCTGTCTCATTGTCTTTACCTTCCACTTTAGGCGGATTATAAACAACATGGTAAACGCGACCCGATGCAGGGTGAACACGGCGGCCGCCCATACGCTCAACAATTACGTCGTCAGGAACGTCAAACTCAATACAGTGATCAACAGAAACACCTGCTTCTTTCATTGCATCGGCTTGCGGAATAGTACGAGGGAAACCGTCTAGCAAGAAACCGTCTTTGCAGTCATCTTGTGCTATACGCTCTTTAACCAGACCGATGATAATCTCATCAGACACTAGCTTACCTTCGTCCATTACACGCTTAGCTTCTAGACCTAGCTCTGTACCTGCTTTAATCGCAGCACGAAGCATATCGCCTGTTGAAATTTGTGGAATGCCGTATTTGCCCATCAAGAACTGAGCTTGTGTGCCCTTACCCGCGCCAGGAGCGCCGAGAAGAATGATTCGCATGAGTGCGTTCTCCGCTTATGATTTTTGAACTTTTTTACTTCGGGCACTTTACACATTCAACACTGTAGTGACAAGTGTAAGGAGTACCGTAAAGTTAATCTTAAGACTAATGGCGAATATATGTTCAGCTTATAGGCACTTTTATAAATTCCAGCCTATGTCTGTTGGTCAGATGCCCTGCGATTCGCCTTTTTAAGAATGTGAATTCTTGGTGTCTTAAGTGATTAACTTGAAAACTTAAACCGCCAAAATATAGCACATTAAAGCTTACAAGCTTACTATTGTTATAGGTAGAAATAAAAAAACGGGCGATACGCCCGTTTTTAGGTATAAACCTGCTGTCAACCTGCTTATTTTGCCAACTTCATTAGCAAGGTGTTCAAGTTCTGAACAAACGTAGACGGGTCTTTCAAACTACCCTGCTCTGACAACGCTGCTTGATCAAAGAGTACACCAACCCATTGGTTGAATAGCTCTTCATCTTGCGTGTCGGCAAGCAGTTTAACTAAGCTGTGCTCAGGGTTAAGTTCAAAGTGATACTTCACGTCTGGCACGGTCTGGCCAGCCGCCTGCATCAACTTCATCATCTGTGTAGTCATACCATTGTCGTCGGCAACAATAACCGCAGGGGAGTCAGTTAAGCGATGCGTGAACTTAACGTCTACAACCTTGTCACCAAGTGCTGTTTTCGCTCGCTCTAGAACGCCTTCTACTTCTTTCTCTGCTTCTTCTTGAGCTTTCTTAGACTCTTCGTCTTCTAAGTCGCCTAAGTCTAAGTTTCCTTTCGCGATAGAAACAAATTGTTTCTCGTTAAACTCAGTTAGGTGAGACATTAACCACTCGTCAATGCGCTCGCCCATTAGCAATACTTCGATTCCCTTCTTACGGAAAATCTCAAGGTGTGGGCTAGACTTAGCCGCTTGAAGGCTGTCTGCAGTCACGTAGTAAATCTTATCCTGACCTTCTTTCATTCGCTCAATATAATCAGCTAATGAAACCGTTTGAGCGTCAGATTCTCCGTGGGTAGATGCAAAGCGTAATAGACCTGCAATTTTCTCACGGTTACTGAAGTCTTCCGCTGGACCTTCTTTTAGTACATTACCAAACTCATTCCAGAACGACTGATATTTTTCACTGTCATTCTTCGCCATTTTCTCAAGCATTTGTAGAACGCGCTTGGTACAACCTTGACGTAGTGCTTGGGTAATCTTGTTGTCTTGAAGAATTTCACGAGACACATTTAGCGGAAGGTCGTTGCTATCCAGCAAACCTTTAACAAAACGTAGGTAGGTCGGCATAAACTGCTCTGCGTCATCCATGATGAAAACGCGTTGAACATAAAGCTTGAGACCATGGTTCTGGTCGCGATTCCACATGTCGAAAGGCGCTTTAGAAGGAATGTAAAGTAAGCTGGTATATTCAGTTTTACCTTCTACCTTGTTGTGCGCCCAAGCTAGCGGATCTGCAAAGTCGTGAGAAATGTGCTTGTAAAACTCGTTGTACTCTTCATCGCTAATATCAGACTTCTCACGAGTCCAAAGCGCAGTGGCTTTGTTAACCACTTCCCACTCACCAGGCTGAGCTTCGATTTTTTCGCCATCTGGGCCTTCACTCTCAGGCACTTCATCTTTCCACATTTGTACAGGAATGCTGATGTGGTCTGAGTATTTGCTTACAATTGAGCGTAGACGCCATGTATCGGCAAATTCTTTTTCGTCTTCGCGAAGGTGAAGCGTAATTTCTGTACCGCGAGTAGGCTTGTTGATTTCGGCGATAGTGAACTCACCTTCACCGTCTGAAACCCATTCAACACCAGTAGATGCATCGGCACCAGCCGCACGAGTGCGAACAGTCACTTTGTCTGCAACAATAAATGCTGAGTAGAAACCTACACCGAACTGACCAATAAGCTGAGAGTCTTTCGCGCTATCGCCAGAAAGCTTACTAAAGAAGTCTTTAGTACCAGATTTTGCAATGGTACCTAAGTTTGCAATGACTTCATCGCGTGTCATACCAATACCGTTATCGGTAATCGTAACTGTGTTCGCTTCTTTATCAACGCTAAGTTTGACGTTTAATTCACCATCGTTTTCATAAAGGCTGTCATTTTCTAATGCGCGAAAGCGCAATTTGTCCGCAGCGTCTGCTGCGTTAGAGACAAGCTCGCGTAGAAAAATTTCTTTGTTTGAATACAAAGAGTGAATCATCAGTTGAAGAAGCTGTTTTACTTCTGTTTGAAAACCGTGGGTTTCTTTGTGGGCTGCTTCAGCCATAATCCAATATCTCCTCGTTGAATGGATCACGTTTGATGTTAAACAGGTAAGGTCACTCAACGCACTTTTCAACGTTTAGAACGAAAATTTATTTTCTATTCGTAAACTTTTTCAGGAAAGGACGAATGCCGCTTAATTAATAAGCGAACAGGAAGGTATTAGCTTGGAAATGGGTCATTGATTTTATGAAAAGAAAGCGTTTTATTTTATATGCTTAAAACGCTCTGTATTTTAGTTCCAGCTTACGGCGACGTTACAGCTTGCGGCGACCTGAAAAAGCGTGGGAGAGTGTATTGCCGTCAATGTATTCAAGTTCTCCCCCAACAGGCACACCATGAGCAATGCGAGAAGCATCGACATTATGACTTGTACATAGCTGAGCAATGTAGTGCGCCGTAGCTTCACCTTCTACGGTGGGATTTGTAGCTAAAATAACTTCATTTATCCCACCAGCCGCTAAGCGCGCCTCCAACTCTGTTAAACCAATTTCTTCAGGCCCGACACCATCGATAGGTGATAAGTGCCCCATCAATACAAAATATTGGCCTTTGTAGCTTAACGTTTGTTCTATAGCTAATACATCTTGGGGGCTTTCCACAATACACAACAACCCGCTTGCTTCTCGTTCTGGGTGACGGCAAATGTCGCATAGTTCATCTTCAGTAAAGGTTCTGCAGCGCTTACAATGATGAATGTGCTCCATGGCATTGTGCAACACGTTGCTTAAATCGATAGCTCCTGTGCGGTTTCGCTCTAATAGGTGAAATGCCATTCGCTGAGCGCTTTTGTTTCCAACACCAGGTAAACAGGTTAATGCCTGAATTAATTCTGAAAGTAACGGGCTAAACTTCATATTATTTACTGCTTAGGTTTTTGTTCGGTTTGTATTGGGCTTTCGCGGTATTTAATCACGTTCCGTTTCACTTGGTCGAGTTTAACTTCGTATACATTGCCGCCAAATAGGCCTTTGTATTCCTCGTCAGTGAACACGAGGGTGTTGTCATCATAGAAAGTGACCGCCTCTTTTTGTGTTACCACACCAAGATCGATACGAGAAACATCACCGCTAAAAAAGTTGTCGCCTTCAAAGTTTTCAAAAAGCCATAAACTCGTTGAGTCAAGCAGCACTAGCTTTGTTCTATCAGGGCTGATTGCAGCGGACGTGATCCAACATAACTTTTCAAGAGTGGTGCAGGTTTTAAATTCGCCTATTAACTGTGCATCAAAATTCGCAGCATGGTCGCCTACTTTGTATAGCTTTGTAATGCCATCAAATGGCTTGGTTCTATTTTTGGTGAATAAGTATAAATTACGTTTGTATTCTACAAAGGCTTCTAAATCGTAATTTTTGTCTTTGGGCTTCACTTTGCCTTTACCCATTTCTGGATAGGTGAACTTTATAATCTCTGCTTCAGTGGTATCACCCTCAATATCAATGGGGTTTTCGATTTTATAAATAGTGAGCCAGCGGCGTTTATTGTCGTTGTTGCCAAAGTCTCCTAGAAAAAAATGACCAAAACTATTTTGCGTCATGTCTTCCCAATCAACGTTTTTTGCATTTGAAACCGTCACCTCTCTCTCTATGCTGCCGTCTTTGTTAAGCATATATAGAATCGGACCGTCGCCGCTATCGTTGATAGCCCACAGTCTTTTATATTTGTCGAATTCTATTCCAGAAATTTCTTTGAGTTTTGGGTCTACTGTCACCGTTTTCATTTTAAACAGTTCGTGCACACTCATAAAAAACAACACGGCGGCGATAGGAAGCAAAAGAACCGTGGTGATAACTAAGCCTTTCCTTAGCACTACAAAACCTCTATTTAGGGTTATTGGTTATATATTTTCCTGCGCTCTTATTAATAATATGTCTTAGAGCACTGGGATATAAAGAACGAATAATTTAACGGATCAGCTCAGATAAAAGACCAATCCTAAGTGAAGGGGTATTTTAGTGTTATAGATAAGGTTCTGTCGATGAAAAATAAAGCTTGGAACACTGCTCGTTTGAAAAGATATAAAGAAAGCAGAATGTTACATTTGAAACAGAGTCATCTCAGCTGTACCGGTCGCCTTCTTTACTACTCTTCGGCAAACTCTGTAACATCAATAAGTGTCGAAGCTTGTTCGGCTTGCAGGTACTCCATTAAGTCGACTAAGCTCAGTGGCTTAGTGAAGTAATATCCTTGCATAGCTTTGGCACCAATTTTTTTGGCAAATAATACCTGTTCAACCGTTTCCAATCCTTCCAGTGTACACGGCATGCCCAGTTTAACGCACATCGAAACCACATTTTCGATAATTAACGCCCTGCGTTTTTCTTGTTTATTTTGCAGCGGAAAAGCGGGTAACAGCGAGCGGTCAATTTTTATCGCATCATACGTTTCATCAGCCAATTCTGAAATGCAGGAAAAGCCAGTTCCAAAATCATCAATGGAAATGATGACGCCAAGCGCTTTAATTTTGGTAAGCACCTCTCTTGCCTTCGCACTTTGAAGCGTAGATTCTGTTATTTCGACAACTATTCTTTTGGGGTCAATATTGTGAAAATCCAAGCGCTCAGCGAACAGCTCTACAACCCCATCATTTTGTAGTTGCACTGCAGACATATTCAAGTTGAATTTTATGTTAAAGAACCCCCATGTTTCGCATGCTTTCAATGCAAAACAAACCTCGTCTAACATTAACAATCCGATATCGTGAATGTGCTTGGTGCGCTCCGCTATAGGAATAAACTTGTCAGGGCTTATTGGCCCATGACTTGGAATGTACCATCTAGCAAGGGCCTCTACGGCTAAAATTTCACCTTTTTCACTAATTATAGGTTGAAAGAAAGCTTTGATTTGTTTGCCTTGAATTGCGCTTTTAAGACCTTGTTGAATGAAAAGCCTATATTCAATGTTTTTTGAAAGGCTTTCATCAAAGATGACAACACTGTTTTTACCATTCTGTTTTGCAGAAAACATGGCGATGTCGGCATTTTTCAGTAAGTCAGTCGACGAGATACTTTCGTTAGATGATGCAACGCCAATACTTGCAGTGATATGAAAGTCGCCCGAAGTTGTTTTAAATATTCTTTTTAACGAATGGGACAGGCGCGATGTCATTTTGCTTAAAAGCCTGTGACAGACAGTGCTCGTCACAATAACAAATTCGTCGCCTCCAAATCGTATGACGCTGTCATTATCACGCAAGGTTGCTTTGAAACGACTTGCACAAGCTCTTAGTATCTCATCGCCCACTTCATGCCCGTGAGTATCATTGATGAGCTTAAACTCATCGATATCGACAAATATAATTGAGCATGGTTCGCAAGATTCACTAAAAGTCTCAACAATATTGTTAAGTAGGTTTCGATTTCCCGCGCCTGTGAGCGCGTCTGTAAATGCCAGGTACTTGAGTTGACTTTCTGATGACTTAAGTTCAGAAACATCGGTGAGAATAGCAACAAAATTAGTTTCACCATCATCAATATCAAACGACGTTACCGACATGGTCAAATGAAACCTGCGCTCTTCGCTTACAATGGTAAGCTCAGTTCTAAAGCCATCAATAAGATAATTAGGACGCGGATCATCCTTTCGCGCTTTAGGAAAAACATTGTTAATATGGGTGGATATTAGCTTTTCGGCATTAGTGCCCAGCATATTACATAAAGATTTATTGGCTTTTATTATGAATCCATCGGCATCACATACTAAGACGCCTTCTTTAATTTCGCTTACAATCTTATCTGCAACACTTAGGTTCGTCTGCGTACTCTGCAAAATCGATATATCTTGTATGGCGCCAATTTGAACATAATCGTCACCCCACCCTACATCGGAAAGGACAACTTGAAACCATTTAGTCGGCTGCCCATCAATTTTTAACTGTAACGTTGTAAGGTAGTTCGACTTTAAATTTATCGCCTCTTTTAACTCGGTCTCTTTCTTTTCAGGAAACAAAGAAAGAAACTCGGATATTGACACCTTGCGAGGAAAGTCAAACAGGTTCTCAACACTTTCAATGACCACAGACTGCGTAGAGGCATCAACTTCCAACACCCCCAACCTTGCAATTTTTGAGGCCATGGCGAAACGTCTATTAGAAGAGGCTAGCGCTTTTTCTATTTTTTTCCTTTCCAGCGCAACTTGAATAGTTGTGGTTAGTGAGAGCTCACCATAGGGTTTTACAAGATACCCATAAGGAGAAATTTCAAGCGCGTTGGAAATCGTCGTATCATCGCAGTAGGAAGTGCTAAACACCACCGGTACTCGAAACCTTTCCGTGAGATTTTTGGCAATATCGATACCAGAATCTATTCCCCCCAAGCCAATGTCCATCAAAACAAGATCGGGAACCCGTTTTTCAACGAATGAGTAGAGCTCGTTTTCGGTTTTTGCTATGCCTAACACCTGCATACCGGCTTTAGTCAGCGCATTTTTTACATTCATTGCTTCAACTAAGTTGTCTTCCACAACAAGTATCACAGGGTTAGTATTGTCAGTCACTGATTCACACCTTAAAACCGAAAGCTTCGATAGAACGCTTTAGCAATTTTGTGTCGACCGGCTTGGTTAGTATATCCACACCCGTTAACTCATCAGGCAACTCTATTGCTGCTCCGTAACCCGTAATAAAAAGAAAGGGGATTGAGAGTTTTTGTATTTCAATGCCCAACTGAAAGGTATTTTCATTTCCTAAATGAACGTCTAAAAACATCATCGAGGGTTTAACTTTAGCCAATGCCGCTCTTGCTGAGTTGATATCACCAAAAATGTCAATCTTATTAATTCCCAACTGTTTAAGGTGCTTCTTAAGGTCAAGCGAGATGAGTAGGTTGTCTTCAACGATAAAGGCGCTTGTGAGAACTTTTTCGGCTTTGCTCAAAGGCACTATTTGAGGCGGTCCATCATTCTCCTCCTCCCGTTTCTCTGTCCCATGTATACCTGACTCTATATACTTACGAGGAATTAAAAACTCTGCATTGAGCCCAGTAATTTTAGTGCTAAGTGATGCCTGTCCCTTAAGTTCGTGGGGAATAACGGATTTTATGACCGTCATTCCAAATCCTTCCTCGTCTAGGCCGTGTAAGGGGGGCCCGCCAAGCTCCTCCCATTTGATGGTACATCCCGTTTCGTCTAGTTCCCAAGTTATCGCTACTCTTCCATCGTTACTGGTCGCGCTTAAAGCACCGTACTTCGCTGCATTGGTAATCATCTCGTGGAAAACAAGCACTATAGGCGTCACTGCATCAGGCAAAATGCGTATATCAGGGCCTGATATCTTAAAAGATGATTCCTTGATCATATAGGCTTTAAGCTCATTATTAAGTAGCTCTTTAAACCTTACGCTATTGTATGAGGCATGAGTAAGTTGGTCATGACCCAAAGCAAGTGCGGATATTCTTGAAGATAACGAAACCACAAATTCATCAATATCTTTCTTGTTATGTGATGTCTGCCCGATAATCGCACTGACTAAATTCAAAATATTGCGAACGCGGTGGTTTAGCTCACCAATCAGTAACTCGAGTCTTTTTTTCGCCTCACGTTGCAGTTGCTCTTTCTCGTGCAGATGGCGAATGGTCAATTCCATTACCCCAAGTCTGATGGATTTAGCGCGTTCAATATCCAACGTAGTCCAAGGAGTTGCAGTCGATTCGTTGGTTTCTATCCATTTATCAAAGCTAGCCCGTGGGGTAAGTATCTCTTTACCTTCTTTCAACTCAACGCGCTTTTCAGGATTACCCGCCCAGTGCACTTCCTTAACCACTGAATTTCTGAAAAGAAAAATATAGTCCATTGGCTTACTAGAAATCTTTAACGCCAAAACGCCAGCCACATTTTCATCAGCCAAGTCATCGTCAATCGCAGCTAGATTGTCAAATTGATGGATTTCTTCATCAGGTAATTCAGCGAGTATCTCTATAAACCGTTTGATTTTTCGTGAGCTCAACGCAGAGCCCGCCTTTGAATATTCACAACTAAAAATACAACCTATTCCATCTATATCAATAAGGCTTTTCAGTAATGGAAGCTGTTCTACTATGGCATTATTTAATGAACTACCCAGTGATAAATTACTAAGTACGCGCGCAAATGTTGAGTTCGCTTTTTCGCTTACTCTTATACGCTCGTTCACTAGTCGTTTTGACAATTCCAGTGAAAACATCTCCGAAAAAAGTTCTAGCTGTGAAACTAACCGACTCGGAATTATTTTTTGGGTGTTATGGTGGCATGCTATCAACCCCCACAATTCACCATTAACAATAAGTGATATCGACATAGAAGCGCCGACTTTCATATTTTTTAAATATTGAATATGTACTTCAGACACAGCCCTGAGGCGTGAGAGTGACAGGTCTATGAGGGATATATCCTCACTATCTTTTCCAATAATACGGTGTGTTTCACCGTTAACGTCAGTGATAGTCCTAATTAAAGTCTTCTTATAGAGCTGCCTTGCTTGTCGGGGGATATCAGACGCTGGGTAGCGCAACCCCAAAAATGGAGCCATGTCGCTAGTTGTTGACTCTGCAACCACCTCACCTGAACCGTCTGCTAGAAACTGGTAGAGCATTACCCTGTCATGGCCCGTCGCCGTTCTTACGCTTTCAACTAAACCTTGATAAAGATCTTCAAGCTCAGGGAACATCGATATCTGAGCCATTAATGCTGTGATAACCCCTTCGTACTTTCCCGAACTCTCTAATTTTTCAAATTCAAGGATAAGGTGTTCGGCACTTTGATGAATGCACAGGTCGAATGTGTCTTTACAATGCGGTATAGATACAGAATGAAGGTAGGCTGCTTTGCCAAGGATCCTTGCCTGGCTTTGCGCGCCACGTATAGCGTGCACAAGTTTGCGGTCAAGTAGATCCCACAATGTATAACCGAGAAGTTTATCGCTGGATACATTAGCAAAACTCTCTAGATTTTCGGAAAAATGGGTAACGACTCCCGCTTTATCGACGATAATCATGAATCCATGGCTTTGTATCCGACCTAGAAGATGAATCGGTTCTTTATCGCATTGAGTGACTAATGATGAAAGTTCGCTAGTTTGGTCGTGCATTATTCATGTTCCAATCACTTTCTTTAAATGAGTCCGGTAAAACCTGACCCTAGTAAGTTAGAGAAAGGACGTTAAATGTAAAATTAAAAGAACTACAGATAAAATATAGACTACAAATGACTTTACCCAAACCTTTTATGCGCAATTATTTATATTAGCGCCAATAATAAAAAAGGCAGCATTTGGGTGCTCATTTAGAGCTGCTAATTGTGGACGGATTGAGAAGTTAGAGGAGAAAAGTCAAAAGGTATAATGTATGAATGAACGGCGAAGGGTTCTTCTTTTAGATACTTTCAATGAAGTGAAAGATAAAAAAGCTCTGATAGTAAATCAGAGCTTTGTAAGCACTTTAGCCCCCTATATTGCCCGGCTCGCTTTAACTGGTTTAGCAAACCTTAGGATAGACGGCTTTTAAGTAATGTAGTTTGCTTAAAACGGCATTTTGAAGCCAGGAGGTAATGGCATTCCGCCAGTTACATCGCCCATCTTCTCTTTGCTAGTTTCTTGAACGCGACGCACCGCGTCGTTAAATGCTGCAGCAACCAAATCTTCAACCATATCTTTGTCGTCGTCCATCAATGACTCATCAATGTCTACACGACGTACGTTGTGGTTGCACGTCATGGTTACTTTAACCATGCCTGCACCCGCTTCACCTGTTACTTCAATTTTGGCTAGGTCGTCTTGTGCTTTTTGCATGCGCTCTTGCATTTGCTGCGCCTGCTTCATGATATTGCCCATTCCACCTTTAAACATAATTTTTGTCTCGCTTCGTTTTGGTGTTAATAATTCTGCTATCGCGCTTTAACCGAATCGGTTAGCACTGACGCATCGAAAGTCGATAGCAATGCTTGAATTGTATCGTCGGTTTTAATCACCGAGTGTGCATGCGCATGGCGCATGGCATGAATCTCTTGTTGTAACGCAAAAGGTGTAGATGCTGGTTCACCTAACGTGATATTTACTTCAAAGTTTTCACCCAACCCATGATGGATTGCATCAACCAATTGCTTTCTCGCACTATCATTTAATAAATGCGTCTGACTGTGGTCAATTTCAAGGGACACTTGATTGCCCGCTCGAGAAAATGATGCGTGCAGTACCAATTGTTTGAGTAGACCAGCTACCGGCATTTGCTCAATTAAATTGCTCCATTCGTCAATTTGGCTAGCGTGAGTTAATTTGCTTCCATCATTTAAGTACGCCTTTAACTGTCCGTCGTAGGTACTGCTCAGCGGCGTATCAAAATTTAGAGCATCCCGCGCAAAAGACCGTTCTCCCGCACTTTCCATTTGATCTGGGGAACTGCCGTAATTCGAACTGCTATCAGAGGGCGCTTCAACATAGTCAGCACCTTCAACGTGTTGAGGTGGTTGATTATCGTAATCAGTTGCCCAAGGTGGCATATCCTCAACAGGTGTTTCCGAGTTTGATTGCGCCTCAGGTTCGTCATTTGAAAAAGGCATATCCTCTTCAAATTCATCAATCGAGAAATCGCTCATGTGGTTTGAGCTTGAATGACTCTTTTCTGACTCGCTAGTATGCATAGTGTCAGAAGAATGCGCGTGAGTATTACCTAAAGACGAGCCTGAATTTGTACTTTCCAGTTGAGGAGTGTCATCACGTGCAATGCTATTGTCTTTATATTCTGAGCTGCTACCTATAGGCTCTGAGCTGTTCTCTTTAAACTCAGAGCTACTATCTACAGGCTCTGGGCTATGATCTTGCTGCTCACGGCTATCTTCATGCCCAACGGGGTTTAAATCACCACTCTTGATTTCGTTATCAGCACTAGGCTGCCCTGCACTATTATCGCTGTCCTTGTTAACTCCATGTGCAGTTTGTGCAGTACTCAAAGCTTCGGCTTTACTTCTGGTAAAGCGCGCTTGAATATCACTTGCACTTTCGGTCTTAGCATTTGCTGCGCTGGTACTTTTTGCTTCTGCGTCTTGTGCTTTTCTCTGCTTTAACTTTTGACGAAGTGCCAACATATCAGCCGTAGAAGTCAGCTGCTCTTCGGCGGTTAATGAGGACGCTTCGTTATCGTGCACCAACGGCTCGCTGTTTTTATCAGAGCCTTTAGCGTCATAAGAGCCCTCAGCGTTATGAAAGCCCTCAGCGTTATGAAAGCCTTCAGCGTCATAAGTGCCCTCAGCGCTTTGAAAACCTTCAAAACCTAACGACCCATCATCTTCTGACGGAGGTGGCATATCGTCCATGTACGCATCTAACGGAGGTCCATCGAAATGTTGCGCGGCTTCGTTATGGGGCCCACTGACTTCACTTGGCGTTGGTTCAAGCTCTGCAGCAACGCTTTCTGTTTGTACCGCTTGTACCGCGGTGTTTTCTACGGGTAGTTCTTCAATAGACGAAGTTGGAGCTGGCTTTACGGATTCATCATCATGTGAAGCATCACGCTCAAGTGCTGTTGTTTGAGTCGACGTTGCACCTGACTCTGCATGAGGTAGCGCCGACAGAGTATCACTTCCACTCAACTCGCTTTCATCAGTGGCTGCATGTTCCTGCTCTTGCTGTGATTCAACTGGAGACGTCGATTGTTCTTGCTGCTCTTTTTCAATTATTGATGTAGCAAGTGAATCAAGGGTAGATGGCGCACTTTCTAACGACTGAGAAGAGGTAGATTCAACCGATAGATGTGAAAGCGTCTCCTCCTGCACATTGGTTGCAGAAGTTTCGCTTAACGGCGCTTCCTCCTGCTTACCGACGTTTCCCGGGCCACCACTGGAAGAAGCATGATCTACAGGTAAACTATGCTCACTCCTCCCGTTTTCAATCTCACTTGCGGTGTCGTCGATGGGGGTGTTTGGAGCAAACGACATCATTCGCATCAATGTCATTTCGAACGCACTTTTTCCATCAGCAGCAAACGGTAGGTCTTTTCTTCCTTGCAGCGCGATTTGATAAAGCAACTGCACTTGCTCTGCTGGAATTGTTTTCGCTAGTTGAAATATCGCTTTAGCCGATGTGGTTTCTAGCTTACATGCTTCAGGCACCCATTGCGTTAACGCTATTTGGTGCAGCAGGCTCGCCAATTCGCTGTGTACGTTGTCATAATCGGGGGCTTGCTCTGCGATGTCATTGACCAACTGCAATACATCAGCAGGACTTTTACTTACCACAGCATGAACCACTTTAAGCAGCTGGTTCTTGTCCATCAGCCCCAGCATATCGGTTACCACCGATGCCAGCACTTGATTTCCACCCTGTGCAATCGCTTGATCAGTTAAACTCAGCGCATCACGCATACTGCCTTGGGCGGCTCTTGCCAAAAGCGCTAGCGCTTGTGGCTCGAAAGGTAGCTGTTCATGCTCTAAAATATGCTGCAGCTGTCCAACAATCTGCTCCCGAGACATGGCTTTCAAGTTAAACTGCAAGCAACGGGATAAGATGGTTATCGGAAGCTTTTGAGGATCGGTGGTCGCCAGTAAGAACTTAACGTGTGGAGGTGGCTCTTCCAGCGTTTTTAACAGCGCATTAAAGCTGTGTTTTGAAAGCATGTGTACCTCATCGATAAGGTACACTTTATAACGTCCGCGAGTTGGCTTGTATTGCACGTTATCAAGAAGTTCTCGAGTATCCTCGACCTTAGTTCTTGATGCAGCGTCAATCTCTAACAAATCAACGTAGTTGCCCTGCTCTATCTCTTTACAGGTATTACATTGACCGCAAGGGTTGGCCCCTTGCCCTTCTTCGCAGTTAAGGCTTTTCGAAAAAATACGTGCAATAGTGGTTTTACCTACACCTCGCGTGCCTGTAAACAGATAAGCGTGGTGTAGACGATCGTTATCCAAAGCATTTGAAATGGCAGAGACTACATGTTCTTGACCTACAAGTTCGCTGAACTTGCCTGGTCGCCACTTCCTTGCTAGTACCTGATAACTCATTATTACGTATTTTGCCTTGTGCTAGTTATGCTTTATAGCGATTAATCGCCTTCAAACTCACAAATAGAGTAGCTTTCGATATCAAGCGTACTCAATTTCGTTTCGCCACCTAGGTCCGGTAAGTTAATAACAAAACCTGCATGGTTTACTTCACCGCCTAATGAACGAATTAATTTTGCAGAAGCGGCTATCGTTCCACCGGTTGCAAGTAAATCGTCAATAAGAAGCACTTTATCACCTGGCTCGATGGCATCTTTATGGATTTCCAATGTATCCATGCCATATTCAAGCTCGTAGCTCTCGCTAACGACTTCACGAGGAAGTTTGTTGGGTTTTCTCACTGGAACAAAACCAATGCCCATCTCGATGGCCAATGGCGCACCAAAAAGGAACCCGCGTGCTTCAGTACCTGCTATCTTGGTAAATCCCATACCTTGATACTTTTCTACAAGTAACGAGATACAGCTACTAAATGCTTTGTGATCTTCTAAAACGCTGGTCACATCTCTAAATAAAATACCTGGCTTTGGATAGTCAGGTACGGTTTTCACTACTGATTTAATATATTCTGCAGTCACAATTATGCCTTGAATGTCTGCGTTATAACCAGAAGGTGAACCAGCCGGCGATGATATGCATCAACGGGAACGCGATTAGAGTTACTAGCGATGCTAGAAAGTACCACTTGTTATAGACTTCTTTGAAATCTGAATTGTCAGCCATTTGCACTACCTAAACAATTTTGTGAACAAAAAAATGGTGCTAAATGTTAATCGAAAGCAAGCCCGATTGACAGCGCTAATATGATCGATCGCTCACTTTCAGACCAGATCCTGGCGAAAGTTTAATATAAAGCAGGTAAATAGTAATAGTTACTTAGGATACTGGAAGCAGTATTCCTTTTTGTAACATGTCAGTGAGGGTCTGGTTCATACCATTTATAAGCACGTTTGAAGGAATTTGGGGAAGTTGTTGGCACAACGACTCAGCTAATTGTTCTATTTCCATTCCCAGTTCATTTTGTTCCAGCGTGTTGACTAAAATAGCCGTCACCGGATTAACATGAGCAAATTGAACGTCGAACTCACGGTCTCTGTAAACAACGTAGAACTGCTGTTCTTGGGCAGGTTGCTCTGGGATATAATCCTCACCAATTAAATGGACTTCAAACTGATATGCCGCCAACGAGGCATACGGTGACACCCTTATAGCGGTAACATTGTTTTCTTGCTGATAGAACTCAACATTGTCTTCATTTTTTCTGATACTGACGTCAAGCTCAAGCCACTCATAGTGAGCAAGCTCCGCAGCAAAGTCGGGCAGAGTAATATCGAAAGTTGGCTCTGTTGAAAGATACTCAACGAACTCTTTACTTATTTCAGCAAAATAAGGAGAGCGGCATTCGTGCTCAATAAAAAACTGACGCACAATACTCTCCCATCCTTTTTCACCATACTGTTTTACCACAATAGATTTTAAAACGGGAAAACCGGTACTGACGAAATTATCGATGTTGTTGAAAAACAGGGATTGATAAATTTTCATCCGGCGAATGTGATCAGCGTCGGTAACACAAAATGTCTTTGGGTCTTTGATCGCATCAACGAACGTTTTTTGAGTGGTTTGAAATGACTGAGTCACGCGACACTTCCTTTAACGTTTGATGTTTGAACAGCTTCGCATTTTGCTTGAATTTGCTTAATTTTCTGCACTTCCGCTATTAATTCGCTTAACGGGGGAATATTAAAATCACGCTCTAGCAAAGTCGGAAATACGCCGTGAGTAAGGTAAGCATGCTCCAACAGCACCCAAACTGGCTCAATGACATCAGCCCCGTGAGTATCAACTTTCAAATCCTCTGCTTCATCATAATGACCAGCAATATGGCCATACACTATTTTGTCTGAGGGTAAGCCGTTAATGAACGCTTTCGCATCGTATTTATGGTTGATACTGTTCACGTAAACATTATTTACATCGAGAAGCATTTTGCAACCCGATTCTTTTAGTATGCTCTTGGTAAATTCAAGCTCATCCATCTCTTGGCCTGGCGCAATGTAATAAGAGACATTTTCTAAGACTAGCGGTCGTTCAATGATATCTTGAACTTGAACAATTCGAGATACTACGTGCTTAATCGCGTCTTCAGTAAAAGGAATTGGCATCAGATCGTACATATGACCGTTGCCAGAACAAAAGCTTAAGTGCTCGCTATACAATGCAATGTTGTTTGCATCTAAAAATCGTTTAACGGTTTTTACAAACTCGACATCTAGTTTGTCGCTACTTCCGATAGACAAAGATAAACCATGAGTTGTAAAGGGAGCTTGCGAAGACGCTTGCTGAAATTGTTCTTGGTACTTTCCACCAAGTGGGATCCAATTTTCAGGTGCGACTTCCCAAAAATCGACCTCAGATGGCAATGCAGGTGAAAGCTCTTTAAGCATTTCCCGACGAAACCCAAGACCCGCGCCACAGATGTTTTCCATATCTTCCCCTTTACCGCATGGGATTGCACAATAGTAACGTACGTTACTAGACAAAAATGGCCATCATTCGACAGCCATTTGTTGCTAAGCTTAACTCGTATAGCCTTACATCATTCTATCTCACGCTACACAATGTTAATTGAATAACAATTACATGCTACCGCATTTGCCTTCGCCGCACTTGCCTTCTTTACCAGCTTTCTTGTCGCCGCCACATTTACCTTCGCCACATTTGCCTTCTTTGTCAGCTTTCTTGTCGCCGCCGCACTTACCTTCGCCACACTTGCCTTCTTTGTCAGCTTTCTTGTCGCCGCCGCACTTACCTTCGCCACACTTGCCTTCTTTTTCAGCTTTCTTGTCGCCGCCGCACTTACCTTCTCCGCACTTGCCTTCTTTCTCTGCTTTGTCGCCGCCACATTTTCCTTCGCCACACTTGCCTTCCGCAGCGAATTGGCTGTAACCAGATTCTAATGCTTGCATACCAAATGGATTTACATCTGCTACTGCAACCGTTGACGCCAAAGAGCCAATTACAACTGCACCCAACGCTGTCGCTACTGATGATTTTTTAATTTGTTTCATTGATCTACCCTCAATAATATTAGTCATGTTTGACGTACAGTAAGCACGTGTATTTAAGAAGACCTTCCTACTCGCAACGAAATTTCATAAAAAATTAACTTTTTTTCAAGTAACCACTATATCAATGATTTTGTTTAAATTTTTTAAGGTTCACAAAGGTGCTCACTAGTACTCGTTACTAACAAAGTAACTTTCCTCTTACTTATTCATAGTTTGAATTTGTTCGATCACCGTACTACTTTCTGAAAGCTTAAATAGACCTGTTAGTTTTTCCAATAACTCAGCTTTCTTTTTACTCTTGTTAGATACAGCAAAGAAAGTTGGAATGTCACGACGCATTGATACAGTTAGGCCACTGATATTATCGGTTACACGTTCTATTTGATAGAGGTAAGGCGCTTCGTAAGTTACCAAGTGCGTTGTGCGACCGAATTGAAAAAGTTGAATAGCGTCAGTGCTATTAGGCATATCAAAGAATGTATAGTTGGTATCTGCAAGTTCCTGTCTTAAGCCTACATAGTCGTAACCTCTTATTGCAGCGACAGTCTTGTTGCTCTCTAAGCGTGTGTTTGTCAATAAGACTAGCGATAGGTAGCTAAACGGCTTTTCAACAAAAGTTACATGGTTTTCTAACGCTTTGGTGCTCTTAACATTAAGGGTTATGTCTACTTTGCCTTGTCGAATTCGCTTAAAAAGGCGAGCAGGAGGCGGGCACTCTACAACCACTTTATACCCTACTAACTCAAGTATTGTCCTAGAAATAGTAACAGCATCACCGTGACAGCCAAACCCTTCATTATCTTTGATAACCAAGGGAGGAAACTCAACTACCCCAAGTATGATGGTATTATCTTTAACTAACGGCTTGCTTACTTCCTGCCCATTTACAACACTGGCCAGAAACAATAAGACAACAGCAAAACTAATTTTTAAGTACATTGAAAGACACTATTTAAAAGTTGAAGTCTTTTCTATCGTGAAACTCTTTATATAAAAACTATTGAATGAAAGATAGGAGAACAAGAAACCCATGCACGCTAGCAGGTATCAAATACTTTACGGTTCAGTTTCGAACTCTTGAAAGAAACGCTAAAAAAGCAAGCACTACAAACCGAAGCCTAACCCCAGCAAATAGTGGGGTCAGAGTACATTTCTCTGACTTAGCTGCACTGGGGAAGAAGGGATAACCACGTACTGATATTTGAAGTAATAAAGTACTCTGACCCCATTTTGATGTTCGCTGGTGC